>NZ_CM178725.1:600000-900000 GCF_058680895.1 Caulobacter sp. GSs2 | reverse complement strand
GCGTGGTGGGCTGCGGTCATCACCCTGGCCGCAGCGGCGGTTCTGGCCATTTTCAAGGGCTTGAACTGGGAAGAGACAGCGCTTCTGACGCTGTGTTGCCTGCTCATCCTGCCGTTCCATGAAGCGTTCCCGCGCAAGGCGGCGCTGTTCCGGATGGAGATCACGCCGGGCTGGCTATTGTCGGCGGCCGCAGCCCTGGGCGGCGCGGCCTTCTGCGGCTGGTGGATCTTCACCCACACCGAATATGCCGACAAGTCTTGGATGCGCCTGATGGGCGACCAGGACGCCGCCCGGGCCCTGCGCTCGTCGGTGGCGGCCGGCATCGTGCTGCTGGCCATCGGGGTGTGGCGGCTGATCGCGACCCCGGCCATGCCGCCTGTCGTCGATGACACCGATCCTGAATTCGACCGGGTTCGCGCCATTCTCGCCAAGGCCGAGGATGCAGAGCCCGGATCCAATCTGGCGCTGCTGGGGGACAAGCGGTTCCTGTTCTCGGCCTCGGGCGAAAGCTTTCTGATGTTCGGCGTACGCCGTCGCTCCTGGATCGCCCTTGGCCCGCCCGTCGGCCGCCGCGATGAGCGGATGGAGCTGTTCTGGCGCTTCCGGGAACTGGCCGACGCCCATGCGGCGCGCGCAGGCTTCTATGCCCTGGGTCCTGACGACCTGCCTGACACCATCGATCTGGGTCTGGCCATCCAGAAGACAGGGGAAAGCGCCGCCGTGCCGCTGGCGGCTTTCTCCCTGGTGGGCCGCCGCCGCGAGGTTCTGCGTCGCAACTGGCGCAAGGCGGGCGAGGGCGGGGCGGCTTTTGAGGTCCTCCCGGCTGGCGAGGCGCCGATGGAGGAGTTGAAGACGATTTCGGACGCCTGGCTCGGCCATCACGCTGGTGGCGAGAAGGGTTTCTCCATGGGCGGCTTCGATCCGCGCTATGTGGCCGAGTTCCCAGTGGCGCTGGTTCGCTCGGAGGGCAAGATTGTCGCGTTCGCCACATTGTGGACGACAGCGCACAAGTCCGCCTTCTCCATGGACCTGATGCGCTATTCCGACGAAGCGCCCAAGAACGTGATGGACTATCTGTTCGTCGAACTCCTGCAGTGGGGCCGCGACGAAGGTTATCTGGCCTTTGAGTTCGGCATGGCGCCTCTGGCGGGGCTGGAGGACCGTCCGCTGGCGCCGATCATGTCGCGCGTGGGTCGCCTGCTCTATGAGCGCGGAGAAGAGATCTACAATTTCCAAGGCGTGCGCCGATACAAGGACAAGTACGACCCCGTCTGGCAGCCGCGCTATATTGCCGCGCCGCAAAAGTGGGCGATCCCTTTTCTGCTGGCCGACATCGGTCTGTTGTCTTCGGGCGGTGTCAGCGGTCTGACCAAGCGACCAAAGCGGCCCGCGACCTAATAGCGCGTCTGGTTGCCTGTTTGCATGCCCAGGAGGTTCAGAAGGTGGACCAGCAGCAGCATCATCGCCACCACGCAGACCATCATCAGCGGGCGCCACGGCATCATGCGCGGGCCCTTTAAGATGTTGGCCGGGCGCGCGCCACGCCATCCGCAGACCACGGCGAGGATCAGCAGCACAACCAGGGCGGCGACGGTGAATGGCAGGTCCATGCGCCTTCCATGCCCTGCGACAATCAGCCTGGCAAATGGTTAACCCGCGTTAACCCCCTTGCTTTTTAACCAAGGTAAAGATGGTTAAAGCTGCGTCCCGATTCCTCCACTTGTGAATCGTAAACCTACTAGATTTAGCTATTTGGTCGCGTTTACACCCCAGGAATCGGTGACTAGCGTTGGTCCCCAAGTGCGGGGAGAACGATTCGTATGACGGCCGCAGCGCCATGGAGCGTAAAGGGGATAGACCCCAAGGCACGTGAGGTCGCAAAGGACCTTGCGCGTCGCTCCGGCATGACGTTGGGCGAGTGGCTCAACCGCATGATTATCGAGGGTGAAGGACAGGGCGACGCCGCTGCTGTCGACGCCTTTGTCGGCGGTGCGCAGGACCGTTCCGCCAAGCCTTATCTCCACATCGCGACGGACGGCGACACGCCGCCGCGTATCGAGATCGCCGAACACCCCGCCGACGAAGTCGGTCGCGTTGCCGTTGCGCTCGATCGTCTGACGGACCGCATCGAAGCCGCAGAAGGACGTTCGGCCGCCGCCATCAATGGCATCGATCAGTCGGTGCGCGGCGCGCTCAGCCGTCTGGCCCTGTCCGAACGTGAGCAGATCGCCGTCGCCGCCCGTTTCGAGGGCGCGGTCGATGATATCAAGACCGAGCAGGCCCGTTCGACCGAACGCCTGCGCCGGATGGAAGCCGAGGCGGTCGGACCGCGTTCCGCCGAGGCGCTGCGGGCGCTCGAAGGTGCGCTCGGCAAGGTCGCCGGACATCTCTACGAAGGCGAAGCGCGCACACGCGAAGCCATCTCCGCCCTGGAAGCCCGCCTCGACGCCCAACCGGCCGCCGCGACCAGCGACCCGTCATCCGTCGTCGAGGAAGTTGTCGCGCGTCTGGGTCAACGCCTGGAAGCCGCCGAGACCCGCACCGCAGAAGCCTTGCGCGAACTGGGCTCATCCTTCTCCGCCCTGGACGGCCGACTTCAGGCTGTCGAGGGCGCGAACCCGACCTCGGGCGTCCAGGAGCGTCTCGACCAACTGGCCGGCGACCTGACAAGGCGCATGGAGGCCGCGCGGCTCGAAATGGCGACCAAGCTGGGTGACAGCGCTGATGGTCGCTTCGATCGCATGGACAAGAAGCTCGGCGAGATGGCCGCTCACGTCCAGGCCGCCGAGCAGCGCTCGGCCAGGGCCATCGAGCGCATGGGCCGCGAAGTGGTCGGCGTCGCCGACGCCTTCAATCGTCGGGTCCAGGCGGCAGAGAGCCGCAACGCCGCCGCCATCGAACAGGTCGGCGGCGAGGTGGCCCGTATCGCTGCGACCGTCGAGCACAAGCTGAACCGCGCCGACAGCGTCCAGGCCCAGGCTCTGGAAAAGCTCGGCACGGAAATCGCCCGCATCACCGAGAAGCTCGCAGAGCGTATCGGCAACGCTGAACGCCGCAACGCTCTGGCCATCGACGATGTCGGCGAACAGGTCACTCGCGTGACCGACCGGCTCAATCAGCGCCACGAGCGTTCGTCGCAGGAACTGATCGACCGGATCCGCCAGAGCGAAGAGCGCACCGCGCGCATGCTCGATGAAGCGCGCGAGAAGATCGACACTCGCCTCAGCGACGCCCAGCGCAAGCTAGCCGAGACGCCGGTCCAGGCCGCCGCTATCGCGCCCGCGCCTGTCGTTCGCGCCCCGGCGGTCTCGCCGTTCGCGACCAGCAGCTATTCCTTCGGTGGCGAGCCTGCCGTGGACGAGGACGTGTTCAACGCACCCCCGCCCGTGGCGCGCGCCCCTGTGTTCGAAGTCGCCGCCTTCCCGGCGGTCGATCCCGAGCCACCCAGCTTCGACGACGAGGACTATGAGGCCGCTGACGGCTTTGCCGGTCAGGAGCCCTCCGAAGCCGTTGAACGCGTCGCGCCAGCGTCTGACTTTGGGACCTTCTCCGCTCCCGAGTCCGCCGATCCATCGCGTCCACTGTCCACCCGCGAAGTGATTGAGCAGGCCCGGGCTGCCGCTCGCGCTGCAGCCGTCGCTGACGTCAAGGCCAAGAAGGAAAAGCCGGCCAAGGACAAGCCTGCCCGAACCTCGCTGTTCGCGGGCTTTGGGTCCAAGGCCTCGATCAAGGCGCCTAAGCGCCGGGTCGGCTCCACGGTCGCCACCGCTCTGATGGTGTTCGGCGTCGCCGGCGCCATGGGCGCGGGTGTGGCGGGCCTGTTGCTGCCCGATCGTGGTACGGGCCAGGTTCCTGATCGCGTTGCCGAGTCCATCGCCGGCCGCAAGTCCGAGGTCGAGATCCGCACGGCGGAAGCCGATACGACGCCCGGCATGCCCCGCGCCGCCGTGGCGTTGTCGCCTCAACTGATCACCCCGACCCCGACCGCGACCGCCGCCACCCCGCCGCCGCCCGCGCCGCCGCAGGAGAACGCCCAGGCGTTGTTTGACGAGGGCGTCCGCAAGATCGAGGCGAAGGATCGCTCCGGCGTCGAGATCATGCGAAAGGCCGCCAATCTCGGCCTGCCGCGCGCTCAGTTCTATCTCGGCAAGATGTACGAGATGGGCGAGGGCGGCGTGAAGAAGGACCTCGTCGAGGCTCGCCGCTGGACTGAACGCGCCGCCACTGCCGGCGACCCGCGCGCCATGCACAACCTGGCCCTGTTCTATTTCAAGGGCGACGGCGGGGCCAAGAACTCCACCACGGCCGCCAGCTGGTTCCGCAAGGCCGCCGATCAGGGTCTGGTCGATAGCCAGTTCAATCTGGCGCAGCTTTACGAAGGCGGCTGGGGTGTCAGCCAAAACCCTGCCGAGGCCTACAAGTGGTACGTGATTGCCGGCCGGGCCGGGGACTCTACCTCCAAGGCTCGCGCCACGGCTCTGCGTCCGCAACTGACCGCCGAGGCCCAGCGCACGGCCGACCGTTCGGCCATGGCCTTCCGCGCCCAGACCATCAACGCCTCGGTGGCGACCAGCACCGCCACGGCGCCGGCCTCGGCCGGGCTTGGCACGGCTCAGCGCGTGCTTTCACAGCTGGGCTATTATCAGGGGCCGCGCGACGGTGTGGCGTCACCCGCCCTGCGCATGGCGATCGCCGCCTATCAGCGCGACCAGGGCCTGCCGTCGTCGGGCGCGCTGGACGGCGAAACCCTGAACCGGCTTTCGGTCTACACGCGCTGACCTGCGCGACGGGACCCTCATTGCGTGGACGCTTGAATCCATTCGGCAAATATCGTCCGTGGACCTCTAGGCGCGTGTGAGTATAGTCGCGCCCGGGGTATGGGAGGTCGCGGGGGCGGCCTTCCGGAGGAGTTAATTCATGAGCGAGCCAGTGGCGGATCGCGTACCGGCGCCGCCGGCGGTGTGGGTGTTCGGGCTCGCGACCCTGATACCCTTTTTCGTGGCCTCCGGCCTCTTCTGCTATGGCCCTCCCGGGGCGCAGAGGGGCGCGCTGATTTCCTTGCTCGCCTATTCGACCGCCATGGTCTCGTATTTTGGCGGCGTGCGAACCGGGCTCGAGATTGAAAACCCCAGTCCGAGATGGCTGGTTCTGGGTCTCTCGCTGCTGTTTCCGCTTGCTGGCTTCGGTCTTCTGCTCGGCGAGCTTCGCTTCGAGCCGGCCTGGCAATTGTCGGGTTTCCTGCTGGTCTTCCTGCTGCAATGGGTCTGGGACGTGACCGACCATGACGGGCCGGCCTGGCGACCCAGGATGCGAACCTTGTTGACCTCCGGCGCGGCCATCTCGCTGGCCTTCGCCCTTGAGCAGGCCCTTCATATGTAAATCCTAGTCGGGCCGCAGGGAGCGCGGTCCGATCGCGTGAACTTTCTGCTTCCCCAGGGCGGCCGCCAGGACAGGGCCGCCGAACAGGCCTGAAAAGGCCCGATCCAGGACGTTCAGCCCGCCCGTATAGGCGCCAAAGGCCGGCAGGATCAGCCTCGAGCCGTCGGTCACGAAACAGCGCCGCCGCACACTGCTGCGGCCGCTCGACACCTTGGCCGCTGGATGCAGGTGACCGGCCACTTCGCCGGGCTGCAGGCCGCCTTGAGGTTCGTGTCGCAGAACCAGACCCAGGATCGAGGCTTCGTCGATGACCTCGCCCGGCAGGGCGCGCGGACCCTCCTCATCGTGATTGCCCACGGCCCAGACCAGGTCCCGCCCGCGCGCCAGGTTGCGCAACCGCTCGGCGTCGTCGGCCGGCAGCCGGCCTTCGCCCTGGCCGTCATGGAAGCTGTCGCCCAGAAAGATCAGGCGTGCGGGCGACAGCGCGGCGATCTCGCGATCCAGCCGATCCAGCGTCTCGCGGGTGTCATAGGGTGGCAGCATCTGGCCAAAGCGGGCGGCATAACTGCTGCCCTTCTCGAAATGCAGGTCCGCCACCACCAGGGTGCGTTCGGTTTCCAGCCACAGCGCGCCAGAGCCGCGCAGCATCACGCTGGCGCCGGCCAGTTCGATGCGCAGCCCGCCACAGGCGCTGGCTTCAAACCGCGTCAAGCCATGGCCTCTGCGATCAGGTCTTCCTCGGCCTCGGCCAGGATCATCTCGCCGGCCGCATCTCCGGGGGCGCGCTCGCGTCCGATCTCCAGCATCAGCGGGACGGCGAAGGGCGAGACCCGATCCAGTCTGACATTGCGGATGTTACCCTTCACCCGCGCCAGCATGTCGCCCAGCCGCGCGACGTCCAGCAAGCCGCTGGCGGCGTCCTGCCGAGCGCAGCGCAACAGCAGGTGGTCGGGCTGGTGACGACGCAGGACGTCGTAGATCAGGTCGGTCGAGAACGTCACCTGCCGGCCGGATTTCTCCTCGCCGGGATAGCGACGCTCGATCAGGCCGGCGATCAGCGCGCAGGCCTTGAAGGCGCGCTTCATCATGAAGCTTTCCTCCAGCCAGGCCTCGAGATCATCGCCCAGCATGTCCTGATCGAACAGGTCGTCGAGGTCCAGATCGTCCATCGGCTTCAGCGACCAGATGTTCAGGGCGTAGTCGTTGCAGACGAAGCCCAGGGGCCCGACGCCCAGCCGATCCAGCCGCCGCGTCAGCAGCATGGCCAGCGTCGTGTGGGCGATGCGCCCATCGAACGGATAGCAGACCATGTGGAAGCGCTTCCCGCGCGGGAAGGTCTCCAGCAGCATTTCGTGTTCGCCCGGCAGGGCTGAGCGCACCCTCTGCCAGGCCAGCCACTCCTGCACATCCGGAGGCAGGGCGGCCCACTCGCCCTCATTGTGCATCATCGTGCGGACGCGGCTGGCCAGATAGGTCGACAGGGGGAATTTCGAGCCGCCCCAGCTGGGCATCTTGGGATCGTCGGCCGGGGCGGGGCTGACAAAGGCGTCGGCGCCGACGATGGCGTTGAAACGCCAGACCTGACCGGCGAAGACGAAGGTGTCGCCGGGCGTTAGTTGCTCGAAATAGCCTTCCTCGGCCTCGCCGACCTTGCGTCCGCCCATGGGGCGCTTGCCGCCGCCGACCCGAACATTGACCGTAGCCGCCGTGACGATCGTGCCCACGTTCATGCGGTGGCGCTGCACGGTCTGGGCGTTGCGAGCGCGCCAGAGACCGTCCTGACCCTGCACGATGCGGCGGAACTTGTCGTAGGTCTTGAGGGCGTAGCCGCCGGTCGAGACAAAATCGACGACGGTCTCGAAGTCTTCCCACGAGAGGGCGGCATATGGGCCCGCTGTGCGGATCTCGTCGTGTAGCGCCACCAGATCGAAGGGCTCAGAGCAGGCGCACCCCATGACGTGCTGGGCCAGAACGTCCAGGGCGCCGATCCGCTCGGGTTCGCCGTCCAGGTGGTTTTCCAGGATGGCGTCGGCGGCGGCGCGGCATTCCAGCATTTCGAAACGGCTGGCGGGCACGAAGATGGCGCGACTGGGTTCGTCCAGGCGGTGATTGGCGCGACCGATCCGCTGGACCATCCGCGAGGCGCCCTTGGGCGCGGCCAGCTGTATGACCAGATCAACGTCGCCCCAGTCGATGCCCATGTCCAGGGTCGAGGTGCAGACCACGGCCCGCAGCTCGCCGCGCGCCATGGCGGCCTCGACCTTGCGCCGCTGCTCGGCCGACAGGCTGCCGTGGTGCAGAGCGATGGGCAGGCCCTCGTCGTTCAGCTCCCACAGCTTCTGAAAGGCGAACTCGGCCTGGAAGCGGGTGTTGACGAAGACGAGCGCGGTCTTCGAGCTCTTGATGATCTCATAGACCTCGGCCATCGCATGTTCGGCGGTGTGGCCCGCCCACGGCACGCGGCCGCCCGAGACCAGCACCTCGACGACGGGCTGGGCGCCGCCGGCGGCGAGGACGAGGTCGACGCTGTCCTCGCCGCCGGGACCCAGCCATCGCCGCACCAGCCCTGGATCATCGACCGTCGCCGACAGGCCCACCCGTCGCAGGTTCGGCGCGAACTGCTGCAGGCGCGCCAGATGCAGGGCCAGCAGGTCGCCGCGTTTGGAGGGCCAGATGGCGTGGGCCTCGTCGATGATCACGCAGGACAGGTCGGCGAAATACTCGCGCGCGCCTTCCCAGGCGCAGAACAGGGCCAACTGCTCGGGGGTGGTCAGCAGGATGTCCGGCGGCCTGATCCGCTGGCGGGCCTTGCGACTTTCGCCGGTGTCGCCCGTGCGGCTCTCGGCGACCACCTTAAGGCCCATCTCGCGGATGGGCGTCATCAGGTTGCGTTCGACGTCAACCGCCAGGGCCTTGAGCGGCGAGATGTAGAGCGTGTGAACCCCGGCCGGCGTGTTGCGCGGAGCCCGTTCGGACAGCTCGATCAGGCTGGGCAGGAAGCCCGCGAGGGTCTTGCCGCCGCCGGTCGGGGCGATCAGCAGGGCGCTTTTGCCCTCACGCGCCTTGGCCAACATCTCCAGCTGGTGAGCACGCGCGGCCCAGCCGCGCGCGGCGAACCAGTCCTGGAAGCGGGGAGGGAGGGCGGCGGCCGCTGACATTGTTCGCCGATATAGCATGTTCCCGTTCCGTTTCCAGACGGCGCGCACACGGGGCGGCGTAACTCGCCTCTCAGGCTGCAAAGCTTGACGCCTGCCGCCTGGCGGCAACAATCGTAGGCGCTGTCTGGGGTGGTCATGATTTTGAAGGCGCTCGTGGTCCTGTTGGGACTGGTTGCCCTGGGTGGCGCAACCCACGCCCAGGCGCGCCAGGTCACAGCGCCGCCTGCCGTCGCGCCTGTCGCCGATCCGGCCCTCACCGCCTTGCTGAAGCGCGCCCAGGCTGGGGATACCACGGCCTATGTGGATCTGGCGTTCGAGTATCTCGACGAGGACTCTGCGCACTTCGACGTCCAGGCGGCCCAGCACTGGCTCGCCCGGGGCGTGGCGGCTGGGGCGCCCGAGGCCATGATCGAGTTGGGCAATCTCTATTTCGATGGCGAGCAGGTTGCGCAGGATCGCCGCAAGGCCTTGGGCTTCTACAAACAGGCCGCCGCCCTGGGCGATCTGGACGGGCTCTACAATGTCGGCATCGTCCATGAGGGCGGCGGCGGCATAGAGGAGAACCTGGCCGAGGCCCTGCGCTGGTATCGCCGTGCGGCCGATGGGGGCTCGGAGATCGGCATGTTCCAGGTGGCCAACGCCTATCATCATGGACGTGGCGTGCGCGCCGACATGGGCCGGGCCGTCTTCTGGCTCAACAAGGCGGTGGCGGCGGGATCGTCGGCCGCCATGAACGACCTGGGCGCGCTCTATTCCAATGGCGACGGCGTGCCGCAGGACGACGCCGAAGCGCTGAAGCTGTTCACCGCCGCCGCGCGCAACGGCTCGGCCATCGCCATGGCCAATGTCGCGGTGATGCACCACAACGGCGAAGGCGTGCCTGTCGACTATGTCGAGGCGATCCGCTGGTATCAGCTGGCGGCGGACCACGGCTATCTGCCGGCCTATTATCGTCTGGGCGCGATGTGCGAGGCGGGCGAAGGCGTGCGGTTCGATCTGGAAACCGCCTTGAGCATGTATCGCCGGGCGGCCGAGAGCGACGATCCCGCCGTGCGTCAGCAGGCCCAGAAGGCCATAGACCGGCTCGAACGCGGCGACGACGAAGACCCGCGCGTGGTGTGACGCCGTTCGCATTCTGTTTCCGTCGCCAAGGTGCTAACAGACTCGCGTGACTGCTTCGCCGCCGACTCTCGACCTTGCTCCCGCGCTTGTCGTTCTGCCCGGGCCGCGCGCCGGCTATGCGGATGGCGACGGCGAGGGCCGGATGCTGCGCGCACCGGACGCGCGCGACCTGCTGGAGCACGGCCCGGTCCTGGTCGCCCACGCGGCGATGACGGCCAAGCGGCTCAATCTTCATGCCCCGGCGCGCAGCGGCCGACTGTTCGATGTGCTGGAGCTCTACGCCTTCACCCGGCCGGCGACCTTCTGCGCGCCGTCGGCCGTGGGCCTGTCGATGGCTCTGGGTCTGGCCGAGCCGAAGGGCGCGGCCGAGCAGGCGGCCAGCCTGAGGATCTCGGCCGACGCCCTGCTGGCTGAGCTTCGTCTGACGCCCCAGCCGTCCCGCGAGGAGGCCCTGGCGGTCGCCGAGACCCTGGCCAAGGCCGGCTGGGCCTGGGGACCCGCCGTGATCGGCGCCTTGCGATCCGCGCCGGTCGGCAATCAGTTTCGCAGCTCGGGCCTGGATGTCTGGGCGCGCATCGTCGAGTGGGAAGACCAGGCCCCGCTAGGCGAGTCCGGCACGCGGCCGATCGATCCGGAACGGGCGGGCGAGCGTCTGACAGAGCTGCTGCAACGCGCGGGCCTGGACGAGGTGCGCGAGGCCCAGGCGACCTATGCCCGGGAAGCGGCCTTCGTCTTCCAGCCCCGCGATCGCGAGGGCGAGCCGAACATGATGCTGGCCGAGGCCGGCACCGGCGTCGGCAAGACCCTGGGCTATCTGGCCCCGGCCTCGCTGTGGGCCGAGGCCAATGGCCCGTCGGTCTGGATCAGCACCTATACGCGGGCGCTGCAGCGTCAGATCGAGCGGGAGAGCCAGTCGATCTATCCCGATCCGGCCGTGCGGGCCCGCAAGGCGGTGGTGCGCAAGGGGCGAGAAAACTACGTCTGCCTGTTGAACTTCCAGGAGCAGGTCAACGGCGCCCAGCTGGGCAATGGCGACCTGATCGGCCTGGCCCTGACGGCGCGCTGGGCCAGAGCCACGCGAGACGGCGACATGACCGGCGGCGACTTCCCGGCCTGGCTGCCGACGCTGTTCTCGATCGCGCCGATGCAGCAGGCCAGCCCCGCCAACCTTGTGGACCGGCGCGGCGAGTGCGTTCACGCCGGCTGCCAGCACTATCGCATCTGCTTCATCGAGAAGGCGGTGCGGGCCTCCAAGCGGGCCGACATCGTCATCGCCAACCACGCCCTGGTGCTGACCCAGGCGGCGTTCGACGGCGCGCGGGCGGCGCGGGGGCTGAAGGGCGACAACGAGACCACGGCGGTCAAGCGCGTGGTGTTCGACGAAGGCCACCACCTGTTCGACGCGGCCGACAGCGCCTTTTCGGCGGCGCTGTCCGGGGCGGAAGCGGCTGAACTGCGTCGCTGGATCCGCGGACCCGAAGGCCGGGGCCGGCGGGGGCGGGGCCTGGAGGCCAGGCTGCTGGACATCTTGGGCGACCGCGAAGGGGCGCGTCAGGCCCTCACCGCCGTGCTGCACGCCGCCGCCGCCCTGCCGGGCGAGGGCTGGTCTGGACGCGTTGCGCCGCCGGACGGCCAGGTCAATCCGATCGGGCCGATCGAGAGCTATCTGGTGGCGGTGATCGAGCAACTGCGGGCTCGCAGCAGCGAGCGCGGCGGGATCGAGCAGGGGCTGCAATGCGCCGCCCGGCCGGCGGTGGATCTGGTGCGCGAGCGGGCGGGTGAGGCGGCTCGGGCCCTGGCCGGGGTCGAGGCCCCGCTGCTGGCCCTGGCCCGCCAGCTGGAAGACGTGCTGGACGAGGACGCCGAGCACCTGGGCGCGTCGGAGCGGGCGCGTATCGAGGGCGCCCTGCGCGGCCTGGACCGCCGGGCGCGGATGACGCTGCCGGCCTGGCGTTCGATCCTCAAGGCGATCGACGAGGACGCCGAGGATGATCCGGAGTTCGTGGACTGGTTCGAGGCGACGTTCCTTTACGGGCGCGTGGTCGACGCCGCATGCCGCCGGCACTGGGTGGATCCGACCGAGCCGTTGCGGGCGGCGGTGCTGAGCCCCGCGCACGGGGTGCTGGTGACCAGCGCCACCCTGACCGATCCGGCGCTGGAGGATCCGTTCGCCCTGGCCGAGATGCGGACCGGCGCGGCGCGGATGCCGCAGTCGCCCAAGGTGCTGCGGCTAGTCTCGCCGTTCGACTATGAGAAGAACGCCCGGGCCATCGTGGTCACCGACGTCAACAAGGAAGACGCCCGGCAGGTTTCGGCGGCGATGCGCGAGCTATTCTTGGCGGCCGGCGGCGGCGGGCTGGGGCTGTTCACGGCCATCCGGCGGCTGAAGGCCGTGCACGAGATGATCGCCGCGCCCTTGGCCGACCGGGGTCTGGCCCTGTACGCCCAGCACGTCGACCCGCTGGAGGCCGGGGCCCTGGTCGACATCTTCCGGGCCGAGCAGGACGCCTGCCTGCTGGGCACCGACGCCATCCGGGACGGTATCGACGTACCGGGCCGGTCCCTGCGTTTGCTGGTTTTTGATAGGGTGCCTTGGCCCAGACCCGATATTCTGCACAAGGCGCGACGCGCACGCTTTGGTGGCAAGGGCTATGATGACTCTACCGCAAGGGCCCGTATCAGCCAAGCTTTTGGCCGTTTGATCCGCCGGGCGGACGATCGCGGGATGTTCGTGATGCTGGACGCCGCCGCCCCGACGCGGTTGTTTTCCGGCCTGCCCGAAGGGGTCACGGTCGAGCGCATGAGCCTGGTCGAGGCCATCGAGGCCACCGCCGCATTTCTGAGCGAGACATAAGCGTCATCTTGGGCCGGTAGAAGCCTGGGCATAGGCTAAGGCCTTGGAGGCGCAGATGATTCGAGCTTGGGTCGCGGCCTTGGCCGTGCTGCTGATCGCCGGCGAAGCCGGGGCGCAGGAATTTGTCCGCCATGATTGCCGCACGACCGTGCAGGCGACCAGCCGGCTGCAGTTCGAGAATGACCTGCACGCGCGCTGGTACAAGCGGTTCTGGACCGGCGCGTGCCAGGACCTCAGCCTGTGCCTGCCGGGCTCGCCCAACTGGAACGACGTCGTTGACAAGCTGCTGACCCGGGGCGGGCCTTCCCAGCAGCCGGTCCTGCTGCCCAAGGCCTGCCGGCTGGGTCAGCTGATTGGCATGGAATGGGCGCGCGACCGTCGCATCAAGCGCATCAAGACCGGCGACCTGAAGGTTTTCAACACCATGCTGGAAGCCTCCGGCGACCCCCTGCGCGGCGTCGATCAGGTGGAGCGCAAGGCCCGCACCCTGATCACCCCGCCCTGACCGAAGTTTGACTCAAAGTCGTCGAATTTCTGCAATCGACAGGGTCTAGGAGGAGGGCAGTACAGGAGCGTTCCCCATGACCCCCCACGCCCATTCGACCGATCCGGCGATCGACGAGGCCGCCGCCCCGGCCCAGGCCTATTCGGCCCGCGCCCTGGTGCGGGCAGTGCGCTGGCGCAGCGGCCTTTCGGCGGCCCAGTTCGCCCGCGCCTTCCATATCGATCCGGATCTACTGGAAGCGCTAGAGCATGGCGGCACCCGGCCCGACGCGGCCCTGACGGCCTATCTGCGCGTCATCGACCATGCCCCCGAGGTGGTGCGCGAAGCGATCGCGCGCGCCGGCCACTGAGCGGTTGTCACGGCTTTGATCGCCGGTTTCAGGCGACGCCAGCCGACTGGACGCTCAGCGCCACGCCGATGGACACCTTGAAGGTCTGCCTATCGACCGGACGCCGAATGCTGCTTTCGACCCGCATGAGTGGTTCGCGACGTCTGCTATCGGGGCAGGGCCGGATTGCCCATGCGAAGGACTGTTCGGCGCCAGCTGCGAATTCCAGCCCACCGGCGGGAAGCGGGCGATTCGGGCAGCGCGCATCTAGCGTTCGAAGCCGGTGTCGCTCCGGCCGGGGTTGCCCGGGCAGGACCCACTCGTTAGTTGACCTCAGAACACAAGCCGTCCGAGCTCCTCCGATGTCGAACGCAAGTCGCCTGAACATCGCCGCATTCTTGGCGGCCGCCTCCGTAGCGTTCGCGCCGGCCGCCCACGCTCACTCGCCGACGGCGCCATGGAGCGCGCCAGCGTCGGTCGAGACCATCGCCGAGGACATCGAATTCCGCAGTGGCGATACTGCGCTGAGCGGGACACTCTATCTGCCGAAGGGGGCCCGCGCCGCGGGGGCAGTCGTTGTCACCCACGGTGCGTCCTCGCCGCTTCGCAGCTCCCCGCTCTACCGGCATCTGCTTGAGATGCTGCCGCCCCTGGGGATCGCCGTCTTCGTCTATGATCGTCGCGGCTCCGGTGGCTCGGGCGGGGATCTGAAGACCAGCGACTACGCCATGCTGGCCGATGATGCGATCGCGGCGCTGCGGCGGGTCAAGACGGACCCCCGCATCGACGCTCGTCGGGTGGGCCTGTGGGGCCTGAGCCAGGGTGGCTGGGTATCGCTCCTGGCGGCTGCACGCGCGCCGGCTGAGCCCGCGTTCGTGGTCTCCATCTCCGCTCCCGTGGTGACAGCTGACGTTCAGATGAACTTCTTCTCCGCCAATGCCTTGCGCGTGAATGGATACCCTCAATCAGAGATCGACGAGATGCTCGCGGCGCGGAAGGCTGTGGACGACTACATGCGCGGGACCGGCGATCGCGCGGACGCTCAGCGCAGGGTCGACGCGATCAAGACGCGCCCATGGTTCAACCTCATCTACATGGGGAAGACGGTCGGCCCGCGGGAGACATCACGCTGGCGCAAGGAGATCGAGAATGATCCGCTGAAGAGCCTCGAGGGCGGGAAGGCCCCGACGCTGATGCTCTTCGGCGCCGCCGATCCCGGCGTGCCTGTCGCGGCCTCTATCGCAAGCCTCCGAGAGAGGCAGGCGCAATTGTCGAACGTGGAGGCGGCGGTCGTCGCCCGGGCCGATCACAGCATGCAACTGTCGGTGTCCCCGAAGGACCAGATGGATCCCGCCCGCGCCGACGACGGCGCACCTGAGTCCCCGGAGTATTTCGGGCGTCTCGCTGCGTGGCTGACCAAGCAGGGCATAACGCGCGGCAGATAGTGGAACGGCTGAGCCGTTCGCCACAGCGCCTTCCGACTGCCCTGCGCCGGGGTGACGCCAGGGCCGAGACTCGCCAACTGCGGACCTTGGGATCGCTCCAGGAAGGCGACATTGGACACAGTGCGAGGGTCCGGATGTGGCCCTCGCGCTTCCTTCCGCTCCCGACCCTTCTCGGAAGTTGCCAACGTCCGCTTGCGGGCGTCCATCGGCGCGGCGCTGACTGACCAGATGTCTGGCGCTGGCCGTCCCGTGTGATGGCGTCCTCCAGTTTCCCGCTCTCCACGGCGAAGGCCGGGGAGAGCGGTGTTTTTGGGGTGCGCCCAGCCTGGGTTTGTCGGGCCATCACGGGGATACAGCCGATTCAATCCCCTGCTGGCCGCCGAGCACTATCTGAAACTGCGCCACCGGCTGGAGGATGTGAACGCCCCGCGCGCTGCGCAGCAGGCGCAGATGAGCCCCGAGGCGGTCTGGACCCAGATCGCAGACAAGGCCCTCGCCATCGCCCGCGCCCTGGTCGGCCCCCAGGGCGGCGGACCCGCCTTCATGGGCCGAAAGACCTTCGCCTGGCGCGCCAGGGCCCTGGGACCCGAGGTCGCCGCCGCAGACTTCGAGCGGGGCCGCGATGGCGGCTGGGGCGGCCACTACTGGAACCCCGACGGCACGCTGAAGGGTCCGGACGGCGAAGGCTGGACCGAGGAGGAGCTCAAGGAAATGAGGCGTTGAGGGGTAGGGTGTGAAGGCGGCGCTTCTGCGCCACGCCCCTTGAAAAGTGATATCAACTAGCGCATTTTGATAGCATTGCTGTCAGTCTGCAGAAGGCGATATCATGGCTGCCGTCACCATTCGCAACCTCTCCGACGCGGCGCATCGCGCGCTGAAGGTCCGCGCGGCCCAGCATAATCGCAGCGCTGAGGCCGAGATGCGCGCCATTCTGGAGGCCGCCGTGCGCCCCGAGGGCCGGTTGCGGCTTGGCACGGCGCTGTCGGAGATGAGCCGCAAGATCGGTCTCACCAACGCCGATGTCGCGGCGCTGGAAGCGACCCGAGATACGCGGCCTGCCGAGCCGATGCGTTTCGAATGATCGTGCTCGACACCAATGTCATCTCCGAGGCGATGAAGCCCGAGCCGCAGGCATCGGTGCGCGACTGGCTGGACGCCCAGGCGGCCGAAACACTGTTTCTCTCCAGCGTCACGATCGCCGAGCTGCTGTTCGGCATCGGCGTGCTGCCCCAGGGCAGGCGCAGGGACAATCTGACGGCGGCGCTCGACGGCGTGCTGGACCTGTTCGAGGGCCGCATCCTGCCCTTCGATACCGTGGCGGCGCAGCGCTATGCGGATCTCGCCGTCAAGGTGCGGGCGGCCGGAAAGGGCTTCCCGACGCCTGACGGCTATATCGCCGCGATCGCGGCCGCGCACGGGTTCGCCGTGGCGTCGCGCGACACCAGCGCCTTCCATGCCGCTGGTCTGAAGGTGATCGATCCCTGGACCGCGACGGTCTGACAGGCCTCAGGCCGCCTTGCTGATCGCCGAGGCGATGTCGTCGGTCGAGTGACCGGTCAGGTCCTTGGCGATCTCGCCCACCAGTCTGGCCTGAAGATCCTTGTGCCAGTGCTTCCGCAGTTCGCCCAGGGTTCGGGGCGCGGCGATCACCAGCAGGTCGGTCAGCTTGCCGGTCAGGGCCCAGTTATTGAGCGTCTGGGCGACACCCATGGCGAAACCATCTTCGGCCTGGGTGTCATTGTCGGGGTTGGCGCCGCTGGAGGGATGGCCGGGCGAACCGGAGGCGCGCTCCGTCATTTCGGGGTTTTCGACAGCCGACAGCTTGATGTCGGTATGTCCGCTGTTCCTGAAGAGGACGAGCTTTTCGCCGTCGACCACCGCCACCAGGGCGCCATTGGGAAGGATCATGCTCTGCTCTCCACGGGATTGGTCACCGTAACGAACGGCGTGGAGCGCAGTTGCGTCGGGCCATGTCGAGAGGTGGCGGCTCCCGCCTGATCCGCCTTGTCTGTCAGGCTGACCCCTCAAGTCGCAGAGCAGTCTAGGCGGAGGGGTCCTTCTGAAGCTTCACGCGCGCCAGCAAAGCGCCAGCGACCCCCAGAAGGGCGCCGCCAATGCCCAGAAACGGCGCGCCGCCACCAAGATCATGTGCCAGGATGCAAATCCCGTATCCAATATTTCCGCCGGCCAAGGCTATGAGTAACAGTCCAGCGATCAATGCGACTTTGCTCTTGATCATCGTGGCTTGTCCTTTCTGATCAGCCTTGCCCGGCGGAATTTTTGACTAGCCGAACTTGTAGCCGCACAGCTTGTTGCCATCCAGGTCGCGGAAATAGGCGAAATAGGCGCCCGGCATGCGCTCGCCCGGACCGCCTTCATCGGCGGCCCCCAGCTCGATCGCCTTGGCGTGGAAGGCGGCGACCTCTTCTGCGGTGTCAAAGCTGAACCCGCCCATGGTGCCATTGCCGATACAGGCGGGGGCGCCGTCATAGGGACCCAGCACGCCGAACAGGCCCGTGCCCTTGCCGCGATAGAGACGTCCGCCCGAGGCGTGCTCATGCACCGGCGACATGCCGATCGAGCCCAGCAGGGCGTCGTAGAAGGCCTTGGCCTCTTCCAGCTTGTTGGACCCCACCGTGAAATAGGCGACCTTGGCCATGTGTCTTCTCCCGTTTGTGTTTGAGGGACGCTAGCATGAGGCGGCCGTCGGGCAACGCTGACGCGGGGTCAGGCGTCGGGGGCCGGGTCGGTCAGGGCTTCGGCGGCCCGGCTCTCGGCGATTTGGGCCAGCAGGGTGAACAGGGCCGGCACGTCGATGGGCTTGCGCAGCACGCCATCGGCCCCGGTTTGCAGATAGCGGGCGATGTCGTCGTCGAAGACGTTGGCGGTCAGCATCCAGATCGGCGTGCGGGCGCCGGGCGGCTCGGACCTGCGGATTTCCCGCACGGCCTCCAGGCCGCTCAGGACCGGCATGTTGACGTCCATCAGGATCAGGTCGAACGGCTGGGCCCGCCAGGCGTCCAGCGCCTGGGCGCCGTCCTCGGCGAAGGTCAGCGACACCGGGGTGTCCTTCAGCAGCAGCGCCAGCACCCTGCGGTTGGCGGAGTTGTCCTCGGCGGCCAGCAGGCGAACCTGACCCAGGTCGCGGCGGGGAGGGGGCGGAGCGGCCAGGTGCGGGGTGTGGACGGGCGCGTCGAAGGCGAACCAGAACAGCGCGCCGTCGGGCGCAGCCCTTGAGGTCACAGAGGCAGCCGGGGCCTCGATCCCGAGGGCGCCGCCCATCAGGGCCATATTGCGGGCGCAGATCGCCAGGCTCAGCCCGCTGCTACCCTGCTGGCGGCCCCGGGCGGTCTGGTCGAAGGCCTCAAACAGGCGGGGCCGGTCTTCGGGCGGCACGGCGGGGCCGGTATCGCTGACCTCGATCAGGACGCTGAGGGTTTCGCCCTTCAGCGTGCCGGCCAGACGCACGGCGACCCAGCCGCCGGCCGACACCGCGCCCATGGCGTGGGAGATCAGGTTGATCAGTGTCTGTTCAACCCGCACCGCGTCGGCGCGCACATGGAAGGACAGGGTGGGGTCGGCGTCGTCGAAGGTGAACGCCACGCCGATGCCGCGCGCATGGGCACCCCATACGCGCATGACCGCATGGATCATGGCGCGAAGATCGACCGGGACGGGGTTGAGGCGCGTCTGGCCGCCCTCGACATGGGCCAGGTCGAGGATGCCGTCCAGCAGCCGGGTCAGCTGCTCGCCGCCTTCCAGCACGCCGCCGATCAGTTCGGCCTGATCGGGGGTGAGGTCCTTGTCGCGCAGGATCTGGGCGAAGCCCAGCACGGCGTTCAGCGGGGTGCGGATCTCGTGGCTGGCCACGGCCAGGATGTCGGTCTTGGCGCGACTGGCGGCCTTGGCCTCGTCGATGGCCTCGGTCAGGGCGGCGTTCTTGCGGGTCAGGTCGCGCAGGGCCTGGGTCAGGGTTCGGTCGGTGGCCTGCTGTCGCGAGGTGACCATCAGCACGGCGGCGACGAACAGGACCATCGCCAGGGCATAGTGGTTGAAGGCCAGGGGCGCGGTCCAGTCGATGGCGCTCCAGATCAGGGTCAGGGCCGGGGGAACGACGCCAATGACATAGCTGATGGGGGTGATGTGGACCCGCAGGGCGACGAACAGCAGCACGCAGATCGCCAAGAGCCCCGTCTCGACCTGGGCGATCGGGCCGCCATAGAGGCGGATCTGGACGGCCAGCCAGCAGGCATTGACCACCAGCAGGACCATCAGGACGTCCGATTGCCAGCGCAGCCGCTTGAACGCCTTGCCCGGGTCAGGATCGCGGGCGGCGACTTCCGCAGCGGCAAACAGGGCCAGGTACAGGACAAATTCGAGAACCCCCAGCATGGCCATGCGCGAGGGGGTGAAGAACGCCAGCAGGACGACGAAACAGGCGACGAGAACGAGCCGGGTCAATGCGACCTGGCGGGAGTACTGGATGTACCCTTCCAGCTGGGTGACATCGGCTATTCGTCCTGGCATCCAAGCCCCCGCCTAACGTCATCCGTCCCGGTCGTCGCGCCGACCTTCATCCATGGCAAGGCGCAACGGACACACGACATAGACCGACGATTCGCGCTTTCCGGCTCGTCTTACGCGCGAGTGGATTTCAGCGGCCCGAAGGTCGAACCGGTCTGCGGCCGTCCGCTGACTGCTCAGGAGCGCGCCCAAGGGAATCGGCGAGGCCCTGCGCAGGCGGCCGGGGGCAGTCTGCGCAGGGCCTGTGAGCCCTAGACCGTGCCGATATATTTGATCAGGGCGGTCATGTTTTCGATATAGCCGCCGGTCGAGATCCCGATCTTGGGCGTCTCGGTGATGAACGGCGAGGTGTCGGTGGCGTCGCCCACCCGGGTCCGGCTGAAGTCGCCGGGCGCGGGGGTGGGCGAGCCGTCGCCGATATAGGGATTGCTGGTCGCTTTCAGCTCGGCCGGCCACCAGCCTTCGCTGTTGAGCGCAGCCATCAGGGCGGCGGCCTTGTCGGGTGAGGTCTGACCGGTGTCGGCCTTCAGGGTGTCGACATTCAGGTCGGACACCGAGATGTCGCCGGTGGTGAAATAGCGGGGCAGGGCCTTGCGACCGCCCTTCAGCGGCGAGTCCTGGCTGGCGATTTCCGGCGGCGTCGCCTGCAGCTTGGCCAGGCGCTTGCGCAGGCCTTCCACATTGACCGCGCGGGTCGAGCCATAGTGGATGACGACGTTTTCGGGATTGTGGTCGGCATAGTAGCGGCCATTGACCACATTGCTGCCGGTGCGGTGGATGAACAGCGGCTTGCCTTCGCCGATCGAGATGAAGGTGGGATAGGCGCGGCCGCCCTTGATCTGCTCGGCGGGCAGTTTCACGCTGTCCAGCCAGTCCAGCGCCTCACCCAGGCGGGCCAGGAACTTGGGATCGCCGGTCAGCTCGTAGAAGTCCATGCACGAGGCGATGTTGCCGCCGGTGGTGTGGGTGGCGAAGGCTTCGGGCTCATAGGTGCGGGCCCCGGCGGGCTTCAGGTCGGAAACCCTGTGCTGCAGGCCCCAGGCCGGTTGCGGCATCGGCTGCTGGCAGGCGAGGAAGCAGTCCATGGCCTTGCGGATCACCGGCAGCACGCGGTCGTCGCCCAGGGCCTGCCAGACCATGATCAGGAACTTGAGGTTTTCCCCGGCCACGTCGTCGTTAAAGGTGATGTAGCCGGTATAGTCGGCCTTGCCGTGGTGGTGGAACTCGTCCTTCAGCGGGAAGCGCTGGGGCCAGCCGCCGATCGGGTACTGGCTGTCCAGAACGAAGGCCAGGGCCTTGTCCAGGGCGGGCTTGAAGGCCTTGTCCTGCTTTTCGACAAAGAGGCGCAGCAGGAACTGCGAGGCCTCGGCCGTGCCGGCGTCATCGAAGGTGGCGTTGCCGTAATAGTGCTGGAATTCCTCGAGCCGCCAGCCGTTCTTGCCGATGGTGTCGTACCACTTTTTCAGCGAGGCCTCGCCGGCCAGGTCGCCCAGATAGTTCCAGCCGCCGGCCGGATGCTGGATGGCGATCAGGGCCTGGGCGGCCTTGACGGCGGCCTCGTAATAATAAGCGTCGCCGGTGGCGTGGAAGGCGTCCAGGAACAGGTGGCCCATGGTGGCCGTGCCGGGCGGCTGCACCCAGATCATGGTCGGAAACGCCTCCATCTCGCCCCAGCGGCGCGAGAAGTCGGGCAGGTAGCTCCAGACATAGCCGCCATTATAGGCCGCCTTCTCGACCATGAAGCGGGTGGCCTGCTTCATGGTCTCCAGGGCCTGGGCCTTGGTCGGGCCCTCGCCGGCCAGGGCCTTGAGCGGCGAGACGCAGCCTGCAGCCGCGAAGGCGGCGGCCGAGCTCGCCATCAGGCGGCGGCGGGAGATGGGGCTGAGAGGCATGCGGCGCTCCGGCTGGCGTTTATCTCGATCGGCTCGGTGGGGCGTCGGGCCGTGGGACGTGGCGACGTCGCCGAGCGCCCGTGGCGGTTCCGTTGCGTCCTCCCGGACCAGACAAGCCGATCCCACCACCTTGAGGCGGCGAAGTCTTGACCTTGTTGTGACACCGGTGTCACGGCTTGGCTAGAGGCTTTCCGCGCAACAGCGGTCAGCACAGTTGGGTGGTGCGAATGGGCGCCGTCTTGCGCGGGGGCGTTTTCAATGGCGCTTTGAAGCTCTGACGAGCGGCGTGCGTCCAGCGGTCGCATGGCGAGAAAATTTACATTCTGTAAACATTTGCCGCATGCCAACACGCACAGAACATCTGCATGAAGCCGAGCGGCTGGAACGTCAGGCGGAGATCGCCGACAACGCCCATGCTCGCGCCGCCCTGCGCCGCATGGCCCAGGCCTCGCGCGGCGCCGCGGCTCTGGTCGGCATGATCGAAGCCAGCGACGAGAAGTTCGGCGGCGCGCGCGTTTAGGCTCTAGGCGTTCGTCTCCGCGCACGCCGCGACGCAGGCGCGGGCCAGGGCCTCGGTGGCGTCGATGAACGGCACGGTCAGATCCGCCGCGCTCAGCACCAGCGGAACCTCGGTGCAGCCGGCGATGATGGCCTGGGCGCCCTTGCCGATCAGGCGGTGGGCCAGGGCGGCCGTGGTCTCGCGGGAGTCCGGCCCCAGGTCGCCCAGCTTGATCCGGTAGAGCAGGGCCATGAACTCGACCTGTTCGTGGTCGTCCAGGGTGATGACTTCCAGGCCCTGATGCGAAAGCGTGTCGCGGTAGAGGCCCAGCGCCAGCCCGGTGCCCAGCACACCCACGCGCGCGGCGCCGGCCGCCCGGGCCGCCTGGCCGGCGACCTCCAGCATGTTGACCAGCGGCAGGCCGCAGGCGCGGACCTCATCGGCGAAGGCGTGGGCGGTGTTGCAGGCGATGGCCAGCACCTGGGCGCCGCCGTCTCTCAGGCCCGCCGCCATGGCCGCCAGCACCGGGCCGGGATCGTCCTGGCTGGTGTTGCGGTCCGGGACCTTGGGATTGATGTCGACCAGCACCCGCAGATGGTCCTGCTCGCGCTGGACCGGGGTGGCGGCCTGCAGCTTGGCCAGGAAGTCCAGGGTGGCGGCCGGGCCCATGCCGCCCAGAACGCCGAGGGTCTTGGTCTTGGTCTTGGTCATGGTCAGGCTCCTAGAGAAGCGCCGCTTCCATCTGGGTATGGTAGCCGAACAGGCCCTGGGCGCCGCCGGTGTGCAGGAACACAACGCGCTCGCCCTTGAACGCGCCCTTGCGGGCCTGGTCGATCAGACCCTTCATCGCCTTGCCCGAATAGACGGGATCCAGCAGCAGGCCCTCGGTGCGGGCCGCCAGGGTCAGGGCGTCGATTACGCCCTGGTCGATCAGGCCATAGCCTTCGCCGACATAGTCGCAGTCGGCGACCACCATCTCGCGGGTCACCCGCCCCGCCGCGCCGATGGTCTCGGCGGTGGCGACGGCCAGGTTGAAGACGTTCTCTTCCTGCTTGGCCTTGGGCGCGCGGACGCCAAAGCCCAGGATCGGCACGTCGACCGACAGGGCGGCGAAGCCCGCCACCAGGCCCGCATGGGTGCCGGCGCTGCCGGTGGCGGTGACCAGGCGGTCGATCTTCAGGTCGCGTTCGTCAGCCTGGACGATCAGCTCGCGAGCGCAGTCGACATAGCCCAGGGCGCCGACCGTGTTGGAGCCGCCGCCGGGGATCACATAGGGCTTGCCGCCGCGCTGGCGGACGGCCTGGGCCGAAGCTTCCAGCTCGGCGACCATGTCGGTCCCGCCCGGAACGAAGCGGATCGCGGCGCCCATCAGCCGGTCCAGCAGCACATTGCCGTTGCCGACATAGTCGTGGGCCTTCGAGCCCGTGCGCTCTTCCAGGATGATCTCGCAGGCCAGGCCGAGCCGCGCGCCGGCGGCGATGGTCTGGCGCACATGGTTGGACTGGACGGCTCCCTGGGTCACCAGGGTGTCGGCGCCCTGGGCCAGGGCCTCGCCGAGCAGGAACTCTAGCTTGCGGGTCTTGTTGCCGCCGCCGGCCAGGCCGGTGCAGTCGTCGCGCTTGACCCACAGGTCGATGCCGAGCGCAGCGCCCAGGCGGGGCAGGGGCTCCAGCGGCGTGGGCAGGTGGGCGAAGCGGGCGCGGGGGAAGCGGGCGAGATGCATCGAAACGGTCCCTGAAATGACTCGCGGTTCTGTTAGCACGCGGCGGCAGAGGGGCGTATTATCCATATCGACGATGGAGCCCGGCCGGAGCATGCTGATCCCATCGTGAAGCGCGGCCTGGCGCGCCCCGGCGGACCGAGAGGTCATTTCCGCCGGGCGCCGTGACAAGGACCGTGATCTCAGGGAGGAAGACATGACGCCAAGAAACCTTCTGGTTGCGGGTGTGTTGACCGCGACCTTTTTCGCAAGCGGCGGGGCGCTGGCCTCGACCCTGGTGCTGGGCGGCGGCGCCGCCAAGGACTGTTCGATCGCCGCCATCGACGGCCGCTCTGACCAGAGGTCGGTGCTGACCTGCACCGTCGCACTGGAAACCGAGACCCTGAGCTTCCGGGACCGGGCCCGCACCTTTGTGAACCGGGGCGTGCTGCAGATGCGCCAGCGCGATTTTCCGACCGCGCGCGCCGATTTCGACGCCGCCTCGAAGATCGACCCCGACCTGGGTGAAGCCTGGGTCAACCGCGGGGCCGCCTATGTGGGCGAAGAGCGCTACAGCGACGCCCTGGGCCAGATCGACAAGGGTCTGTCGCTCGGCGTCAAGGATCCCGAAAAGGCCTGGTTCAACCGCGCCCTGGCCAATGAAGGCCTGGGCGATCTGAAATCGGCCTATCAGGACTATTCCCGCGCGGCCGAACTGGATCCCGAATGGGAGGCCCCGAAACGGGAACTGACGCGTTTCACTGTCAAACGACCCTGAGCGTCGCGGGCGCTCCGGGCCGGATCTGAGTGAGACACCCGCCTTGAGACAAGGAGCGCCGATGGGCAGGATCAGATGGATCGCCGGGGCCGGCCTGGCGGCTCTCGCCGCCGCCGGCGGCGCGTCGGCCCAGGACACTCTGCCTGAGCTGCGCGCCCTGAACGCCGCCCAGCAGGGCGCTGAGATCGCGCGTCAGGATGCGCTGGCCGCCCAGCGCGAGATCACCGCCCGTCAGGACCAGTTGCAAACCGCCCTGGTGCTGCGCGAGCTGGACGCCGCGCGGACAGCGCCGCCGGGCTCGAACGGCCTGATCATTCCGCCGCCCGCGCCCGCGCCGCCGCCCGCCAGTGGGCCGGAGTCCTTTCAGGGCCAGATGGATCGCCTGGAGCGTCTGACCCAGGATGCGCTGGCGCGCAGCAATGCGCGTGTCCTGGCCGTGCGTCCGGCCAGCGACCGCTGATCAAAACACCGCTGAACACAAGGATACGGCATGGAATGGAGAGGCGCGCGCCGCTCGGGCAATATCGAGGACCGGCGGGGCATGGGCGGGGTCGGCATCGCCGGCGGCGGCGTCGGGGCGTTGGTCCTGGCGGCCATCGGCTATTTCGTGTTCGGCATCGATCCGCAGACCACCCTGCAGGCCACCCAGCAGCTGCAGGACCAGACCCAGCAGCAGGTCGCTGAAGGTCCGGTCAAGGATGAGAACGGCCAGTTCGTCGACGCCATCGAGACCTCGAACACCGACGTCTGGGGGCCGATCTTCGCCCGGCAGGGCGCGCGCTATACGCCGCCGGCGGCGGTGGTGCTGTACGATAACGCCACGCCCACCGGCTGCGGAACCGGCCAGTCAGCCATGGGGCCGTTCTATTGCCCGGCCGATCGCAAGGTCTATCTGGACCTGACCTTCTGGAATGAGCTCGAGACCAAGTTCGGGGCCAGGGGCGAGTTCGCCCGCGCCTATGTGATCAGCCACGAGGTCGGCCACCATGTGCAGACCCTGCTGGGGGCCTCCGACGCCGCCCGGCGGATGGGCGCGCGCGGGGCCGAAAGCGGCTCGGTGCGGCTGGAACTGCAGGCCGACTGCTATGCCGGCGTCTGGGCAGCCCATGCCGGCGAGACCTCGAACGGCCAGATCGTCATCAACAGCGCCGACATCGAGGACGGCCTGGGTGCGGCCGCGGCGGTCGGGGATGATACGATCCAGTCGCGTGGTCAGGGCCAGGTGGTGCCCGACAGCTTCACCCACGGCACCAGCGCCCAACGCGTGCGGTGGTTCACGCGCGGCTATGAACGCGGCGATCCGGCGGTGTGCGATACGTTCGGGGCGTCGCGGCTGTAGGGAAAATCCTTCTCCCCTTGCGGGAGAAGGTGGCCGCGAAGCGGTCGGATGAGGGGTTGAAAGTCCTTTCCGGAGAGCTCGCGCGACCCCTCATCCGTCATCCTGCGGATGACACCTTCTCCCGCAAGGGGAGAAGGGCGCGGCCCTTCGGCCCTTGACCCAAACGTCAACACGCCTAGTGTCCCCCTGTTCACCGGGGGGTCGCTTGTGCGGCTGAGATTGGGCTTTTCGCCCTGACCCGTCGAACCTGATCCGGGTCATGCCGGCGAAGGGAGGGAACGCGGTCGGGGCTTAGGGTCCGGCCGTTAGAACCGACTTAGCACGCACGTCCGGGTCTCCTTGAAGCTTGAGGAGCGCCCGAAGAATGAACGTCCAGACCACCATCAAGGCCGTCGCCGAGACCATCTCGACCGGCCCCATCCCCGGCTCGCGCAAGGTCTATCAGGCCGGCGAGTTGTTCCCCGATATCCGCGTGCCGTTCCGCGAAGTGGCCGTCCACCCGTCGGCCAATGAGCCGCCGGTGACGGTCTATGATCCGTCGGGTCCCTATACCGACCCCACCGCGACCATCGACATCGAAAAGGGTCTGGAGCGCTCGCGCGAAGCCTTCGTGGTCGCCCGTGGCGACGTTGAGGTGGTGGCCGAGCCCCGCGCCGTGAAGCCCGAGGACAACGGTTTTGCCCAGGGCAAGCACCTGGCCCCGCAGTTCCCCGCCGTGGGCCGCACCATCTATCGCGGCAAGCCGGGCCACCTGATCACCCAGTACGAATACGCCAACGCCGGCAAGATCACCGCCGAGATGGAATATGTGGCCATCCGCGAGAACCTGCGCCGCGAGCAGAACGCCCCGTGCGTGCGCGACGGCGACGATTTCGGCGCCTCGATCCCCGACTTCGTGACGCCCGAGTTCGTGCGCCAGGAAGTGGCCCGCGGCCGCGCCATCATCCCGGCCAACATCAACCACGGCGAACTTGAGCCGATGGCGATCGGCCGCAACTTCCTGGTCAAGATCAACGCCAATATCGGCAATTCGGCGGTGCTCAGCACCGTCGCCGACGAGGTCGACAAGCTGGTGTGGGCCACCCGCTGGGGCGCCGACACGGTCATGGACCTGTCGACCGGCCGCAACATCCACAACATCCGCGACTGGATCATCCGCAACTCAAGCGTCCCGATCGGCACCGTGCCGATCTATCAGGCGCTGGAGAAGGTCAACGGCGTGGCCGAGGACCTGAACTGGGAAGTGTTCCGCGACACCCTGATCGAGCAGGCTGAGCAGGGGGTGGACTATTTCACCATCCACGCCGGGGTGCGCCTGCCGTTCATCCCGATGACGGCCAAGCGGGTGACCGGCATCGTTTCGCGCGGCGGCTCGATCATGGCCAAGTGGTGCCTGGCGCACCACAAGGAGAACTTCCTCTACGAGCGCTTCGACGAGATCTGCGAGATCATGCGCGCCTATGACGTGTCGTTCTCGCTGGGCGACGGCCTGCGTCCCGGCTCGACGGCCGACGCCAATGACGAGGCCCAGTTCTCGGAACTGCGCACCCTGGGCGAGCTGACCAAGGTCGCCTGGAGCAAGGGCGTGCAGGTGATGATCGAAGGGCCGGGTCACGTGGCCATGCACAAGATCAAGGCCAATATGGATGAGCAGTTGAAGCACTGCCACGAGGCCCCCTTCTACACCTTGGGCCCGTTGACCACCGACATCGCCCCTGGCTACGACCACATCACCAGCGCCATCGGCGCGGCGATGATCGGCTGGTTCGGCACGGCGATGCTCTGCTACGTCACGCCTAAGGAGCACCTGGGTCTGCCCGACCGCGACGACGTCAAGACCGGCGTCATCACCTACAAGCTGGCCGCCCACGCTGCGGATCTCGCCAAGGGTCACCCCGGCGCGGCCATGTGGGACGACGCCATCAGCCGGGCGCGATTCGAGTTCCGCTGGGAAGACCAGTTCAACCTGGCGCTCGATCCGGAAACCGCCCGCAAGTTCCACGACGAGACCCTGCCCAAGGAGGCGCACAAGACCGCGCACTTCTGCTCGATGTGCGGTCCCAAGTTCTGCTCGATGAAGATCAGCCACGAGGTGCGGGAATTCGCCGCCGCTCAGGCCCCGAACGAAGCTGCGGCCCTGGGCATGGCCGAGATGAGCGAGAAGTTCCGCGAGCAGGGCTCGGAGATCTATCTGAAAACAGAATAGTTGCGGCTGGCCCGGCCTTGAGGCGCCTCAAGGCCGGGCTGAAGCGTTGACGTTATCATTGGACCTCTCAAGGAGCCCTCTAATGACCACCCGACGCGCCCTGCTGTCCGCGCTTCCCCTGATTGGCGTCGCCAGTTGCGGGGAGGGCGGCGACGCCTACGCCCAGGCCGTGGCCGCCACCTGGGTCCTGCCGCCGGCTTCGGCGGCGGCAGGATTGCCGGTCCAGGCGCTGGTCCATGCCGCCACCCTGGCGGCCAGCGGCCATAACACCCAACCCTGGCGCTTCGCGGCGCGGGGGCGCGACCTGCTTATCCAGCCGGACCTGTCGCGCCGCACGCCGGTGGTCGATCCGGACGATCACCACCTGTTCGTCAGCCTGGGCTGCGCCGCCGAGACGCTTTTGCAGGCCGCCGCCGGCTATGGCTGGGCGGGAGAGGCCCGCTTTCTGGGGTCATCCCAGGGCGTGGCCGTCAGCCTGACGCCGCAACGGGCCGCCGCGGGGCCGCTGTTCGCGGCCATACCGCGCCGGGCTTCGACGCGCGGCGACTATGATCCGCGTCCCCTTCCGGGCGAGACCCTGCGGGCCCTGGCGGCCAGCGCCGGACCCGAGGTCGCCATCAGCCTGATCACCGATCGCCGGCCCCTGGACGAGCTGACGGCCCTGATCCTGGACGGTGACGGCGCGCAACTGAACAGTCCGGCCTTCCGACGTGAACTGGCGTCCTGGATCCGCTTCGACGCCGCCGAGGCCCTGGCGCGGCGCGACGGGTTGTTCACCGGCGCTTCGGGCAATCCGAGCAGTCCTCGATGGATGGGTTCGCGCCTGTTCGATACGCTGTTCACGGCCAAGGCCTCGGCCGACAAGATCGTTGGTCAGATGGCGCACACCGCCGGCGCGGCGGTCTTCAGCGGTCCTTCCAACGATCCCGCCGGCTGGGTCGCCGTCGGTCGCGCCTTTACGCGCTTCGCCCTGACCGCGACGGCTCGGGGCCTGAAGCTGGCGTTCCTGAACCAGCCGGTCGAGGACAGCGCGGCGCGAGGCCGCCTGGCCGCCTGGCTCGGCGCCCCCGACCGACGGCCCGATCTTGTCGTTCGCTTTGGCGAGGGGCCCGACATGCCGAGGTCCTTGCGGCGGCCGGTTTCCGCGGTACTTTCGGCCTGAGCGTCATGACCTCTCGAGATTTTCCGCGACGGTTTGCCGGAGCATGTCCCGACCGCGCGTCCTGAGTATCGTCAACAACGATGAGGAGGATCTCCATGGCTTAGGTCGATGGCTACATACTCGCCATCCCCAAGGACAAGCTCGACGCCTACAAGGACATGGCCCGCCTGGGCGGCACGGTCTGGATGGAGCATGGCGCCCTGTCCTATGTCGAATGCCTCGGCGACGACGTGCCCTATGGCCAGCTGACCTCGTTCCCGCGCGCCGTCCACGCCACCGATGACGAGATCGTCGTCTTCTCGTGGATCACCTATAGGGACCGCGCCCACCGCGACGCCGTCAACGCCAAGGTCATGGCTGACGAGCGCATGAAGTCCGGCATGGAGACCATGCCCTTCGACGGCAAGCGCATGATCTTCGGCGGCTTCGAGGCGTTCCTAGAGCTGTAGAGGTTTCAAGAAAGTATCGCTATGCGATAGGGCCCGCGCAGCTTTCAGGAGCGCGCAGTGCTGAATATGCTGATCATCGCCGGCCCTAACGGAGCGGGAAAGACCACTTTCGCGACGCGCTGGATCAATGACAGCGCGCCCAACTACGTCTTTGCAAATGCCGACGAGATCGCTCGGCGGCTGACCGAACCGGCGCTGTCGGCGACCGAGCGTGACATGCGCGCCGGACGTCTGATGCTCGCCCAGCTAGACGCTCATGTGGCCAATGGCGCGGACATCGTCCTGGAAACAACCCTGTCCAGCCGCCTCTATGCGCGGCGCGTGCCGCATTGGCGGGCGGCCGGTTACAGCATCACGCTGATCTATGTCGGTCTGCCCAATGTGCAGGCGTCGATATCGCGCGTGGCTCATCGAGTCGACATGGGTGGGCACCCTGTCCCGGAAGCCGATCTTCGTCGCCGCTTCGAGCGCAGCCGCGCGAACCTCGAAATTTACAAGCCGTTGGTCGATCGGTGGGAAGTCTGGGAAAGTCGCGACGTAGCAACTATCTTGGTGGAGAGGAGACCGTCATGACCAAGACGCCAGACCCCGAAAGCATCGCCAAGGCCATGAGCGACGCCGCGTGGGTCGCGACCCACGGCACGCGCGAAGAGCGCTCCGGGAAGTTCATCGCACCGACGCCAGCGACCAAGGACACTGCGCCTTCAAAGAAGAGCGCGGTCGCTCGGCGATGAGCGCCGGCTGACCGCGCCGTCGTCCGCTAGTAGAAGAACCGCTCCTCCACGATCTTGCCGTCCCTGATGGTGTAGAGCCCCGCCTCGTCCATGGTGATGCGCTCGCCGGCCAGTCTGCTGACAGTCCCTGGCAGCAGGGACGGGCGATGACGATCCACGCTAGGATCGCCCCATGACTCACGCTTCGTTTCCCGGTTTCGCCGTCGCCGATCTCGCCTTCCTCACCGGGCTGGCGGTCAACAACGACCGCGAGTGGTTCGCCGCCCACCGCGCGCTCTTTGACGAGGGCCTCAAGCCCACGCTGGTGGCGCTGATCCTGGACCTGAACGAAGCGCTCGAGGCCAAGGGCCTGCCGCTGGCGGGGCATCCCAAAAACACGGTGTTCCGCATCCATCGCGACGTGCGGTTCTCGAAGGACAAGAAGCCCTACAAGACCCACGTCTCGGCCACCCTGACCCGCGACGGCCAGAAGATGTCTCCGGGCATGCTGTATGTGCACATCGAACCGCAGGGCGGCAGCAAGCCGGCCTTTGACCCCCAGACCATCGATCCGATGGATCCCAGCACCTTCCCGTCAGGCGATGACAGCGACGCGGGCTATTCCGGCAACGGCCCTTTCGCGGCGGCGGGCTTCTATCTGTCGGAGCGGCCGCACATCGACGCCTTCCGGCGCGCCATCGTCGCCGATCCCAAGGGCTGGGCGGCGGTCGAGACGGCGCTGGCGTCCAAGGGCCTGCCGCTGGAGCCGGGCGAGCCGACCAAGCGAATGCCCAAGGGCTTCGAAGGCGAGGCCGGAGGCCCGCTGGAGGCGGCGCTCAAGCGCACCCGCTGGCTGGTGCGCCGCGACCTGACCGGCGCCGAGATCGGCGGGACGGATCTGCCGGGGATCATCACCGGCTTCGCCGCCGACGCGCGGCCGCTGCTGGACTTCGGCTGGAAGGCGCTGCGGCCTTAGCGCGTCCTCACTCTTGACCAGGAGCGGACGGTCGCTCCACCGCGCCTGCGTCAACCTGGCGCGGGCCGGTTGGCAATAACCTCTTAAGTTGTCGGGCGCAGGCTGTTTCCTGAACCCGGCTCTTCTCGCACCTTATGGCCGGGCGGGAGGGCGCCATGTCGTCGACCGTAACATCCAGTGCTCGTCGTCGAGGCGTCGATCATTTCGAGCCCGAGGATGTCGACCCCCAGATCCAGCGCCGCCTGCGCGGAATCCTTGAGCAGATCGATTACACAGCCTTCGCCTCGAACAAGGCGCTGATCCGTCAGGCGCTGGGCCATGTCGACGCCAGCCACTTCCAGCACATGGCCGTCGCCGCCGCCCAGGCCCGCGCCCAATGGGTGGCCGCTGCGGTGGCCATGACCGAGACATCCCACGCACCCTCGTCGGAGCAGATTCAGAAGCTGGCCCAGATGCGCACGGCCTATGACGAACTGGCCGAGGCGTATGAGGCCATGCGGCGGATGGTCGAGCGGGGCTATGTGGTGTTCCGCGCCGCTCCGGGATCTGCCTAGACGCTCTCGAATATATATACCCGGGTAATATTGACTTTATATTCCGTCCGGGTAAAAAGCGCGCCGCAGGAGGGTCCCATGAACGGACGCAAGGCGCTGGTGCGCGACTATCGTGACCGCAAGGTCGAAGCCGGGATCTATGCCGTGCGGTGCGCGGCGAGTGGCGAGGCCTGGGTCGGCGCCACGCCCGATCTGGCGACCCGTCAGAGCGGGATATGGTTTTCCCTGCGACACGGAGGGCATCGGGAGATGTCTCTTCAGGCGGCGTGGGCGACCCATGGCGAGGCGGCGTTCAGCTTCGAGGCGCTGGAAGCCATTGATGACGAAAACCTCGGCCCGCTGGGCAAGTCCTCCCTGCTGAAGGAGCGGCGCGCCGCCTGGATAGAGGCTCTGAGCGCCCGGGGGCTGAACCGATGAACCATGTGGTCTTCAGGGGCGCCGAGCGCGTCGCGGCGGGCTCGTCCCTTGAGGCGGCCCTGGCCGCCCAGCGCCTGGCGGCCGAGCCGTCAGACGCCGGGGTGCTGATCTTTGACGACCAGGGCCGGCAGGTGGATTTCGACCTCAGCGGCGGGCCCGTTGACCTGACCGCGCGGCTCGCGCCCGCCGGGGAGGTCGCCCCGCCGCGCGGTCGGGGCCGGCCCAGGCTGGGCGTCACGCCGCGCGAGGTCACGCTGCTGCCCCGTCACTGGGATTGGCTGGCCAGCCAGCCGGGCGGCGCTTCGGTGGCGCTGCGCAAGCTGGTCGAGGCGGCGCGACGCGAAAGCGAAGGTCCCGACCGCATCCGCCGCTCCCGCGAGGCGGCCTATCGCTTCGCCACGGTCATGGCCGGGGATCGCGAAGGCTTCGAAGCGGCGATGCGCGCCCTGTTCGCTGGCGACGATGTGGGGTTCGCGGAACGGATACAGGCCTGGCCGGCCGACATCGCCGCCCAGCTTCGCACCTTCGCGGCCGAGGCGTTCGGCGCGGACGCAGGGCCGGTCTAGGTCGCTGCGACCTGGCGGCGAGGCGTCAGGCCCTGGGTTCCAGCAGGTCCCAGCGGTTGCCGTACAGGTCCTCGAACACCGCAACGCTGCCATAGGCTTCATGGCGCGGCGCTTCGAGGAAGCGGATCCCGGCGGCGCTCATCCGGGCGTGGTCGCCGGCGAAGTCGTCGGTGTGCAGGAACAGCCAGACCCGGCCGCCGCCCTGGTCTCCGATCCGGGCGGCCTGATGGTCGTCGGCGGCCTTGGCCAGCACGAAGCGCGAGCCGCCGGGGCCGGGCGAGACGACGACCCAGCGCTTGCCCGCGCCCATGTCGGTGTCCTCGATCAGGTCGAAGCCCAGCTTGCCGACATAGAACGCCAACGCCTCGTCATAGTCGCTGACGAGCAGAGAGAGCAGGGCGAGATGGCGGGCCATGGGCGACTCCTTGAAGCGGCGCTGTCATAGCATCGGCGATCCAGCCTTAGCATCGCTGACTCTCGGCCCCTCGGTTATGCTGGTCGCGACCCGCTGGAGATTGTCATGCCGACCCGCATCATCCTTCCCTCGACCCTGACCCTGACCCTGACTCTCGCTGGCTCGGCCGCGATGGCTGGCGCGCCGGAAACCAGGATCACGCCCGTCGCGGCGGCCGACCTGCCGCCCGCCGTTCTGGCCGTGGTGATCAAGGCCGCGCCGGGGCTGAGGGTCACCGAGGCGGAGCTTAAGGAGCGGGAGGACCGCCGCTATTTCGACGTCGAGGGCGTTTTGCCCAATGGCGCCGAGATCGAGTTCGACCTGCTGGAAAAGAACGGCGCCTGGGAGATCGTCGAGACCCAGCGCGACATCGCCTGGGCCGATGCGCCCGCCGCCGTGCGGACCGCCGCCGGCAAGGCCCAGCCCGTGCGCGTGATCGAGAGCACCCAGACCGACGGCATGGTGATCTACGAGCTGTTCGCCGCCGGCCAGCCCAAGACGCCGGCCCTCGAGGTCAGCCTGAAGGATGGCGTGGTCAAGGTGCTGGCCGAGACCTGGCCACACTAAAGATCGGGCCCAGTTTGGCCGCCCCCTCGGATTGTCATCCCGGCCGGAAGGTCGCGTAGCGGCCTGTAGAGCCGGGACCGACCCGAAGCGCGGCGCTCAGGCGTCGATCCCGGATCTGCGCGCTACGCGCTTGTCCGGGATGACAGCGAATTTGTGTTCCGAGCCCTGGGCCCGGCTAGCGGCCGAACAGGGTCAGCAGGTACGAGGTTCCGGAATTGGCGATGGCCAGCGACTTGATGGCCAGCTGCTGCTTGATCTGCAGCGCCTGAAGCTTGGTCGACTCCCGGGCCATGTCGGCGTCGACCAGGCGGCCGACCGAGGTGTCCAGCGTGTCCTGCAGCTTGTCGATGAAGGTCTGGTGGCTTTCCAGGGCGAAGGAGCCGGTGCCCAGACGGGCGAGGGCGGAGGTGACGGTCTCCATCGCCGTGCTCATGGCCTTGATCTGGACGCCAGTGATCGGCGCGGCCAGCAGGTCGGCGGGCATGCCCGACAGCGCCGCGCCCGTGGTCGACAGGTCGACGTGATCGATATCGACCGTGTCACTCCCGTCGGCATTGGCCAGGGCGCGGACCTGGCCGACCGTTCCCGACGCGATCAGGTTCACGCCGCCGAACTCGGCATTGCCCACAGTGCGGTCGATCTGGCGCTTGAGCGTCAGGTAGTCGTTGTTGAGAGCGACGCGGCTGGATGTCGACAGGCTGGTGTCGGCCGCCGCCAGCATCTTTTCCTTCATCTTGCCCATCAGGTCGACGACGGTCTCGCCGGCCGACAGGGCCACGTCGGTGATCGAGCGGCCGCGCTGCAGGGAATCGCGCACGGAGTCCAGCGAGCGCGACTCGGCGCGCTGAGTCTGGGCGATGACCCAGACGGCGGGATTGTCCTTGGCGCTGGAGACGGCCAGGCCCGTCGAAATGCGCCGCAGCGTCGTGGCCAGCTCGCGGTTGATCGACGACAGCGACTGCAGGGCGATCATGGCGCCGGCATTGGTGTTGACGCTGTTGAGCGACATGTTCCGTGCTGCTTCCGAAGCCCGGTCCAAGGTGGGACCAAAGACGCGTTTTGCGTCAGGTTGAGAGCATTACACGAAAAGCGTTAGCGCGCCGTTCGCATCGGCCCGAAAATCCTGGCGATGGTCGCCTTGTCCGCCGCCGTCCCGGCCCGAGGGCTGCGACCCGAAAACCACTGGCGGACGGGATGTTCCCGGCCGGTTACAAGCGGCCTTGCCCCAAGGGGTGCCTTGAGCCACCTTGCCGGCCCCTTCGAAAGGCCCTGCCCATGCCCCGCCCAGCGGCTGCTCCGGCGCCGCGCGGCGCCCTGATATCCGATCTGATCGAGCTGATGCGCCTGTCGGGGCCGGTGGTGCTGTCGCGCCTGGGCATCATGGTCATGGGCCTGACCGACGCCATCGTGGTCGGGCGCTTTTCGGCCGAACAGCTGGGCTTCCACGCCATGGCCTGGGCGCCGTCCTCGATCTTTGTGACCATGACCGTCGGCCTGCTGGTCGGGGCCCAGGTGATGACCTCGCGGGCGATCGGGGCGGGCCGGCTGCACAATACCGGCGCGGTGCTGCGCCGGGGCCTGGTCTATGGCTTCTGGATCGGCATGGCCTCGGCCGTGTCCCTGGCCTTGCTGGGGCCGCCCCTGCTGCACGCCGTGCATCTGCCCAAGGCCCTGGCCGATGGCGCCACGGCGCCGATGATCGTCTTCTCGCTGTCCCTGCCGCTCTACGCTCTGACCGTGGTGCTGAGCTTCTGGCTGGAGGGACTGTCGCGGCCCGGGCCGGTGACCATCGCCATGTGGGTGGCCAATGGCGTCAACCTGGCGATCAACCTGCTGCTGGTGCCAGGCACCTGGGGCCTGCCGGCCATGGGCGCCGTGGGCGGGGCCTGGGCCACCTTCGTGGCGCGGCTGGCCCTGCTGATCATGCTGGCGATCTATGTCTTGCGCCTGAGGGATGCGCGGGCGCTGGGCGTGTTCGACAAGCCTGCGCCGGATCGCCCGGCCTCGATCGAGCAGCGCCGGATCGGCTATGGCGCGGGCGCGTCCAACTTCTTCGAGGTGGCAGCCTTTGCCGCCATGAGCCTGGTTGCCGGCTGGATCGGCGGGTTGTCCATCGCGGCCTGGGCGGTGGTGATCAATGTCGCTGCGGTGATCTTCATGCTGCCGCTGGGCATTTCGACGGCGACTTCGGTGCAGGTGGGCCGGGCCTTCGGATCGCGTGATCCGGCCGGCATGACCCGCGCCGGCTGGGTGGCCTTTGCGTTCACGGCGGTGGTGGGGCTGGTGGCGGCGCTGCTGTTGTTCCCGCTGCGAGAATGGGTGGCTTCGGCCTATACGGCCGACCAGGACGCCATCGCCCTGATCGCCCCGGCCCTGGCCCTGACCTGCCTGTTCCTGGCGCCCGACGCTGTGCAGGTGGTGGCGGCCCAGGCGCTGCGGGCGCGCGGCGAGGTGTGGATTCCGACCATCACCCACCTGATCAGCTACGGCGTGATCATGGGGCCGCTGGCCTGGTGGCTGGCCATTCCGCTCGGCATGGGCGTGAACGGCATCGTCTGGTCGGTGATCGTGACCAGCTTTGTCTCGATGGCGTTCCTGCTGGCGCGGTTTCGGATGCTGGATGTGAGGGATGCGCGCGGGTAGTTCCGCGACCACTTGCCCCCTACGGATCGCTTCGCGATCGTCTTCCCCCGTAGGGGGAAGATGAAAAGCGCCGACCTCATCTTCCCCCTACGGGGGAGGAGCGCCGCAGGCGCGGAGGGGGCAAGTGCTCGACGCTAGGCCCCCAGAATCCAGCCCTCTTCAGTAGCGGCCGCTTCAAGCACCTCGTCGCTCGCCTTGGGGCCGGCGAACAGCGCCGCCAGCTTGCCGGCTTCGTCCAGCTTGGCGAAGTGTTCGGCCTGGGCCCGCACCTGGGCCAGGTCCTTGACCTCGCCGGCGGCCGGCACGGCCTTGAGCAGCGAGGGATAGACCTCGGTGATCACCACCAGCACGCCTTCCAGATCAGCCTCGGTCAGGGCCTTGAAGCCGGTCTCGAACGGCCAGACCCGGACGGCGTCGCCGCGCGCGTCCTTCAGACGGCGGGCGGCGGGGATGCCGACGATCGCCTGACCGCCGACCGAGCCGTTGTAATAGAGCTTCCAGATCGAGTGCGCGCCCTTGGCGGCCTTGTCGGCATGGCGGAACTCGGCCAGGTCGCCCTCGCCATGCTCGCGCGAGCGCTTGGGCTGCAGCGTGGTCAGGGTGTCGCGGGGCGGGCAACCCCAGAACGGGAAGGGGCCGCCGGTCAGGCGGCGGTTGATCTCGGAGCCGACGCCGAAGCGGTTATTGGTGTTGTCGGCCTTGTCCTTGACCATCTTGGCGATCTGATCCCAGACCGCGCGCCAGGGGTGTTCGCCCGGCAGGCTCAGCGCCTTGGCGAAGCCGCTCGGGAAGCCCAGCGGGAAGTCAAAGCCCACCAGGGCCCGCTCGCCGCGCTTCTTGAAGTCGTCGAGAATGGCCGCCAGCTTGGTCTCGGCCTCCTGACGGGTGGCCGGGTTGAAGCTCTCGAAGGTCAGGCGAAAACGCACGTCGCGCTTGAGCACGCCGATCCAGACGGAGTCCGCACCGGTGGTCGGCTTGGCGGCCGCGCTCCAGTCGACGATCACATAGGCGCTGAACAGACGCGACACGGCAGGCTCCGTCGAAAAGAACGAAGCCGCGCTTCTACTCCGCCCAGTCCTCAAGAGCCAGTCGCTGTTCGCGCATTGGGCGTATTAGGCGTCTCAGGCGGCGGTGCGTTCGGCGGCTTCGACCGGCGGGGCGATGCGGCCGTCGCGGGCGAACCAGCGGGCGGGAGGCTCGCAGACCGGACCCAGGGCCGCGCGGACGATGGCCGGGGGGCGGCGCTCTTCGGGGGTCATGAACAGGCCATTGGCCTTGACCCGCAGGCCGGCGACCTTGTGGGCCCCCAGCATGGTCAGGGGCACGGCCAGGATCAGACCGGCCAGGATCGGCGCGGTGCTGGTCAGCAGGTCGGGCGTGAACCAGAACAGGGTGGCCAGGACCAGGCCGGTGACGCTGATCCACCCCATGGCGCGGAACGCCTCGTTGCCGGTCACCTTGTCGGCGTCGCGGCGCTGGGTGGCCCAACCGCCGACCTTGCCGGCCAGGATCTCGACCAGGGCGCGGGTCTGGGTGAACATCAGCATCGGCGCGACCAGCGCCGACAGCAGCATCTCGACGCTCAGACCGGCCATGATCCGGCGACGACCGCCGAAGCCCTTGATCTCGGCGGGACGCGAGAACACCAGGATCGAGCCCAGGATCTTGGGGCCGAACAGCAGCACGAAGGTGATGATCATCGCCCAGGCGGTGGCCTGGATCTCGCTCCAGTCGATCAGGGCGTGGGCGGCCGCCTGCAGGTCGGCCATGGTGAAGGCCGCCTTCTTGAGCGAGGGCATCAGCAGGCGCGAGACGACGCCGGCTGACAGGGCCATGAACCACAGAGGCGACAGGACATAGCTGAGCACGCCGATCACCAGGTGCATGCGGCTGAGCCAGTGCAGGCCGGGCAGGGCGACCAGCGGGATGTGCTGGACATTGCCCCGGCACCAGCGGCGGTCGCGGGTGGCGAAATCGAGCAGGTTGGAGGGGCTCTCTTCGTAGGAGCCTTCCAGATAGGGGGCCAGGTGGACGCTCCAGCCGCCGCGGCGCAGCAGGGCGCTTTCCAGGGCGTCGTGGCTCATCACTTCGCCGCCGAAGGGCTTGGGGCCGTCCAGCGAGGGCAGACCGCAGGTCTCGGCGAAGGCGCGGGTGCGGACGATGGCGTTGTGGCCCCAGAACGAGCTCTCGCTGCCCGACCACCAGGCCAGACCCGTCCAGGCGACGCGGCCATACAGGCGCGTGGCGAACTGCAGGGTGCGGGCGAAGATCGTCTGGCCGTTGATCAGCATCGGCATGGTCTGGATCAGACCGGCGCCGGGGTGACGTTCCATGGCGTCGGCCAGGCGGACCATGGCGTCGCCGGTCATCAGGCTGTCGGCGTCGAGGACCAGCATGTGCTCATAGGCGCTGCCCCAGCGGGCCACCCAGTCGGCGATATTGCCGGCCTTGCGGCCCTTGTTTTCCTGGCGGACGCGATAGAACACCGCCGAATTGGCTTCGCGACGGAAGCGGGCGAAGCAGGCCTGTTCGGCCAGGGCCACGGCGGCGTCGCGGGTGTCGCTGAGGATGAAGATGTCGAAGGCGCGGCTGTTGCCGGTCTCGGCCAGCGAGGCGTCCATGGCGCGCAGGCGGGCGAACACCTCGGCGGCGTCCTCGTTGTGCACCGGCATCAGGATGGCGGTGCGGGCGCGCAGCTTGGGCATCGGCTTGGCGCTGTCGATGCCCAGCGGATCCTTGGGCTTGCCCAGCAGGATCACGAAGCCGGCGACGGCGGTGCAGAACCACAGCGACAGGGCCGTGAACAGCGGGGCCAGCAGGACCAGGCAGATGAATTCCAGACGGGTGACGCCGCCCAGGGCGATGGTGTCGAAGGTGGCCTTCCAGCCGGCCACGCCCATGAAGGCGGTGGCCAGGAACACCATCCAGCGGCGGGCGGCCATGCTGGCGACCACCTCGGTGGCGCGGCGCGCGCCGCCTTGCCAGATCGACAGATGCTGCACCGGCATGGCCAGCGGCGCCTCGGCGGGGATCTCCACCGTGTCGCGACGTTGAACGACCTGATCGAGGGACACGCTCGTGGACGAGCGAAGGTCGAAGAGGGAAGAGCGGTCGCTCATGACGTCATGGTCTCGGTCTGTCCGGCGAGGGCCGGGCTCTCTCCGTCGCATCGCCGCATGAGGTTCGTCCTTTGCGCGGTGGTGACCGTCCGCTAGGGGTTCGGTCGTCGCGGCATGTGACGGGGTCATGACGGTCAATTTCCGACGTGGAGAGCCGTCGGGACCTTTAGAGTAAAACTTCGATCACGAATTCGCTACCAGAAATCACGCTTATTTCGCAGGTGCGGGAAAAAACTTGCAATCCGCTGTGGGCGAGGGGCGGTCGCCAAAATGGGGAATTTGCACAAGCCGATGATTATAAAGATTTTATTGCCTGTTTGCGGGCTACTTCTGGTCGCAGCCTGCGGCCCGGGACCTCTGAGCGCGACCCCTGCCAAGTCGCCCGAAACGGTCTCGCAGGCGTCGGAAACCTTGCCGGAGCACGACTCGACGGGCGTGATTTCGGCCGTGAACGGCCTGAGTCTCACGATCGATCACGACGGCGCGAGCTCGGCCGGGCTGGCTGCCGGGCGCAATGATTTCACCGGCCATGGCGATGTTCTGGCCAATGCGCCCCTGACGCCGGGATCACGGGTGGCGTTCAAGTTCCGCAAGATCGGCGGGGTGCTGGAGCTTTCGGAGCTGAAGGGGCGGTAGATCCTCCCCTTTTTGGGGAGGTGCCCCGAAGGGCCGGAGAGGGGGGCAGCGCAGGCGCTTGGTCCAGATGGCTCCAAGCCCGTCTATGCCGGCGCTGCCCCCTCAGTCGCTCCGCGACAGCTCCCCCCGAGAGGGGGGAGCATCAGGCGAGCTAGCCCAGCTTGACGAGCATCTTGCCCATGTTCTCGCCGGCGAACAGCTTGATGAAGGCGTCAGGCGCGTGCTCGACGCCGTCTTCGACGGTCTCTTTCCAGGTGATCTTGCCGGCCTTGATCCACTCGGCCATGTCCTTGGCGAAGGCCGGATAGAGGTCATAGTGATTGGAGACGATGAAGCCCTCCAGTCGCAGGCTCTTGCCCACGGCCTGGATGATGTTGGACGGGCCGGTCGGCTTTCCGGTCTCATTGTATTGCGAGATCATCCCGCAAAGGGCCATGCGGGCAAACGGGCGGGCCGAATTGATCGCGGCTTCCAGATGCACGCCGCCGACATTCTCGAAATAGACGTCGATGCCCTTGGGCGCGACCTTGGCCAGTTCGGCGACCACGTCGGGCGTGGCCTTGTAGTCGATCACGTGATCGACGCCGATCGACTTGAGGAACGCGGTCTTTTCCGGGCCGCCGGCCGAGCCGATCACGGTGTGGCCCTTCAGCTTGGCGATCTGGCAGACGATGGAGCCCACGGCGCCGGCGGCGGCCGACACGAATACCACATCGCCGTCCTTGAGGGCGGCCACGCGCAGCAGGCCCGCATAGGCGGTCATGCCGGTCATGCCCAGCACGCCCAGGAAGGTCTGGGGCGGCAGGCCATGGGTCTCGACCTTGGTCAGGGCGCCCATCGCGCCGCCGGCCGCCTTGATCGCTGCGGGCGAGATGTTGAACGCCTCGCGCCAGCCGAACATCGAGCTGACGATGTCGCCCACGGCGAAGTCGGGATCGTTGGAGATCGTCACCTCGCCGATCGCGCCGCCCTGGAGGGCCTTGCCCAGCTCGAACGGCGGCACATAGCTGGCGCGATCATACATGCGGCCGCGCATATAGGGGTCGACCGACATCCACAGGTTCTTGATCTGCACCTCGCCGGGGCCCGGCGCGGCCAGCTCGACCGAGGCCAGTTCGAAGTCGGACTTGGCGGGAACGCCTACCGGGCGGCTCTTGAGGCGGATTTCGCGCGAGACGGTCATTGGGTGTTCTCCCTGTGCGTTTCTGGTGGTGCGTTTCAAATTTAAACGCTTGTTTAGCGCGTCGCGTCGCGCGGCTCCAGTGCTTCCGGGCGGGGGCGAAGCGGTTTAGACAGCGGGCATGACCCAACCGATCCTGAAAGCTCCCGTCCTTAAAGCCCCCGTCCTTAAGGCTGGTGTTGTCGGCGCCGGCGTCTTTGGCGGCTATCACGCCAAGAAGTATGTCGAGCTGCCCGGCGTCGAACTGGTCGCCGTGTTCGACATCGACCTGGCGCGGGCAAAGGCCCTGGCCGAGCCACTGGGCGCCGCAGCCTATGACGACATGGACGCCTTCCTGGCCGCGGTCGACGTGGTCACGGTCGCCACCCCCGCCGTCCACCACGCCGGGGCGGCGCTGGCGGCGCTGAAGGCGGGCAAGCCGGTCTATTGCGAAAAGCCCCTGGCGGTGACGCCCGAGGACGCCGACGCCCTGGTCGCTGCGGCGCTCAAGGCCGGTGTGCCCCTGGCCTGCGGCCATCAGGAGCGGGTGGTGTTCCAGGCCATGGGCCTGCTGGACATTCCCGAGCAGCCGCTGCGCCTGGAGGCCGTGCGACGCGGCACGCCGTCGGACCGCAACCTCGACGTCTCGGTGGTGCTGGACCTGATGATCCACGACATCGACCTGGCCCTGGCCCTGTGCGAAGCCCAGCCGATGACGGTGGAGGGCGAGGGGGGCATCACCCGCTCGGAATCCCTCGACTGGGTAAAGGTGGAAGCCATGTTCGAGAACGGCTTCACCGCCGTGTTCGACAGCTCGCGCGTGGCGGAGGCCCGCGAGCGGACGATGAAGGTCGTCTATCCCTCCGGAGAGGTCGAGATCGACTTCCTGGCCCGCACCTTCCGCAACACCACCCCGTTCCCGCTGATCGAGGACTTTACCGAAACCCCGGCCGGCAGGGATCCCCTAGGCGCCAGCGTCGCCGGCTTCCTGGCGGCGGTGCGCGGCGAGAGCCCGCGTCCGGTGGTTACGGGCGAGGAAGCGGCGCGGGCGCTGGATCTGGCCCTGGCGGTGGAGCTGGCGGCGGGGGGGTGAGCCTTGCGCTTCAAAACGGAATCGTTTTGAAGCGATAGAAAGGTTCTAGATCAAACAGTTAGGGCGTGCTTCGCGCCGAAGCCGGCTTCCGCTTTCGGCGTCACGCTCTAGGATCTTGGGGTGATGGGCTGCATCCCGCTTGGCAAACGGCGCATGTGCCGCCGGCAGGCCCAGTCGCTGATCAACGCAAATGCAACAAGCCCAAGCCAGACAGCGTGGAGATGCCACCACTCTTCCGCCAACCAAGACCCGATGATTGGAACGCGGTCCCAAAGCCCTACGAGCGCGCCCCCCAAAACGAGAATGAGAGCAAGGCGCGAAGCTTGACCCAGGTAGTGTGTCACCCGGGGGGCGAGGACGGATTGATGCAGGACCAAGTCGTCACCTTTAGCAAAGAGTGCGGCGCAGAATTCCAGCGAAGCTACCTTCCTGTGCGCCTCCATGGGCGCACAACTTTTACGTTATGTAAAGCGCAGCGCCCGACTTCGGGCGGGGCGCCTGTGTCCGCCTTTCTCAGCAGTTCAGATCTGCGCGCGGCGAACTCGGCTTCGATCTCTTCGTCGGAGACGGTCAGGCCAGACAGCCGCTCGGCGCGGGCGATTTCCACCTTGCGACGCAGAAAGTCGTCATGGAGCCGCGCCTCACGCTGACGCTCCACGAAGTCGCGCATCAGGTCGCGGACAATCTGTGATGCGGGACGATGCGTGGCCTCGGCCTCGGCGACGAAGGCGTCGCGCAGTTGGGCCTCGAGTTTCAGGGTGAAAACGGCGTCCTTGGCCATGCGGAGCTCTCAAGCAGCGTTCTTACAACGTATATACGATCTCATTACCTCTAACAATTGAGGGCTACAGACCGGCTTGCAGGCGGCGGAGGGGTGAGCGCCTTCGACCCAAAGTAAACCGCGATAATTCTGCCGAGGTAGGGTATAATACGTATTGTGCGCTTTACTGTTGTCGTGATCGACAGGGCGCGCTCTCCACCAATATGGCTTTCGCTTCGCGAGCCTCTTGGCGTGCCTGAAAGGCCCTTGATGGCCGATAATCTGCAATTGGCGTTTCCGATCGGGTCAGAACTGGCCTTTGCGCTGATTGAATCGTCTCAGGCAGCGGCTCTGCTACTTGATGAAAGCTTGATCGTCGTCGCCGCCAGCACGTCGTTTCTGCGAGCGTTCAAGCTGGATCTGGAGTCCGTGGTCGGCCGCTCGGTCATGGAGCTTGGCGGGGGCGAGTGGGCCGTGCCGCAACTGCGCTCGCTGCTGAGAGCGACCGCATCGGGCGCCGCCGCCATCGACGCCTACGAGATGGACCTCAAAAGCCAGGGCAGCGGGATGCGTCGCCTAGTGATCCATGCGCAAAGGCTGGAGTACGGCGTCGCGGGCTCCCCGATGCGGATCCTGCTGACCGTGACCGATGTCACGGCCGCGCGAGGCATGGAAAAGCTCAAGGACGAACTTCTGCGCGACAAGGCCATCGCCTTGCAGGAAGTGCAGCATCGCGTCGCCAACAGCCTGCAGATCATCGCCAGTGTCATCCTGCAAAGCGCCCGCAACGTGCAGTCGGAGGAGAGCCGGGGCCATCTTCGCGACGCCCACAACCGGGTGATGTCGGTCGCTGCGCTTCAGCAGCAACTGGCCACGTCCCGGGTCGGCGACGTGGAACTGGCCCCCTATTTCAAGCAGCTTTGCGACAGTCTGGGCGCCTCGATGATCCAGGACCACGACAAGGTGACCCTGGTGGTGGACATCGATGACAGCGTGGTCGAGGCCAATATCTCGATCAGTCTGGGCCTGCTGGTCACCGAACTGGTGATCAACGGCCTCAAGCACGCCTTCCCGGATGGGCAGAAGGGCAAGATTGTCGTTGGCTATCAGCGCGACGGCGCCGGCTGGACCTTGTGTGTGCGCGACGACGGCATCGGCATGCATTCCCTCAAGGGCAAGGTGAAGGCGGGTCTTGGCACCAGCATCGTCCAGGCCCTGGCCAAGCAGCTGAAGAGCGTGGTCGAGGTGACCGACAACGCCCCGGGCACCAAGGTCTCGATCATCCACAAGGCCGCCAGCCAGCTGGACGCGCCGGCGGCCGTCTAGGCGATGCCGCATGGGGTCTGATCATGCGCCGGTGCGGGCCTCGTCGCGAACCGCTCGCAATGAAATGCGCGATCAGGCCGTGATGTCCGGTAAAAACTGAGCGTCAAACCCTTCCGTCGGGCCGCCGCGTGGGCTAATCCCACCGCTCTTCATTCTAAAGGGCGCGCGTCATGACCAGGAAACCCGACGGAAGCTGGGACAAGTCCAAACTGCCGAGCCGGCACGTGACCGAAGGTCCGTCGCGGGCGCCGCACCGCTCCTATTATTACGCCATGGGTCTTGGCACCCGCGAGATCGCCCAGCCCTTCGTGGGCGTGGCCTCATGCTGGAACGAGGCGGCCCCTTGCAACACCGCCCTGATGCGCCAGGCGCACGCGGTGTCCAAGGGCGTCAAGGCGGCCGGCGGCACGCCGCGCGAGTTCTGCACCATCACCGTGACCGACGGCATCGCCATGGGCCACGAGGGCATGCGCTCCTCGCTGGTCAGCCGCGACTGCATCGCCGACTCGGTGGAACTGACCATGCGCGGCCACGGCTATGACGCCCTGGTCGGCGTGGCCGGCTGCGACAAGAGCCTGCCGGGCATGATGATGGCCATGCTGCGCCTGAACGTGCCCAGCGTGTTCCTGTACGGCGGTTCGATCCTGCCCGGCCGCTGGCAAGGCAAGGACGTCACCGTGGTCGACGTGTTCGAAGGCGTCGGCATGCATTCGGCCGGCAAGATGACGCTGGAAGACCTGTGCGACCTGGAAACCCACGCCTGTCCGTCGGACGGCGCCTGCGGCGGCCAGTTCACCGCCAACACCATGGCCTGCGTCTCCGAGGCCATCGGCCTGGCCCTGCCGCTGTCGGCCTCGCTGCCGGCGCCCTATCTGAGCCGCGACGAATATGCCGTGGCCTCGGGCGAGGCGGTGATGCGGCTGATCGAGAGCAATCTTCGTCCGCGCGACATCTGCACCCGCAAGGCGTTCGAGAACGCCGCCGTGATCGTGGCCGCCACCGGGGGCTCGACCAATGCCGCCCTGCACCTGCCGGCCATGGCCCATGAGTGCGGCATCTCCTTTACCCTGCGCGACGTCGCCGAGATCTTCCTGCGCACGCCCTACCTCGCCGACCTGAAGCCGGGCGGCCAGTATGTGGCCAAGGACATGGGCGAGGCCGGCGGCATGCCGGTGCTGCTCAAGACCCTGCTGGAAGGCGGCTTCATCCACGGCGACGGCATGACGGTGACCGGCAAGACCATGGCCGAGAACCTGAAAGACGTGAAATGGCGTGACGACCAGGTGGTGATCCGCCCGGTCTCCAATCCCCTGTCGCCGACCGGCGGCGTTGTGGGCCTGTGGGGCTCGCTGGCTCCGGACGGCGCCATCGTCAAGGTGGCGGGCATGACCTCGCACCGCAGCCATCGCGGCCCGGCCCGCTGCTTCGAAGGCGAGGAGGCCTGTTTCGACGCCGTGGCGACCGGCGACTATCAGGACGGCGACGTTCTGGTCATCCGCTATGAAGGCCCCAAGGGCGGCCCGGGCATGCGCGAGATGCTGTCGACGACGGCGGCGCTGGCGGGGCAGGGGCGCGGCGACAAGGTGGCCCTGGTCACCGACGGCCGCTTCTCGGGCGGCACGCGCGGCCTGTGCATCGGCCACATCGGTCCCGAAGCCCAAGCCGGCGGCCCGATCGCCCTGGTTCAGGACGGCGACATCATCACTATCGACGCCGACGCCGGGACCATAGATCTGGAAGTCGCGCCCGAGGAACTGGCTCGCCGCAAGGCCGCCTGGTCCCCGCGCAAGACCAACTACAACAGCGGCGCCATCTGGAAGTTCGCGCAACTGGTGGGTCCGGCTCACCTGGGCGCGACCACCCATCCGGGCGCTGACGGCGAGACCCACATCTACGCCGACCTGTAGAGGGCCGGGGCTTGTCCCACACGGCCTGGCCCGTTGATCCGGGGATGATCGCGCCCTTCCTGGTCGCGGTCATCCTGATCGAGCTGACGCCCGGGCCCAACATGGCCTATCTGGCGGCCCTGGCGGCGGCCCACGGCCGGCGCGCGGGCCTGATGGCCGTGGCGGGCGTCACCTGCGGCCTGTCGGTCTATATGCTGGCGGCGGTGTTTGGGCTGACCGAGGTCTTCCGGCTCTATCGCCCGCTCTATGAGCTGCTGCGCTGGTCGGGCGTGGCCTATCTGCTGTGGATGGCCTGGGACGCCTGGCGGTCGGCCAGCGATGGCGAGGTCGCCGACGCGCTGACCCCCTCCCGCTGGGTGCTGTTCCGACGCGGCATGGTGGCCAATCTGCTCAATCCCAAGGCGGCGCTGTTCTACGTCACCCTGCTGCCCAGCTTCATCAAGAGCGATCATGCGCCGCCCACCACCCAGGCGCTGATCCTGGGCACGATCCACGTGGTCGTCAGCATCTGCATTCACGGGACGATCGTGCTGGGCGCCGACCGCGCAGCCAGCGTTCTGGACCGGGCGCGCAGCCAGGTCTGGATCTCGCGCGGACTGGGCGTGGCCCTGGCGGTGGTGGCGGTGTGGATGGCCTGGGAGACGCGGCGGCGCGGCTGAGGCTGGCTAGGTTAGTCGTCCAGATCGAACGGCAGGTCGCCCTGATCGGCCTTGGGTTCGCGCTTGGCCTTAGAGACCGGCTTGTAGGTCGGCGTCAGGGGCGGTGAGGGATCGATCTCCCACGGCGGCTCGTCCAGATCGAAGCTGGGCTCGTCGTCTTCGTCATCGAAATCGGCGGCGGCTGCGAGCACAGGCGGCGGCGTTGGCGCGCGCTTGGGCGGCTCGGGCTCGGGTTCGGGTCTTGGCTGCGGTCGCGGGGGCGTGGGCTGGGGCTGGGGCTGGGGCGGCTCGGGCGGAGCCGGCGCAACGGCCGCCGGGCGTGGCGCGGGTCTCGGAGCCTGCGGACGGCGCACGATGGCCTCGCAGCGGGCCAGCCAGCGATTGGCTTCCTGCATGGCGTCGGCGGGCGAGCGGCTTTGCCGGCGCTGCTCGTCGCCCGGCGTCCACAGGTCCAGGTCAAAATCGGGATGGCGCGGATCGTCGAACACCAGGCGCAGGGTGACGGTATGCACCGATTGCGGCGCGACCTGATCGACCGCGCGGCGGTTCTCGCCCCGGAACACCCGGCCCACCACCTGGCCGTCGACCAGCAACTCGGCGCCCATCACCTCGTCGATGCGATAGATCAGGCACCAGGCGCCGCTGTCCCAGGCCACGGCGGCCAGACCGGTCTTGAACGCAAAGCCTGCGCCGCGACCCCGGCCATGCGCCAGGATCACCACCTCGGGATCGCCCTTCAGCACATGGCGCAGGGCCCGGCGGATACGCCGGTCGTCGTCCATGAACCAGATGGCCGCGCTGCCCATGAACGTCACGGCCGAGCCGGCGATGGCGACAAACAGCAAAAGGCGGGCGAGTTCGCTCATGGGAGCCAAGGCTAACGGGAGTTCCGGATTCGCGACAGGGGGCAGAGGGGGCGGCTAGAGGTTAAGCTCGGCCACCACCGGGACGTGGTCCGACGGCTTTTCCTTGTCGCGCTCGTCGCGATGGATGACGACATCCACGAGGTGGTCGGCGGCCTGGGGCGACAGCAGCAGGTGGTCGATACGGATGCCCAGGTTTCGCGGCCAGGCGCCGGCCTGATAGTCCCAGAAGGTGTAGCCCCCCGGCGCGCCGTCGATCTGCATGTAGGCGTCGGTGAAGCCCAGGTTCTTCAGGGCCCGGAACGCGGCCCGGCTCTCGGGCTGGAACAGGGCGTCGCCGGTCCAGGCGTCAGGGTTGGCCACATCCTCGGCTTCGGGAATGACGTTGTAGTCACCCAGGATGACCAGGGGCTCTTCCAGCGCCAGCAGGGCCGTGGCGTGGCTGTGCAGGCGGCGCATCCAGGCGAGCTTGTAGTCGAATTTCTCGGTGCCGATCGGATTGCCGTTGGGCAGATAGATGCCGCAGACCCGCACCGGCGTGGGCGCGGCGATGACGGCCTCGATATAGCGCGACTGCTCGTCGGTCTCGTCGTCGCTCAGGAACGGCAGGCCGCGCCGGACGTCCTCCAGCGGGAACTTCGACAACAGGGCGACGCCATTATAGGTCTTCTGGCCATGGACGGCGACGTTATAGCCAAGCCTTTCAAAGGCTTCCGTCGGAAATTTCTCGTCGATGCACTTGATTTCCTGCAGTACGGCGACGTCTGGGGCCTGCGCTTCGAACCAGGCCAGCACCCCTTCGAGGCGAGCATTCACAGAATTCACGTTCCAGGTGGCGATACGCATTGACGGCTCCGAGAGGCGCGGGGAGGCTAGGGCGCATGACGACCACGCTCAAGCCGGGCTTCAAGATTTCAGACAAGGGACAGCAGGCGCTGCTGATCCTGGTTTCGCTTGTCTGGGGTGTGGCGGCGGTGATCGGGGCCATACTGGCGGTGTTCTCGCCGCTTGTCTTCGATGGTCCGGGCAATCTGAGGAACCCGGTGGTGTGGCTGGGCTTCGTGCTGGGCGCCCTGTTCTGGGCGGTCTGCATGCTGGCGCCGCTGGTCGGCTGGATGCAGTGGCGCAAGGGCAAGCGCACCGAGGCCTGGGCGGCCATGGCCGCGCCGGCGGCCTGGGGGGCGCTGACCGTGACGGTTCTGCAGTTCGTTCCGAGCTAAATCGAATCCCTCTTTATCCGCTCTCCCCGGCGAAGGCCGGGGTCCAGATCGAACCCAGGGAGGCCATCGCCTTTTCTCAGGCAGAAGGCGCATCATCCCCAAACGCTCAGGGTGAATCTGGACCCCGGCCTTCGCCGGGGAGAGCGGGGATAAAGAGATTTAGCCTGCAGCAGGCAATGCCGATCGAAGCTAGATCGAGAAGCTGACGCCGCAGCCGCAGCTGGACTTGGCGTTGGGGTTGCGCACCTTGAACTCCGCGCCGGCCAGTTCGTCGACGAAATCGATCTCCGAGCCCTTCAGCAGGGCCAGCGAGATGACGTCGACCAGGGCCGCGGCGCCGTCGCGCTCGATCTTCAGGTCGTCGGCCTCGATGGCCTCGACCAGGTCGAAACGATACTGGAAGCCCGAGCATCCGCCGCCGTCCACCGCGACGCGCAGCATGACGGGACGCCCCTCGGCCTGTCCGATGGCGTGAATGCGACGCGCGGCGTTGGGGGAAAGGGTTACGGTTGTGTCGGTCATGGCTGTGGAAAACTCATCCTTGACCTATATGAGGATATCAACGCCCCAACGGAAGGGGTGAAAATCCCGATGTGGTCCAAGAGCGGTTCATGACATCTTCTCCCTACCTTGTCGCGCGCGCCCCCTATGCCGAGGATCCGGCCAAATCGCGCGGACGCCGGTTCAAGGAAGAGGAGAGCCGCACCCGCACGCCCTTCGCCCGCGACCGCGACCGGATCATCCACACCTCGGCCTTTCGCCGGCTGAAGGAAAAGACCCAGGTCTTCGTGGCGCACGAGGGCGACAATTTCCGCACCCGCCTGACCCATTCGCTGGAAGTGGCCCAGGTGGCGCGCTCGCTGGCCACGGCCCTGGGGCTGGACTCCGACCTGGCCGAGACCATCGCCCTGGGTCACGACATCGGCCACCCGCCGTTTGGCCACGCCGGCGAGGACGAGCTGCAGGACAAGATGAAGCCGTATGGCGGCTTCGACCACAACGTCCAGACCTTCCGGGTGGTGACCGAGCTGGAGCACCGCTATCCCGACTTCCTGGGCCTGAACCTGACCTGGGAAACCCTGGAAGGCATCATCAAGCACAATGGCCCGGTGACCGAAAAGCTGGGCAAGCCGTCCTGGAAGGCCATCTCCAAGTACGACAACGACTACAATCTGGGCCTGGGCACCTGGGCGTCGGCCGAGGCCCAGGTGGCGGCCCTGGCTGACGACATCGCCTACAACAACCACGACGTCGATGACGGCGTGGAAGCGGGTCTGTTTGGCCTGGACGAACTGCTGGACGTGCCGCTGATCGGGCCGATCCTGTTTGCCGTAAAGAGCGAGCGCCCGGATCTGGACGCCCGCCTGACCCGCCTTGAGGCCGTGCGCCGCATGATCGGGGCCATGGTCGACGATGTTATGGGCGAGACCCTGCAGCGCGCCGCCGCCACCGGCGTCCAGTCCGCCGATGCGGTGAGGTCGCTGGACCACGCCCTGGTCGCCTTCTCGCCGGACATGGCCGAGGACCTGGCCCGGCTGCGTCAGTTCCTGCACGCCCGCATGTACCGCCACTGGCGCGTCAATCGCACCCGCAGCCAGGCGCGGCGCATTCTGGCCGAGATGTTCACCTTGTTTCTGGCCGAGCCGGACGTCTTGCCGTCGGTCTGGTTCGAGAAGTCGCAGAACCGCGATGAGGCCGGGCGCGCGCGGGTGGTCTGCGACTATATCGCAGGCATGACCGACCGCTTCGCCATCGAGGAACACAGGAAGCTGTTCCAGCTCGACGTCTGGAACTAGGGTCCGGGCGCAGACTGCTCCCAGCTTTTTGGGGAGCCAAGGGCGTTTCCTTGCCACTGTGATGGCGCAGGCGGTTATGGCTGGCCTGTCCCTTCGGTAAACTATGTTCGCGCACGTGTGATTCGGCGGTCCGACCCGCGTGCGTTGTAGTCTGGAGCCTAATCGCGATGTCCGATCCCCACCGCGGCGCCTATACGCCGCCGACCGATGCGCCGCTGTCGTTCGATGCGCGTCAGCCGGTGCGCGGTTCCCGCCCGCTGCCCATGACCCTGATCATCAGCGCCGTGGTGCTGATGACGCTGGTTGTGGCGGTGGTGATGATCTATCGCGGCGGCGTTCGCGGTCCCAATGAGCCGCCGCGCACGGTCGGTTCTCAGGTCGCCGAGATGAAGACCGCTCCGCCGGCCGGCAGCCAGCCGTCCGATCCGGCCTCGGGCCTGCAGATCTACAAGAACGAGGAAAGCCAGCCCTCGCCGACCTATGCCGCCCAGCCGGAGGCGCCGCTGCCGCGCCCGACCGCGCCGGTCGACGCCAAGCCGATCACCACCGTCGCCCCGCCTGCGGCCGCCAAGCCGGCCCCGGCTCCGACGATCGAGGCCCTGGCCACCGCCGCCATCGCGCCCGCGCCCAAGCCCGTCGCCGCCAAGCCGGTGGTGGTCGCCTCCGCCGCGCCCAAGCCGGTCAGCTCGGCCAGCGGCGTGGCCATGGTGCAGATCGGCGCCCTGTCTTCGCCGGCCCTGGCTGACAAGGCCTGGAACGACGCCGCCCGCCTGGCCCCGGGCCTGGCCGCCGGCAAGGGCAAGAAGGTCGAGGCGATCGACAAGAACGGCGCCACGCTCTACCGCACCTCGGTAACGGGCTTTTCCAGCCGCGAGTCCGCCAAGGCGTTCTGCGAGGCGATCTCGGCCGCGGGCAAGTCCTGCTTCGTGAAGTAGGAACCAGCGCTTGAGCACCTCCGCCGCGATCCTCGGCTGCGCCGGGACCACCCTGTCGGCCGAAGAAGTCGCCTTCTTCCGGGATGTGAAGCCCTGGGGCTTCATCCTGTTCAAGCGCAACATCGCCGATCCCGAGCAGGTGCGGGCCCTGACCGCCGCCCTGCGCGACACGGTCGGCCGGCCCGACGCGCCCATCCTGATCGACCAGGAGGGCGGCCGCGTCGCCCGCCTGCAGCCCCCGCACTGGAAGACCTATCCGCCCGGCCGCGCCTACGGTGAGCTGGTGGCTAACGATCCCCTGGTGGCTCGCGAGATCACCCGCCTGGGCGCACGCCTGATCGCCCATGACCTGCGGGCCATCGGCGTTAATGTCGACTGCGTGCCGGTGCTGGACGTGCCCGACCCGCTGGGCCACGAGATCATCGGCGACCGCGCCTATGGCGACACCCCCGAGCAGGTGGCCACGCTTGGCCGCGCCGCCGCCGAGGGCCTGCTGGCCGGCGGCGTGCTGCCGATCATCAAGCACATCCCCGGCCACGGCCGCGCCATGAGCGACAGCCACCTGGAACTGCCGGTCGTGAAGGCCAAGCTGGCCGAGCTGGACGCCCGCGATTTTGCGCCGTTCCGCGTGTTGTCCGACATGCCGATGGCGATGACCGCCCACGTCGTTTACACGGCCATCGACCGCAAGCGCCCGGCCACGACCTCGAAGAAGGCCATCAAGAAAATCATCCGCGAATCCCTGGGCTTCGACGGACTTCTGATGAGCGACGACCTGTCGATGAAGGCTCTGTCGGGCGACTTCCGGCAGCGCGCCAAGGACAGCCTGTCGGCCGGCTGCGACGTGGTCCTGCACTGCAACGGCGACATGGACGAGATGAAGGCCGTGATGTCCGGCGTCGGCGGCCTGTCCAAGGAAGCCCGCCGCCGCTCGCAGGCGGTGATGAACCGGCTGATCAAGGTGGTCGAGCCGTTCGATGTGGCCGAGGCCCGGGCCCGGTTCGACGCCGCCTTCAACGGACGTTTTGCGTGACAACGGGCTTCCAGCCCACGCTCGACTTCGAGGCCGCCGACGCGGCGGCGGAAGACGGCGCGGCGCTGGTCATCGACATCGACGGCTATGAAGGTCCGCTGCACGTGCTGCTGGCCCTGGCGCGCCGCCAGAAGGTCGACCTGCTGCAGCTGTCGATCACCAAGCTGGCCGAGCAGTATCTGGCCTTTGTTCAGCAGGCCCGCCGGGTGCGGTTCTCGCTGGCCGCCGACTATCTGGTGATGGCCGCCTGGCTGGCCTATCTGAAATCCCGCCTGCTGCTGCCCAAACCCGAACGCGCCAAGGGCGAGGAGCCCCCGGCCGAGGAGATGGCTGCGCAACTGGCCTTCCGTCTGGCCAAGCTGGACGTCATGCGCCAGGCCGTCGAAGCCCTCAAGGCGCGCCCGCTGCTGAAGCGCGAGGTGTTCATGCGCGGCGATCCCGAAGCGGTGAAGATCGTCTCGTCGACCCGGCTGGAGGGTGATCTCTACAGCCTGATGAGCGCCTACATCACCCAGCGCAAACGCGAGCACAGCCGCCACTACGCGCCGCGTCCGCCCACCGCCTATCCGCTGGAAGACGCCCGCGACCGGCTGCGCACCCTGCTGCCGCGCATGGACGACTGGACCACCCTGACCACCGTGGCGCCCGTCGAGCGCGCTCTGGAAGAAGACGACGGCCCGTCGCCGGCCTCGTACATGGCTTCGACCCTGGCGGCGTCGCTGGAACTGGTGAAGGAAGGCGTGCTGGAGGCCCGGCAGATGGAGGCGTTTTCGGATCTCTATCTGCGGGCGCGGACGCAGCCGCTGGAGGAGGTCGAGTGATCACTTTTAAAACTCCGCTCTCCCCGGCGAAGGCCGGGGCCCAGATCGAACCCAGGGCATTTGTGTTCGTGGCAGGCGCTCAAGGTGGATCATCCCCAAACGCTCAGGCTGAATCTGGGCCCCGGCCTTCGCCGGGGAGAGCGGATATGGGTTGGCTATGATCGACCCCCTGTTCACCGAGCGCTGCATCGAGGCGCTGCTGTTCGCCGCCGCCGAGCCGCTGAGCGATGTCGACCTGGCCAAGCGCCTGCCCGAGGGCTGCGATATCCAGGCCGGGATCGCCGCTCTGCGCCTCCGCTACGAGGGCCAGGGGATCGAACTGGTCTGCGTGGCCAACCGCTGGCGCTTCCAGACGGCGACCGACCTGGCCTTCCTGATGACGGAGGAACGCGAGGAGCCGCGCCGGCTGTCGAAGGCCGCTCAGGAGACCCTGGCGATCATCGCCTATCACCAGCCCGTCACCCGGGCCGAGATCGAGGCCGTGCGCGGCGTCCAGGCCAGCCGGGGCACCATCGACGTGCTGCTGGAGCTTGGGCTGGTGCGGATGCGCGGCCGCCGCCGCTCGCCGGGCCGGCCGGTGACCTTCGGCACCACCGACGCCTTTCTTGAGCACTATGGCCTGGCCGCCCTGTCGGACCTGCCGGGCGTCACCGAGATGAAGGCCGCCGGCCTGCTGGAGATGAACCTGCCACCCGGATTCTCGGTGCCCGACCCGCTGGGCCTGCGTCCGGGGGAGGACGAGGATCCGCTGGAGGACGGCGACGAGGCGCCGGAATTTGCTCAGGATTTCCTGGGGGAGATGGAGAAGGGGTGAAGGTTGGGGAGGGGCGCTTCCTCTCTTCGTCCCGTCATTCCCGCCCTCGTGGCGGGAACCCCTCGATGGACCGCAGGTGCGGATGTGTGGCGCGCTGGCGCGTCAGTGCGCTTCACGTGTCAGCTGAACCAGGGGTTCCCGCCACAAGGGCGGGAATGACGGAGGTTATGGGCAAGGCAAGCCGGATAGGCTTGGCTCGCCGCCTCGCGAACGCCTATATTGCCTGAGAGATTGTAACGACACGCCGCAGCAGCTAATGGGCCGCTGTCGCAAGGAGCATGATTGCTATGGGTAGCATGAGCTGGATTCACTGGGTGATCGTGCTTGGGGTCATCGCCCTGCTGTTCGGCGGCCGAGGCAAGCTGTCGGGAATCATGGGCGACGCCGCCAAGGGCATTCGCGCGTTCAAGGACGGCCTGAAGGACGACTCCAGCAGCGAGAGCGCTGACAGCAAGGCCACGGGCGCCCTGCCGCGCACCGAAGCCGAAAAAGAAAAGTCGTAAGAACCCTCGGGCGCGCGGGCGAACCCGTTGCGCGCGTCCCTTCCACTTCGCGACGGCGGGCCCAGGTCCGCGTCGTTCTAAGGCGCGTCCATGCTTCCTGATATCGGCGGCACAGAACTTCTGGTCATCGCCGCGGTCGCTCTGATCGTGGTCGGGCCGAAGGATCTCCCCATGCTGCTGCGCAAGCTTGGCCAGTTCATCGGCAAGATGCGCGGCATGGCGTCTGAATTCCGCGCCAGCTTCGACGAAATGGCCCGCCAGTCCGAGCTCGACGACCTGCGCAAGGAAGTCGAGGCCATGCGGTCAGGCCAGTACGCCTCGCCGCTGCGCGACGCCGCCGATCAGGCCAAGGATGTCGGGGTGGATCAGGTGTTCGCCGACATCGACGCCAGTCTGAGCAGCGGAACGGTGCAGGCTCACCCCTATGCGGGCTACCAGCCCCATGGCGCATCGGTCGAGCCGTCGATCCTGCCGCCGGAGACCGAGATCAAGCCCGTCGTCGCCAAGCCCCGCAAGCCGCGCGTCGCCAAGGCGCCGGCCGTGATTGAACCCGCTGTCTCCAAGGCCCCCGCCCGCAAGCGCGCGGCCAAGGCCGAGATCGCCGTCGAAGCGCCCAAGGCCGCCCGCGCCCCGCGCACCAAGGCCGCCAAGGCCGGCGGCTCGACCGCCTCGGATATCGTCTCGTGACGGACTCCATCGGACACGAACCCGAGGACGAGATCGAAGCCTCGCGCGCCCCGCTGCTGGATCATCTGGTCGAGCTGCGCATGCGGCTGATCATCTGCGTGGTGGCGCTGTTCGTCGGGTTCGGCGTGTGCTTCGCCTTCGCCGACAAGATCTTCCTGTTCCTGGTCAATCCGTTCACCGTCGCCCAGCAGCTGCTCAGCGTGCAGCACGCCGGCGGCAGCCATGGTCCGTTCGACCTGCTGCTGGCCCTGGTGGGCCTCAAGGACATTCCGACGGGTGAAACCAAGGCCCTGGGCCTGGTCTATACGGCGGCGCTGGAGTTCTTCTTCACCAAGCTGAAGCTGGCCGGTTTCGGCGCCGTGGTCCTGACCTTCCCGGTCCTGGCCTGGCAGCTGTATCGCTTCGTCGCGCCGGGCCTCTACAAGAACGAGCGCGGCGCCTTCCTGCCGTTCCTGCTGGCTTCGCCGGTGATGTTCTTCCTGGGCGCGGCGCTGGTCTATTATGTGATGCTGCCGTTCGTGCTGTGGTTCTCGCTGAGCCAGCAGGTCTCGACGGTGGGCATCACCATCCAGCTTCTGCCCAAGGTCAGCGACTATCTGACCCTGGTGACCTCGCTGCTGCTGGCCTTCGGGCTTTGCTTCCAGCTGCCGGTGGTTGTGTCGCTGCTGGGCCTGGCCGGCATCCTGTCCAGCAAGCTGCTGCGCGAGGGCCGCCGCTACGCCATTGTCGGGGTGTTCATCGCCGCCGCCATCCTCACGCCGCCCGATCCGATCAGTCAGCTGACCTTGGCCATCCCGATGTGCCTGCTCTACGAAATCAGCATCTGGTGCGTGTGGCTGATCGAACGCGGCAAGGCCAAGGACGACAACAAGCGCAACGAGATCGTGGCGGTCTGACGCTCTCTGCCCATAGCCGCCCTTCGGGTCGCCGAGGAGGGCGGAGTCGGGGGAACAAAAAAGCCTCCGCCCCGGAAGGGAGCGGAGGCTTCTTGTCTTTCAGCGACCCTGTGAGGGCCGCGCGTTCCTAAGGTTTACAGCGAAGCCTGTTGCTTGGGCTGAGCGTTCATGGCCTGCAGTTGAGCCTTGGCGGCGCGGACGGAGCCGCCGACGCAGGCCTGGTATTCGTTGCGGTTGGCAAAGTCGGTCGAGGCCTTGCACACGGCTTCTGCGGCGGCCTTGATCTCGGCGTGGATCTGGTCGGTCGACTTGCCCTTCAGCGACACGCGCACGATGGTCACGGCTTCCTGACGGGTGGCGGCCTTCGAGGCGCCCGGACGAGCCTTCACAATCGCGGCCAGCTGACGGTTGGCGTCAAAGGTCGCGCTTTCGAGGCAGCTGGCGAGCGCATTGGCCTTCTCGTTGGCGCAGACGGCCTGGGCGGCGGTCTTGATCTCATCATTGATCTGGACGCTGGTCTTGCCGGCGAGCGAGACGCGAACCAGGTTGGCGGCGCTGGCGGGGGCGGCGAATGCGACCGAGACGGTGACGATGGCGGCGAGAGCGGCAAATTTCTTCAAGGTGTACATCCTGTATATTGAGGGAAGGAAACGCGGTTCTGCGTACTTGGCGCTCTGTTTTTCATTTTCGCCCTAATTTCGAGTTCAAAAACAACGTTAACGGACGTTATCGAGTTTTCACATTCAAGGTTTGTCTTCGAAATAAACCCCATTCCTGCTTATGTTTTGGGATTTGATTCAATCTATGCTTCAGGGCGGGCTATCTGTGGGTGTGTAAAACTGGGTGCGACGCGTTGTCGCAGGTTTTGGTCTCACGACAACACGGCGCCTCCCCGCGAATCCCTGACCCATGCAGCCCTGAAAAGGTTGGCGCCTCAGCCGACGCGCCTTAGAGAGGGCGTTTCCCTAAGCCAGTCTTCGAGCCCGTTCCGATGCACGACATCAAGGCCATCCGCGACAATCCCGAAGCCTTTGAAGCCGCCTGGTCGGCCAAGGGGCGCTCGGGCGCGGCCGCCGAGGCCGTGAAGCTGGACGCCCAGCTGCGCGCGGCCCAGACGGCGCTGCAGGAGAGCCAGGCCCGGCGCAACGAAGCCTCCAAGCGCATCGGCATGGCCAAGGCCAAGAAGGACGAGGTCGAAGCCCAGGCCCTGATGGCCGAGGTCGAGACCCTCAAGGCCCTGATGGCCGACGCGGCCGTCCTGGAAGCTGAGGCCGGCGCCGGGCTGAAGGACCTGCTGGCGTCGCTGCCCAACATTCCGGCCCCCGACGTGCCGCCCGGCGAGGATGAAGCGGGCAACGTCGAGATCCGCCGCTGGGGCGACGCGTCCCAGCTGCCCGCCGGCCGCCTGAACGCGCCCAAGGATCACGTCGATCTGGGCGCGGCCCTGGGCGGCATGGACTTCGAAGCCGCCGCCCGCATGAGCGGCGCGCGCTTTGTGGTGCTCAAGGGCCAGATCGCCCGGCTAGAGCGGGCCCTGGGCCAGTTCATGCTGGACCTGCAGACCGTGCAGCACGACTACACCGAAGTGTCGCCGCCGCTGCTGGTCAAGGACGAGGCCCTCTATGGCACCGGTCAGCTGCCGAAGTTCGCCGAAGACCTCTTCCGCACCACGGCTGACCACTGGCTGATCCCCACAGCCGAAGTCTCCCTGACCAACATCGTTCGCGAGCAGATCGCCGACGAAGCGCAGCTGCCGCTGCGGATGACGGCCCTGACGCCCAGCTTCCGCTCCGAGGCCGGCGCCTCGGGGCGCGACACCCGCGGCATGATCCGCCAGCACCAGTTCTACAAGGTCGAGCTGGTCTCGATCACCACGCCCGACCAGAGCGAGGCCGAGCACGAGCGGATGGTCGGTTGCGCCGAGGCGGTGCTGAAGGCGCTGAACCTGCCATTCCGCACCATGCTGCTGTGCAATGGCGACATGGGTTTTGGCGCGCGCAAGACCTATGACCTCGAGGTCTGGCTGCCCTCGCAGAACACCTTCCGCGAGATCAGCTCGTGCTCCAACTGCGGTGACTTCCAGGCCCGGCGCATGGACGCCCGGTTCCGCAGGGCCGGCGAGAAGGGCACCCAGTACGTCCACACCCTGAACGGTTCGGGCCTGGCGGTCGGCCGCACCCTGGTGGCCGTGCTGGAGAACTATCAGGACGAGACCGGCGGCATCACCATCCCCGAGGTGCTGGTTCCCTATATGGGCGGCGTCACCTACATCGGCGGGCAGGCCTGAGCCGCATGCGCATCCTCCTCACCAACGACGACGGCATCCACGCCCCGGGCCTGGTCGCGCTTGAGAAGATCGCCCGCGCCCTGACCGACGACGTGTGGATCTGCGCGCCGGAATACGAGCAGTCGGGCGCCAGCCGGGCCCTGACGCTGGCCGACCCGCTGCGGGTGCGCCGCCTGGACGATCGCCGCTTCGCCGTCGAGGGCACGCCCACCGACTGCGTGATGATGGCCGTGCAGCAGCTGATCGACGGCCCGGCGCCGGATCTGGTGCTGTCGGGCGTCAATCGCGGTCAGAACCTCGCCGAGGATGTCACCCTGTCGGGCACCGTGGCCGGCGCCATCGAGGGCATGGCCCTGGGTATCCGCTCGATCGCCCTGTCCCAGGCCATGAACTATTTCCACGATGAGGTGGTCGCCCACTGGGAGACCGCGCAGACCTATGGTCCGGGCATCATCCAGCGGCTGCTGGAGATGGGCTGGCCCAGCGACGTGATCATGAACGTCAACTTCCCGGCCCTGCCGCCGGAGCAGGTGACGGCCGTGGAGGTCACGCGCCAGGGCTTCCGTGACGGCCATCTGCGCCATTGGGACAAGCGCACTGACCTGCGCGGCCGCGACTATTACTGGATGGGCTTCACCGCCACGGCCTCGCAGCCCCGCGACGGCACCGACCTGAAGGCCGTCTATGAGGGCAAGATCTCGGTGACGCCGCTGCACATCGACCTGACGCACAACGAGACTGTCCACGCCCTGAAGGGCATGCTGGGCGGCGCTCCCCCCAAGCTGCGGGTGGACGCATGAGCAAGGCCAAGGCCGCCGCGACCACGGATCTGCCGCGCCTGATGCAGGCCCTGCGCGACCAGGGGATCACCGATCCCCAGGTGCTGGCGGCCATCGAGAAGACGCCGCGCGACCTGTTCACGCCGGACCTTTTCAAGGACCGCTCGTGGGAGGATTCGGCCCTGCCGATCGCCTGCGGCCAGACCATCAGCCAGCCCTATATCGTCGGCCTGATGACCCAGGCCCTGACCATCGAGCCGCGCTCGCGCGTGCTGGAGATCGGCACCGGGTCGGGCTACCAGACCACCATCCTCAGCCACGTGTCGCGTCTGGTCTATACGATCGAGCGCTATCGGACCCTGATGAAGGAGGCCGAGGCGCGCTTTCACAAGCTTGGCCTGACCAACGTCATCACCAAGTTCGGCGATGGCGGCGAAGGTTGGGCCGAACAGGCGCCGTTTGACCGCATTATGGTCACGGCTGCGGCTGAAGATGATCCGAAACGACTGCTGTCCCAGCTCAAGCCCAACGGCGTCCTCGTGGCGCCGATCGGGAAGGGGCCGGTACAGAGCCTTCGCCGCTATGCGGGCGACGGCAAGGGCGGCTTCAAGGTCGAGGCGCTGTGCGATGTGCGGTTTGTGCCGCTGCTCGACGGTGTGGCCCGCGACCAGTGAAGCGGGAAATCGGGGCGAGGCTTGCGCAGCGCCCTTGCGGTTAACGATTGATTTACCCTCGCGGGGCCGTCTGGGCGACTTGCGAGGACAAGGAGAGGCTATGAGGCAGTTGTGGACGCGCGCGGCGGTGATCGCCCTGACGGCTGGAACGCTCGCGGCCTGCGAAACGGCCGGGGGACCACAGTACCCTTCCCGGGATGGTCAGCCCGGCGGGCCCGCGCCCCGGGGCCAGACGCCCAATTTCCCCATCACCCAGGCCCCGCCTGCGGAAACGCTCAACACCACGCCGACGCCGTCCGAGGTGATCCGCCGCGAGCCGATCCCGGTCGAGGCCGCCCCGGCGCCGCCGATCTATACCGATCCGCCGGTCACGCGCACCGAACTTGCGCCGCCCCCGCCCCCGCCGCCCCCGCCGCCGCCGCCTCCGCCGGCCCAGATCCGTCCGGCCGCGCCGATCATCGTCACCACCGTGGCCGGTCCCGTGGTCGATGTGCCCGGTAAGCCCCAGTCGCGCGTCGTCGAGTCGGGCGACGCCCTGGACGCCATCGCCCGCGGTTTTGGCGCGACGCGCGCCGAACTGGTCAAGCTCAACGATCTCGAGCCGCCCTACCGCCTGAAGCTGGGCCAGAAGATCGTCGGCCCCGCCGGACCCAAGTCCAAGGCCTATGTCGTCCAGTCGGGCGACACGATGTTCGCCATCGCCAAGCGCTTTTCCGTCACCGCCGCCGCCCTGGCCGACGAGAACGACCTCAGGAGCGGCGCGGCGATCAAGAAGGGGCAGAAGCTGCTCCTGCCGGACGGCTTCAAGGACAAGGGTCCGACCAAGACGGCCATGGCCGCGCCGCCGTCCAGCGTCCCGACCACGATGCTTGCCGGTTCAGCGCCGGCCCCGCGTCCCGTCGAAACGCCGCGCGCCTCGACCCCGACCGCAACGCCGACCCCCACTGCAACGCCGACCATGAGCCAGCCGGCTTCCACGCCGGTGGCCAGCACCGCCAGCGGTCTGGGCAGCGTCACCACCACCACGACCAGCGTCACCGGTTCGGTGGTCAGCGTGGCGGGGCCGCGTCAGGTCCATACGGTCAAGTCGGGCGACACCCTGACCGCGATCGCCCGGCGCTTTGACATGAGCGTCAAGGACCTGGCCGACGCCAACGATATCGACCCCGACAAGGCGCTGAGGCTGGGCGCGAAGATCAAGGGCCCGGCCACGACGGCCAAGGCCTATTCCGCCCAGTCCGGCGACACCCTGACGGCCATCGCCAAGCGCTTCAATGTCACCCTCAAGGCCCTGGCCGCCGAGAACGACCTGAAGACCACGGCGGCCGTCAAGAAGGGCCAGAAGATCCTTCTGCCCGACGGCTACAAGGACAAGGGGCCGATCAAGACCACGACCACCCGGCCGGCCACGCCGTCGACGACGGTGGCCCAGGCTCCGGCCGCGACCGAAACGCCCGTGACCACGCCGTCAGCGCCGATCCCGTATCGGCCGGGCCCCTCGACCCCGCGTCCCAGCGGTCCGGTCGCGGCCCTGCCGGTCAATCCGCCGCCGTCGGCCCCGATCCGTCAGATCATCGAGAGCAGCGCCGCCCCGACCGAGGCCGAGATCATCGCCTCGGGCAAGGGCCGCTTCTCGTGGCCGCTGCGGGGCGAGATCATTTCCGACTTCGGGGTCAAGGGCACGGGCCAGCGCAATGACGGCCTGAACATCCGCGCCAATGCCGGCGCGCCGGTGGTGTCCGCCGCCGACGGCGAGATCGCCTATGCCGGCAACCAGGTCCCGACCTTCGGCAACCTGGTTCTGGTCAAGCACGCCGACGGCTGGGTCACGGCCTATGCCCACCTGGGCACGACCGATGTGAAGATGCGCCAGCAGGTCAGCAAGGGCCAGCAGCTGGGCACTGTCGGTTCGACCGGCGGGGTCAACGAGCCGCAGCTGCACTTCGAGATGCGCTATGCGCCGACGGTGAAGGACAAGGCCCGGCCGGTGGATCCGGGTCTGCTCCTGCCGCGCTAGGATAAAGAACGGCCCGCTTCGAAAGAGGCGGGCCGTTTGGCTATTTGCCCCAGCGCCAGGCCCATGGCTTGTCGCTCTTGCGCCCGACCAGCACGATGAAGCCGACGATCAGGCCAATTCGCAGGGCGACGCCCAGCCACGGATGGGGCGCGGTCAGCGACTGGGGCAGGGCGGACAGCCCGATCATTACCGCGCAGAAGACGACGATAGCCGCCCAGCCTTCCCAACTGCAGGGCAGGCTCGCGCCGTAGCCGTATTGCTTGGTCCGAAACCACGGCTTGCCCATGGGCGACCCTCCGGGTTGATTTCCTGCCCCAATCTACACCTGACGGCGAGCGGTGTCACGCGACCACGGGCATTGCGATCGCGCCGTCCCCCGATCGGCGCGGGGATTAGAAACCCTCTCCCAGAGGGAGAGGGAGGGGCCCGCCGCGTAGCGGTGGGAGGGTGAGGGGTTTGCGAAGCCCTTCCGGACAGGGCACGGCCCCAAGTGCGACAATGGTTTAGGGTGTAACCCCTCACCCTCCCACGCAAGCGTGGGTCCCTCCCTCTCCCTCTGGGAGAGGGTCGATAGAACGGGGACCGGCGCGGGTGTTCAGCAAACTTATCCGACGCGCTGAAACCTCCCGTATTCTTGTCCCACCTCGTCGCGAGGAAAGGGCGCAAGGCCAGCGACCATTGCGGCGACGGGGGGTGATCGAGCGGGACTGGGGTCGAGGGGGATACTCGACCGGTCCGGGGATCCTGGCGTTGCAGGACCCGCCCGCCGTCGGCGTGGACGGGGATCAAGGCGAGTGTTGGTCAGGATTGGCCCCACGCCCCCCGACCTCCGGGACTTCGGGAAACCGAGGCGTCCGGGTTCCGGTAAGGCCCCAACTGGGCCACCCGCTGGGACGCTGATGGATAACGACCACGCGGAGCGGACGGCTTCGTCGAAACGGTACTTACAAACTCACATCCGGACGTGGTCCGGACGCTCCGCGACCCTTTCCATCACCCTCGCAGCGAAAGCGCGAGGTCGAGAACTTGCGTTCGCTAAGCCGGCAGGCTCTTGCCCAGCTCCCCCGCCAGATCGCGGATGAACTGCCAGGCAACCCGGCCCGACCGCGCGCCGCGCAGCTGCGACCATTGCAGGGCGCGGCGGTCCAGGTTCTCGACCACCAGGTCGAAGCGCTCGGCATAGGTGCGGATCGCTTCCAGATAGGTCGGCTGATCCATCGGCGGGAAACCGATCCACAGGCCAAAGCGGTCGGAGACGCTCATTTCCTCCTCGGCGTCCTCGGCGGCGGCGATGGCCCCCTGGCTCTCGACGTGGTCGCGGGGCATCAGGTGGCGGCGGTTGGAGGTGGCGACGAACAGCACATTCTCGGGCGGGCCGGCCACGCCGCCCTCCAGCGCCGACTTCAGGGCCTTGGCGGCCGCCGCGCCGTCCTCGAACGACAGGTCGTCGCACAGCACCACGAAGCGCTCGGCGCGGCCGCGCAGCAGGTCAAACAGCGGGGGCAGGGCGGCGATCTCGTCGCGATCCACCTCGACCAGCTTCAGGGCGGGGTGTTCGGCGCTGACGGCCATGAAGGCGGCCTTGGTCATCGAGCTCTTGCCGGTGCCGCGCACGCCCCACAGCAAGATATGGTTGCAAGGCAGGCCGACGGCGAAGCGCTTCAGGTTCTCGACGAAGCGATCCTTCTGCCGCTCGACGCCGACCAGCAGGTCCAGCGCCATCGGATAGTCAGGCGCGGCGATGAAGGCCTGGCCTGAGGAATCATGTCGGAAAAGCCGCGCCCCGCCGAAATCCGGTGCGGCCGGCGCAGCCGGCGCCAGGCGCTCCAGGGCGTCGGCGATGCGGGCGAGCAGGGCGTTTTGGGCGTCGATCATGACCCGGTCCTAACCTTGCCGCGCCGTCATTGCAAAAGAGGAGGTGAACGCATAGCTTCCGCCGACTTGGCGAGACCCCATATGGGGGTTTCGACTGCAGAAATTTTGGAGACGTTATGCCCGGTGGCCTGAGCGCGCAGCTTATGCAAATCGCCCCCATCCTCCTGATGGTGGTGCTGTTCTACTTCATGCTGATCCGTCCGCAGCAGAAGCGGGCCAAAGAGCATCAGGTGATGCTGACCAACCTGAAGCGTGGCGACAATGTCGTGCTGTCCAGCGGCATGCTGGGCAAGGTCGTGCGCGTTGAAGACAAGGAAGTCGGCCTCGAGATCGCCCAGGGCGTCACCGTCAAGGTCGTCAAGGGCATGATCACCGAAGTCCGCACCAAGGGCGAACCGGCTCCGGCCAACGATCCCAAGAGCTGATTGCTCAAAACGCCCCGACCAAGGCGCCGCAAGGCGTCGTCCAGAGCTTGTAATCCATGCTGACACTGTCCCGCTGGAAGATCATCGTCGTCACTCTGGCGCTGATTTTCGGCTTTGCCTTCACACTGCCGAATCTTCTGCCGCAAAGAACGCTCGACGCTCTGCCCGGTTGGGTTCCCAAACAGAAGCTCAACCTGGGCCTCGACCTGCAGGGCGGATCCTATCTGCTCATGGAAGTCGATACGGCTGCGCTGCGCCGCGAACGTCTGACGAATCTCGTCGAAGACGTTCGCACCAGCCTGCGGGGCGAGCAGATCGCGTTTGGTGACCTGCGCGAAGGCAATGGCGTGATCAGTGTCCGCATCGCCGAGGCCGGCAAGGTCAACGACGCCGCCAACCTGCTTCGGCAGTCGGTCGGCGCGCCGTTGACCGGCTCGGTCGGCGGCCGTGACGTCTCGGTCGCCACGCGGGACGACCAGCGGCTGGAAATCAGCTTTGTCGCCGAGGCCGCCAAGGCCGATGCGGCGATGGCGGTCGAGCAGTCGATCGAAACCATCCGTCGCCGCATCGACAGCCTGGGGACCAAGGAACCGACGATCACCCGTCAGGGTTTGGACCGGATCGTCATCCAGGCCGCCGGTGAAAGCGATCCTGAAAAGCTGAAGTCAGTGATCGGCAAGACCGCCAAACTGACTTTCCAGATGGTCGATGAAGGCGTCACCCAGGAAGACCTCGTGGCCGGCCGCATTCCGCCGGGCTCCGAGATGCTGCCCAGTGAGGATGGCTATGTGCCCGCCTATGCGGTGCGCAAGCGGGCCGTGGTTTCGGGCGATGAACTGACCGACTCGCGTCAGACCTTCGACTCCCAGAGCGGCAACCCCGTCGTGTCGTTCAATTTCAACGGCCAGGGCGCTCGCAAGTTCGGCGACGCCACGGCGCGTAATGTCGGCAAGAAGTTCGCCATCGTCCTGGATGGCAAGATCATCTCGGCGCCGGTCATCAATGGCGCGATCACGGGCGGTTCGGGCATCATCACCGGCAATTTCACGCCGGAAAGCGCCGCCGAACTGGCCTTGCTGTTGCGGTCCGGGGCATTGCCCGCGCCGTTGACGGTCGAGGAACAACGCACGGTCGGCGCCGAACTGGGGGCTGACGCCGTCAAGGCCGGCGCGATCTCCACCCTGGTGGCTTTCGTGACCATCGTGGCCTTCATGCTGCTGTCGTATGGGCTGCTGTTTGGCGGCATCTCGGTGATCGCCCTGCTGATCAACGGCATGATGATCGTCGCGGCCATGTCGATCACCCAGGCCACCCTGACCTTGCCCGGTATCGCCGGCCTGATCCTGACCCTGGCCGTGGCCGTCGACGCAAACGTGCTGATCTATGAGCGGATGCGCGACGAGGCCCGGGCCGGAAAATCGCCGATCATGGCGGCCGACGCCGGTTTCTCTCGGGCCATGACCACGATCATCGACGCCAATGTCACCACGCTGGTGGCGGCGGGCATCATGTTCGCCTTCGGCGCAGGCCCGGTTCGCGGCTTTGCCTGGACCCTGTCGATCGGCGTGTTCACATCGGTGTTCACCGCCGTGCTGGTCAGCCAGCTTCTCATCGGCTGGTGGTTCCGCGCTGCCCGCCCCAAGCAACTTCCGATCTGAGTGAGCGCACCCATGGCCTGGCCCCTGATCAAGCTGCTCCCGCAGAAAACCAACCTCACCTTCGTCAAGTTTGCGCGCCTGATGGCGCTGATCAGCGCGACCCTCGTGGTCGCGTCGATGGTCGGCGTCTTCATGCCGGGCCTGAACATGGGCATCGACTTCAAGGGCGGTTCCGTCATGGAAGTTTCGACCGCCCCGCGCGCCGTCGATCTGGCCAAGGTGCGAACCACGCTTGAGGCCCAGGGTCTGGGCGATGTGCAAGTGCAGGAGTTCGGCGCCGCCGACCGTGCTCTGGTGCGGTTTCAGACCCCGGCCGGCGGCGACGCCGGCGTCACCTTGACCAACGTCAAGACCGCCCTGAAGCAGTCGCTGGGCGAGCCCGTCCAGTTCATCAACCCTTCGGCGGTGGGCCCCAAGGTGTCGGGTGAGCTGTTCCGCAGCGGCATCATCGCCCTCGCGCTCGCTGTCGGCCTGATGTTTCTCTACATCTGGTTCCGCTTTGAGCCCCAGTTCGGCCTCGGGGCCGTCGCGGGCCTGCTGCATGACCTGATCCTGACCTTCGGCTTTATCGTGCTGTTCAAGATCGAGTTCAGCCTCAACACCGTCGCGGCCCTGCTGACCGTGATCGGCTATTCGATGAACGACACCGTCGTCGTGTTCGACCGCCTTCGCGAGAACCTGCGCAAGTACAAGAAGATGCCCCTGGCCGAAGTGATCGACCTGTCGATCAACGAAACCCTGTCGCGCACCATCATCACCGGCGTCACGGCGGTCATGGCGCTCGCGGGCCTGGCCATTTTTGGCGGCGAGGCGCTGTTTGGCTTCTCGGTGGTGATGATCTTCGGGATCATCGTGGGCACCTACTCGTCGATCTATGTCGGCGCGCCGATCATCCTGCTGTGGGGCGTCAAGCGGGGCGACGACGACGCCACCCCGATCACCTTCGGCGCGGCCTCGCGTCCGTAATGGCCGAGCTTCGCCGTCCGCCCTCGATCGACGCCTGGGGCGGCGGCGGCTTTCGGGTCTCCGGCGACTGGCGGCCGGGGTCGCTGCTGATCATCAATGATCAGCCGCGCACCTGGTCGGCGACTGCCCTGGCGGCGCTGACGGCTGACGACTTCGCCGAGGTCTTCGCGGCCGGCGGCGCGGTCGAGTTCGTGCTGCTGGGCGGCGGGCTGCACAACGCCTTGCCGCCGCGCGATCTTCGTGACGCCCTGAAGGCGGCGGGCATCGGCCTTGAGTTCATGAGCACCGAAGCTGCGGCCCGCACCTACAACGTGCTGGCCAGTGAGGGCCGGCGCCTGGCGGCGGCCTTGATCGCGGTCTAGCCGGCAGCGTTTTCAAGGCTTTGCCCGACTCTGAGAAGCGGCTTATAGCTGACCGTCAAGATTTAGGGCTCTTAGGGGGAACTTGGATGTCCGGACTGCTCGCGAACTTCCGCAACACCATCATCGTCAGCGTGATCCTGTCGCTGGTGATGATCGTCGGCTACTTCATGCACGCCGGCGGCGGGCTGGTGTTCCTTGAGGCGGTGTTCCGCTTCGTGCACGTGTTCTTCGGCATCCTGTGGATCGGGCTGCTGTACTATTTCAACTTCGTGCAGATTCGCATGATGCCGCAGATCCCGGCCGAGCTGAAGCCGGCCGTTTCCAAGTACATTGCGCCCGAGGCGCTGTTCTGGTTCCGCTGGGCGGCCCTGGCCACCTTGGTGATGGGCGTGCTCCTGGCGCTGAGCCGCAACTATCTGCTCGAGGCCGCGACCCTGGGTCTGGCCGGCGGCTACTCGCCCGACGTCGACGCCCGCTACACCTTCATCGGCGTGGGCATGTGGCTGGCGACGATCATGTTCATCAACGTCTGGGGCGTGATCTGGCCGAACCAGAAGATCGCTTTGGGCATCGTCGAAGCCGATGCGGACGCCAAGGCCAAGGCCGCCAAGATGGCCATGCTGTTTTCGCGCACCAACACCCTGCTCAGCATCCCGATGCTGGCCACCATGACGATGAACCAGACGCTGTTCGGCTAAACCCCGGGCAAAATCGTGTAAGGGGAGGGCCCGCCGGGGAATCGGCGGGCCCTTTCTCGTTTGAAGACCCATGGCCGACACCGAAACCCTCGACGACCTCGTCCGCCGCGTCGATCCCGACCGCTGGCTGGCCAGCCGCTTCATCGCCGATCCCGCGGCGCGGGCCGACGTGATCGCGCTGTACGCCTTCAACTATGAACTGGCCCGGGTGGCCGGCGGGGTCTCCAACGCCCTGATGGGCGAGATCCGGCTGACCTGGTGGCGCGAGGCCATGGAAGAGATCGCGGCCGGCAAGCCGCCGCGCAAGCATCCCAATGTCGAGGCCATCGCCGCCTCGGGGATCGACCCCCTGGCTCTGGCCACCCTGGTCGAGGCCCGTTTCGACGATCTGGACGACGCGCCGCCGGCCGACGAGGGCAGGGCGCTGGCCTATGTCGACGGCACAGCCGGCGCCCTGGCCGTGCTGGCCGCCCGACGTCTTGATCCGTCCGCCGACCCGCACGCCGTCAAGGGCGCGGCCCGGGCCTATGGCCTGGCGGGGCTGTGGCGGCTGAAGCTGGCGGGGCGTTCGCGCCTGCCCGAGGACTGGACCCAGGCCGATCTGGCGCGCCGGGTCGCCGATCAGCTCAAGGTCGCTCGCCGCGAACTGAAGGGCCTGCCCGTCGCGGCCTTCCCGGCCATCGCGCCGGCCGCCCTGGCCGGCGCCTACGCCAGGGGGCGCGACCCCGGCGAGCTCGAAAAAAAGGCCCGCCTCACCTGGTCGGTGGCGACGGGCCTGATTTAGGCCTGCCTACTTCTTCTCGGCCGTCCAGGTGTTGAGCCAGTCCAGCACTTCCTTGTGCCACTGCACCGAGTTCTGGGCCTTCAGCACCCAGTGGTTCTCATTGGGGAAGTACAGCAGCTTGCTGGGCACGCCCTTGCGCTGCAGGGCCGTGAAGGTGGCGATGCCCTGTTCCAGCGGTACGCGGTAGTCCAGCTGGCCCTGCACGACCAGGGTCGGCTTGGTCCAGTTCGCAACGTGATCGGCCGGGTTGAACTTGCCGTAGGTGTTGCCGGGCGCGAAGGGCGTGCCGCCGTTTTCCCACTCGGTGAACCACAGCTCTTCGGTCGAATAGCCCATGAAGCGGGTGTCGAAGATGCCATCGTGATTGACTAGGCACTTCCAGGGCTCGTTCCAGTTGCCGGCGATCCAGTTGACCATGAAGCCGCCGTACGAGGCCCCGAGCGCGCAGGCCCGGTCGCCGTCCAGGAAGCCATAGGTCTTCAGTGCGTGATCCCAGCCCTTCTGCAGGTCTTCCAGCGGGCGGTCGCCCCAGTGCTGGCTGATCGAGTCGGTGAAGGCCTGGCCGTAGCCGGTGGAGCCGTGGAAATCGATCATCACCACGGCATAGCCGGCATTGGTGTAGGTCTGCGGGTTCCAGCGATGGCTCCAGCTGTTGCCGAACGAGCCCTGCGGTCCGCCATGGATCAGGAAGGCGACCGGATAGCGCTTGGCCGGATCGAAATTGGCCGGCTTGACCACAAAGCCGTGCACCGTCTCGTCATTCCAGCCCTTGAAGTTGAACTGCTCGGGTTCGCCCCAGGCGACGGTCTTCAGGCGTTCGGCGTTCAGGTCTGTCAGCTTGATCGGCGCGCCCTTGCCGGCCGTCGCATAAAGCTGGGCGGGGCCTTTCAGGGTGTCCATCGCATAGACGAGACCGGCCGGGCCCACATCAAAGGCGCTGACATGGCCGTCGCCGGTGACTGGCGCGATCTTGCCCGTCTTGACGGTGATGGCGAAGATCTTCGTCTGACCCACGTCCTGGGCCAGGGCGTAGATCGACTTGCCGTCCGGGCTCCAGGCGATGGCGTCGGCCGAGCGATCCCAGGTGGGGACCAGCTCATGCTCTTTGCCTGTGGCTTCCTCGTGCAGGATGATCGCGTAGCGGTCGGCCTCGAAGCCCGGCCGCTTCATGGCGCGATAGGCCGCCCACTTGCCGTCCGGCGAATAGACCGGGGCGGTATCCCAGGCCTTGTTGGCGGGCGTCAGGTTCTTGGGCTTGGCCGAACCGTCCAGCGGGGCCGCCCAGATGTCGAAATTGGTGGTCCAGGCCTCGTCCTTGCCCGCCACCTTGGCCGAGAAGGTCACGAACTTGCTGTCGGGCGAGATGGTGAAGTCCTCGTCGCCACCGAACGGCTTGGTGGGCGTGTCGCCGTCGAAGCCGGGCATCAGAGCTACCGGCTTGCCCGAGGCCACGCCCTTGTCGTCCAGGGCCAGGGCGTAGAGGTGATTGCGGGTCCCGTCGGCCCATGTATCCCAATGGCGAATGAACAGCTTGTCGTGGACCACGCCTGTGGCCTTGACCGACTTGCGGGCGTCCAGGCGGGCCTGGGTGCAGTCCAGCGTGTCGCAATCGGGGAAGACGGCCTGGCTGATCACCAGGGTCTTGCCGTCCGGCGAGACCTTGAAGGCCCCGACATCGAACGGCGCGGAGGTCACCTGTACGGCGGTCTCGCCCGTGGCGTCGGCGCGGAACACCTGATCGGTTCCGCCGACGCGGCTGGAGACGAAATAGATCGACTTGCCGTCCGGCGACCAGCGGGCGCTGCTGGCCCCGCCGTCCGAGACCGCCAGTCGGCGCGGCGCCATCCTAGTCTTCAGGTCGGCGAGCCACAGCGACATCGAGGCCTTGTTGGCGTCGAAGTCCATGGTCCGCACGCTGTAGATCACCAAGCGACCGTCGGGTGAGACGCGGGGATCGCTCAGGCGGTCCAGGCTGGCCATGTCCTTGGCGGTGAACGGACGTGCCTGTGCGACGGCCATTCCGCCGAACGCGGCGGACAGCGCCAGGGCCGAGGCGGCGAGACGCAAGCTCTTGATCATCAAACGCAAAATCCTGGCCCTATTCTTCCTTGAAGGAGCGGGACCCTAACCTTCGCGTGCGCGCTAGACCAGAGGATAGGGGGGCGCGATCGCGAACGCCGGTCGTCCGACACCGGTCGATTTTATGTGGCGATTTCATGTCAAAAAAGCGACACGATTACAAAGGCTTGAGCGGTAACAATCCGAAACAGGACTTGCTTTGCCGCACCGCGGCATGGTCCCTAAATGGTACACAGGGCGTAGAGCGGTCGAAGAACCGTTTCTGAGTAAAACGATAAGGGTCTTTCGTGTCGGCTTCGGCGTATTTTCAGCACACGGTCGCAGGACCGGTGATCTTCGCGGGGATTGGCCTGCACACGGGTGAGCACGTCCGTGTCGCCGTGCGCCCGGCCCAGATCGACGCCGGGATCGTCTTCGTGCGCACCGATGTCCACGACCTCGACAATCGCGTCCCGGTGAAGCCCGACGCTGTCTGCCAGACCCAGCTGGGCACCGTCATCAACAACGCCGACGACGTGCGGGTCTCGACCATCGAGCACCTGATGGCCGCCCTGGCCGCCCTGTCGATCGACAACTGCATCGTCGAGGTCGATGGCCCCGAGGTTCCGATCATGGACGGCTCGGCCGAGCCCTTCGTGCAGATCCTGGATCGCGCCGGCCGCCGCAAGCAGGAAGCCGCCCGCAAATATATCGAGATCCTGGAGCCGGTCCGGGTCGAGGAGGGCGACAAGTTCGCCAGCCTGACCCCGTCGGATCGCTTCGAGGTCGCCTTCGAGATCGCCTTTGGCAGCAAGGCCATCGGTCGCCAGCGCGTCGACCTGACCGTGGACGAGGACTCGTTCCGCGCCGAGCTCTCCAACTGCCGCACCTTCGGTTTCGTCCGCGATGTCGAGGCCCTGCGGGCCATCGGCCTGGCGCGGGGCGGCTCGATGGAAAACGCCGTCGTCATCGATGGCGACCGGGTGCTGAACCCCGAAGGTCTGCGTCGCCCCGACGAGTTCGTGCGTCACAAGGCGCTGGACGCGGTGGGCGACCTGTTTGTTCTGGGCGCGCCGATCATTGGCCGCTTCGAAGGCGTGCTGGCGGGGCACGGCCTCAATAACGCCGTGGTTCGGGCGTTGCTGGCCCAGCCGCGCGCTTGGCGCCTGCGCACCCATGCGCTGGAACTGGCGCAGGCTGTCTAGATAAAAGCGCGACCGGCGTCGTTGAGCCTTCGCATTTGCGCCCCAAGCGGCGTGGTGTAGAAGCCTTGCACGGCGCCGAGGCGCGCGTTTGCTTCGAGGGTGATAGTCCGTGCTTCTTAAATTCCCGGGTCGTTCGGCAGTCGTCCTCGCCGCCGTTCTCGTCTCCGTTACGGTCGCGGGCTGCGCCGGCCAGGCCAAGAAGCCGACCTTGGCCTATGAAGAGCGCCCGGTGGAGCTGCTCTACGCCACGGGCGCCGATCGCCTGGACCGCGGCAACTGGAACGAGGCCGTCGACTATTTCCGCGAAGTCGAACGCCAGCACCCCTATTCGGAATGGTCGCGCCGCTCGATCCTGATGACCGGCTTCGCCCACTATCAGGGCAACCAGTACAATGACGCCATCGGCGACGCCGACCGCTTCATCTCGCTGTATCCGGGCAATCCGTCGGCTTCCTACGCCTACTATCTGAAGGCCGTCTGCTATTTCGAGCAGATCGTCGACGTCAACCGCGACCAGGCCGCCACCGAGCAGGCCCTGGCGTCACTGCGCGACGTGGTCCAACGCTATCCGACCAGCGAATACGCCCAGGACGCCCGCCTGAAGATCGACATGGTCAATGACCAGCTGGCCGGCAAGGAAATGGCCATCGGCCGCTACTATCTGCGCCAGGGCCAGACCCTGGCCGCCATCGGCCGCTTCAAGACCGTGATCGACCGTCACCAGACCACGTCGCACACGCCAGAAGCCCTGTTCCGTCTGGTCGAGTCCTATCTGACCCTGGGCCTGTTCGATGAGGCCAAGCGCAACGGCGCCGTGCTGGGCTACAACTTCCCGGGCGATCGCTGGTATTCGGACGCCTACAAGCTTCTGAACGACGCCGGCCTCAAGCCCGCCGTCGAGCCGCTGACCCCCGGCGCCAAGAAGAATCTGCTGGACCGTCTGGTGCGCGACAAGAACGCCACCCTGGCCCCTCCCGGCGAAAAGCCGGCCAAGAAGGACGGCGTGCGGGGCCTTCTGGGGCTCTAGTCCGGGGTCCCCGCAGCCTCGCGGAACACAAGCTGAACATCGAAGCGTCTGAGCGCTTTGAAAAACGCTGATTCTGGGCGAATCTCCGCGACATGCTGATTGGTCTCTCCATTCGCGACGTCGTGCTCATCGAGAGCCTGGATCTGGCCATCGGGCCGGGCCTGACCGCCCTGACCGGTGAAACCGGCGCGGGCAAGTCGATCATCCTCGACGCCCTGGGCCTGGCGACCGGCGCGCGGGCCGACGCCGGCCTCGTTCGACGCGGCGCGGCGGGTCAGGCCTCGGCCACCGCCATCTTCGCCCTGCAGGCCGATCACCCGGCCTTCGCCTATCTGGACGACAAGGGCCTGGACTATGGCCGCGACGAGGACCTGGTCCTGCGCCGCCAGCTGTCGCCCGACGGCCGCTCCAGAGCCTTCGTCAATGATCAGGCCACCAGCGTCGGCGTGCTGAAAGACCTGGGCGCCCTGCTGCTCGAGGTGCACGGCCAGCACGAGACCGTCGGCCTGCTGGATCCCCGCACCCACCGCACCCTGCTGGACGCCTTCGGCGCCGTCTCCGTCTCGGCCGTCGCCTCGGCCTGGAGCGGTTGGCGCGCCGCGCGGGAAAAGGCCGAGGCCCTGCGCGCTCTCGCCAACCAGGCCGCCGCCGAGACCGAGGAACTGACTCTGCGTCTGTCGGAGCTGGACCGCCTGGACCCCCGCGAGGGCGAGGAGACGGCTCTGGCCGAGGAACGCGCCCTGCTGGGCTCGGCCGAGAAGGCCCTGGCCGACATCGCCTCGGCCCAGGACGCGCTCGGTGGAGATGCTTTGTCGGGCAAGCTGGCCCAGGCCTTCCGCGCCCTTGAGCGGGCCCGCGAGCGCGCCCTGCATGCCGGAGCCCCGGCCGACGGCGCGGCCATGACCCGGCTGACCGCCGCCTGCGACGCCGTCGACCGCGCCCTGGTCGAGGCTCAGGAAGCCAGCGCCGCCATCGACGCCGTCGCCGAAACCTTCGAGTTCGAGCCCGACCGGCTGGAAAAGACCGAGGAGCGGTTGTTCGCCCTGCGCGGCATGGCCCGCAAGCTGAACGTCGCCACCGAGAACCTGCCGTCCCTGCGCGCCGAATTCGCGGCCCGCCTGCAGGCCATCGAGACCTCCGGCGAGGCCCTGAAGGCCGCCGAGGAAGAGGCGGCTTCCGCCCGCGACGGCTATGTCTTCGCCGCCGAAGCCCTGTCGGCCGAACGCCGCGCCGCCGGCGACCGGCTGGCCCTGGCCGTCGAGGCCGAACTCGCGCCGCTGAAGCTGGAAAAGGCCAGGTTCCGGGTCGCCGTCGAGCCCCTGCCCGAGGACCGCGTCGGCCCCACCGGCATGGACCGGGTGGCCTTCGAGATCTCGACCAATCCCGGCGCGCCGTTTGGGCCCATGGAGACCATCGCCTCGGGCGGCGAACTGGCCCGTTTTGCCCTGGCCCTGAAGGCGGCCCTGGCCGGTCGCGGCACCGGTCCGCAGCCGCTGATGATCTTCGACGAGGTCGACCAGGGCGTCGGCGGCGCCGTGGCGGACGCTGTGGGCCTGCGCCTCAAGCGTCTGGCCCAGAACGCCCAGGTCCTGGTGGTCACCCACTCGGCCCAGGTCGCAGCCCGCGGCGACGCCCACTGGCGCATCGCCAAGTCCGGCGACGATCAGTCCATCCGCACCCGTGTCGAGCCCCTGTCGCCAGCCCAACGCGAGGAAGAGATCGCCCGCATGCTGTCGGGGGCCGAGGTCACCGAAGCGGCGAGGGCGGCGGCGCGGGCCTTGATCAACTAGGTTGCGTCGAGCCGAACGCGCCGAAAGCGGACCATCCCAACGGCTGTGAAGGGTGGATGGACCCGGTCAGAACAGGACACTGGTCGCCACCCCCAAATATCTTGTCATCCCGGCCGTAGCGTAGCGGAGAGCCGGGACCCAGGGGCCGCCTCACTGCAGTTGCCCCTGGGTCCCGGCGCTCCCGCCCTCACGGGCGTCCGGCCGGGATGACAAGATTTATGGGGGTGAGGCGAAGCCTCCGAAGCCGAACTTTCGAGATGCCGCTTTGGGTGGAAATCGGACCTAGCCGTCCGTCGATTGATCCTCATAGACATTGAGGCCCAGATCAATCTCCAGCGCGGCCATCTCCCCGAGAAGGCTTGCGTCAAGGACCGCGCCAGTATCGCCATTTGGATACCAGAAGACATAGAAACTCAGGCGTCCACCGGTGCGTCGGAATTCGTCCCAGTGCTTCTCATTAACTTGAATCACGGCAACGGCCCGAGACAGGCAAGCCGTAAGCTCTCCATCATCGCCGTGGGCGATTTTAAGAGAACAGTAGCTCTCCGAGCGGACGCCGCCGAGTTCGCGCCCCACAGGCGTGGTGCGAGGCTCGCCCGCCGTCCAGCCCGAAGTCATCGGCCACGGAAACCCTGCCGCCAGTTCATTGGCTGGTGCGGTTGGATGTCTGATCTGAAGGCTTACTTTGTAGTCGAAGACTTTTCCCATGTGGCCACGTTAGCGGACCTCCATAACTTCCGACTAGGGTCGGAAACACGCTTTGGCTCTGTGACCGATTCCGGACCTTCAAAGCCCTATGGCGAGCCAGTCTCACGCCCAGCGAACGCCCCGCAAGAACGGCGAACCCCCAACAGCTCTCAGACCGCCCGACGCCTCGCCCACATCGCCGGGTTGGCGCGAAACATCGACCGCAGGGCGCTCATTTCGACGCGCGGCTTGACCCAGGCCTGCAGCGGGCCGTCGACGAAGCGCTCGAACAGGGCGGCGAAGATCACGGCGGCCGGGAAGGCCATAGCCCAGGTCAGCCACAGAGCGCCGTCGTTCAAGGCGAGCTTGCCCGCCACTACGTGCTGGGCGCCAAACCAGGTCACGCCGACGAACTGGTTGGTCAGGTAGAGGGCGAAGGCCAGCCGACCCGCCGTCTTGGCCCAGCCCCAGTCCTTGCGGGCCGAGGCGCCGGCCGCAAAGATCAGCACGGCCAGCAAGGCCAGGCTGGCATAGTCGAACGCGCCGATCAGGTTCAGGGCCACCACGCCGGCGATGGCCGCCGCGCCCAGAGCGTCGGCGACGCGGGGGCTGACCACGACTTCGCGGCCCAGGCGGGCGATCAGCATGCCGATCAGGAACAGGGGCAGGGCGCGGATGACGCCATACTTCAGCGCCAGACGATAGGAGCTCTGGCCCAGCCAGTAGCGGCAGGCCAGATCGACAGCGACGAAGATCGCCACGCCCACGGCCAGGGCGATCCAGGGCGAGCGGATCGCGGCAAAGCTGCGCCACAGCACCGGGAAGGCGGCATAGCAGAAGATCAGGGCCGACAGGGTCCAGGTCGGAGTGTTCCAGCCCGACGGGCCGTCAAAGCCCCAGGCCTGCACCAGCAGGGCCTGGGCCGGCAGCTGCGACCACTGGAACCACTGCGGGTTCTGCGGGGCGATGCCGATCAGGGTGGTCGCGAGGATCAGGGCCATGAAGCCGGCCAGCATCACCAGATGCGAGGGCCAGACGCGGGCAAAGCGCTTGAGCAGGAATTCGCGGTCGCCGACCTGACGCTGGCCGACCCGGTCGCCATAGGCCCGGCCCAGCACATAGCCCGACAGCATCAGGAAGAAGTCGGTGGCCAGATAGCCGCGCCCCAGCGCCGGGTGCAGGGCAAACAGGCTGACCGGCGCCTGCTCGGCATAGTGATAGATCACCATGAAGAAGGCCGCGAAGAACCGCAGGGCGTCCAGCGGACCGCCGCGCGACAGGTCTCTCGCCGTGGGGAGATCGCGCGCCCTAATGCGGGACGGTTCGGCGGCGTTCGACATGCGGATCTCCGTTTCTGACGAAGCCGCAGCAAGGCGCGCGCCAACAGGAGCGTTTTAGCAGGGCATCGGTTAAAACCGGGTCGACACCCTTTCCAGCCGGATTCGCCCGTGACCCTGACGCCCGTCGCCGACCTCTCCGAAGCCCAGGCCGCCCTGGAACTGGAAGCCCTGGCCGATCAGCTGTCGGCCCACGACCTGCGCTATCACCAGCAGGACGCGCCCACGATCAGCGACGCCGAGTATGACGCGCTCAAGCGGCGCAACCTCGACATCGAGACCCGGTTTCCGCACCTGATCCGCGAGAACTCGCCGTCCGTCAGCGTGGGCGCGGCGCGGGCCGACCAGTTCTCGCCGGTCGAGCACGGCGTGCCGATGCTGAGCCTCGACAACGCCTTTTCCAATGACGAGGCGACCGAGTTCGACGCCCGCGTCCGGCGGTTCCTGAAACTGTCGCCTGCCGAGACCGTCGCCTATACCGCCGAGCCCAAGATTGACGGACTGTCGGCGTCCCTGCGCTATGAAAAGGGCGTGCTGGTCCAGGGCGCGACGCGGGGCGACGGCCGGGTGGGCGAGGACGTCACCGCCAATCTGCGCACCATCGCCGACATCCCCCATCGCCTGAAGGGCTCCGGTTGGCCCGACGTGATCGAGGTGCGCGGCGAGGTCTATGTCGAACTGGCGGCCTTCGCGGCCTTCAACGCGGCGGCCGAGGCGGCCGGCCAGCGCACCTATGCCAACCCCCGCAATTTCGCCGCCGGGTCGCTGCGCCAGATCGATCCGAAGATCAGCGCCCAGCGGCCGCTGCGGTTCTTCGGCTATGCCTGGGGCCTGGTCAGCGACAGCTTCGCCGACGGCCAGTGGCAGGCGCTGGCCAGGCTGGAAGACTGGGGTTTCGTGACCACGGCCCCGCCCGCCAAACGGGTGGAGAACGCCCAGGGCCTGCTCGACATCTATGCCGCCTTCGAGACCCTGCGGCCGACCCTGGATTTCGACATCGACGGCGTCGTCTACAAGGTCGACGACCTGGAGCGGCAGCGCCGCCTGGGCTTCGTCTCGCGCTCGCCCCGCTGGGCCATCGCCCGCAAGTTCCCGGCCCAGAAGGCCCGCACCATCCTGGAAGCCATCGACCTGCAGGTGGGCCGCACCGGCGCGATTACGCCGGTGGCGCGGCTGAAGCCTGTGACCGTCGGCGGCGTCTCGGTGACCAACGCCACCCTGCACAATGGCGACGAGATCGCCCGGCTTGATGTGCGGGTGGGCGACACCGTGGTGATCCAGCGGGCCGGCGACGTGATCCCGCAGATCGTCGAGGTGGCGCTGGAGGCGCGGCCCGATCCTGCGCCGCCGCCCTATGAATTTCCGCACGTCTGCCCGTGCCCGCTGAAGACGCCGCTGGCGCGCGAGACCAACGCCTCGGGGGCCGAGTCCGTGGTGCGCCGCTGCACCGGCGAGTTCGCCTGTCCGTTCCAGCGGGTGGAGCACCTGCGCCACTTCGTGTCGCGCCGGGCCTTTGACATCGAAGGCCTGGGCGAAAAGCAGCTGCAGGCCTTCTTCGACGAGGGCTGGATCCGCGAGCCCGCCGACATTTTCCGCCTGGCCCGCGACACGGAAAAGCTGGAGGCCCTGCGCACCCGCGACGGCTATGGCGAAACCTCCGTCGCCAACCTGGTCAAGGGCATCGAGGCCCGGCGCACCATCGGCCTCGATCGGGTGATCTACGGCCTGGGCATGCGCGATATCGGCGAGACCACCTCGACGGTCCTGGCCCGCCACTTCGATACCTTCGCCGACCTGCAGGCCGCCGCCGAGGCCGCCGCCACGGGCCTGCCCACCGCGACCTATCTGGAGCTTTCCACCGCCCCCGGCGTCGGTCCCAAGGCGCTGGACCTGCTGGTCGAGGTCGGCAAGGGCGGGCTGAAGGCCGATCCGTGGCCGCAGGCTGACAGCGTGGAGATCAAGATCGGTCACGCCGTCCCCAAGCTGACCAAGCCGGCCCGCGCCGCCCTGACCCAGCGCTACGGCACATGGGACGCCTTCGCCCAGGCCCTGGCCGAGGCGGCCAATGGCGCGCCGGGCGAGGACTATCTGCATCTGGCCGCCGTCGATGGCGTTGGTCCGGTGGCGGCCCAGTCGCTGGCGCGGTTCTTCAGCGAGGATCACAACCGGGAAAAGGTCGCCAACCTTATCGGTCAGCTCGACATCCAGGCCGTCGCCAAGCCCAAGACCGACACGGCCGTGGCTGGCAAGACCGTGGTCTTCACCGGCGCTCTGGAAAAGATGACCCGCGACGAAGCCAAGGCCCAGGCCGAGGCGCTGGGGGCCAAGGTGGCCTCATCGGTGTCGAAGAAGACCGATCTGGTGGTGGCCGGTCCCGGCGCGGGCTCCAAGCTGAAGACCGCCACCGAACTGGGCATCCAGGTGATGACCGAGGACGAATGGCTGGCCATGGTGGCCGGTTAGGGCCATTCGGCAGGCCTTGCCTGATCGGCTCCGGGTCTAGCTGGACAGGACATCTTAGAATGCCATATGGGTTGATACTCAACCTAAGGGGCATGCTGTGGGACTTCGGACACTCTTAAGGAACTTGCTGCGACCCGAACCGCCGGCCGCAGCGTCGAGCCGGAATCCTCATGACCTGAAGTCGGTCAATATCGCCATGGTCGATGAACTGATGCGGGCCATGCCGCACGACGAAGCGATGGCGGTCGCCATCGGTGGCGACTGGACCTTTTTCGGCAATCTGCAGGCCGCCCTGCTGAAGCACTACGGCCTGCCCGACGACGGCTATCTGATTGACGTGGGCTGCGGGGCGGGCCGTCTGGCCAAGCCGCTGTCGGCGCAGCATCGCGGTGGCTATCTGGGGATCGATCTGGTCCCCGCGCTCGTGGCGAACGCGCGCCGTATCACCGAGCGCGCCGAATGGCGTTTTGAGGTGATCGATCACATCGGAATACCCGAGAAGGACTCTGTCGCCGACATGGTTTGCTTCTTCTCGGTCCTGACCCACCTGCTGCACGAGCAGAGCTACTGGTACCTGGAAGAAGCCCACCGCGTGCTGAAGCCGGGCGGTCGTGTGGTGTTCACGTTCCTGGAATTTTCCGAGCCTGCGCATTTCACGAACATCTTCAAGCCGACGGTCGAGCACATCAAGACCGGCGCCCACTCGCCCCTGAACGCCTTCCTGCATCGCGATATCCTGACCCTCTGGGCTCCGGAGCTGGGCTTCGACGTGGTCGAGATTCGCGGCGGCGGTGATGTGGTGGTGCCGCAGGGCAATATGGGTCAGGCCCTCTGCGTGTTTCAGAAACGGGCCTGAGACTGCCGGGGCTTGGTTGCGCTGGACGGATCTGAAGATCTCGCCCTCAATTTGCCGCGAGACTTGCCGTTGATCGACGGATCGCGCAACCAATGCCGTCAAACGCGCAGTCAGGCGCGACCCAGGGAGTAGACCATGTTCCGCACCACCTTGATCGCCGTCGCGGCGCTCGGCGCGCTGGCCGGGCCAGCCTTCGCCGCCGATGTCACCGGCCTGTGGGCCACGCCGACCAATGGCGGCCAGGTCGAGATCTCTCGCTGCGGCAACAGCCTGTGCGGCAAGCTGGTCACCTCCAACCAACTCAAGACCAACGCCGCCCTGAAGGACGAAAGAAACAAGGCCACCGCCCAGCGCGGGCGCCCGCTGAAGGGGCTGCAGATGCTGTACGACTTCACCGGCGGCCCCGCCAAGTGGACCGGCGGCACGGTCTATAATCCTGACGACGGCGGCACCTATGCCGGCACGATCGAGATGCTGTCCGACAATCAGCTGAAGCTGAAGGGCTGCGTCGTCGCGCCGCTGTGCAAGACCCAGGTTTGGAACCGGTTGAAGTAGGCTTTCGAGTACTCGCCCCCTCCGCGCTGCGCGCTCCTCCCCCGTAGGGGGAAGATGAGATCGTCTTCCCCCTACGGGGGAGGACGGCTGCGAAGCAGCCAGGAGGGGGCAAGTCGTCGCTAAAGCGGCGCGCAGGCCTGTTCCATCCAGGCCCGCACCTCGGGCTCGACCCGGGGGCCGATCTCCTTGAGCACCCGCGCGTGATAGGCGTCGAACTGGGCCACCTCTTCGGCCGACAGCAGGGTCTTGTCGATCAGGCGGCGGTCGATGGGGGCCAGGGTCAGGGCCTCGAAGCGGTGCATCGGGCGCTCGCCGCCGGCGATCTCCTCGGCGGGCATGACCACTTCCAGGTTCTCGATCCGGATGCCGTATTCGCCGTCCTTGTAGAAGCCAGGCTCGTTGGAGACGATCATGCCGGGCTGCAACGCGATGGTGTTGGGGGCCTTGGAGATTCGCTGCGGCCCTTCATGGACGCCCAGATAGACGCCGACGCCGTGGCCGGTGCCGTGATCGTAGTCCAGGCCATGGCTCCACAGGGCGGCGCGGGCGAAGGCGTCGATGGCCGAGCCGGTGGTGCCGGCCGGGAAGCGCAGGCGGGCGATGGCCAGATGGCCCTTCAGCACCAGGGTGTTGCGCTGGATCATCTCGGCCGACGGCTCGCCGATCGCCACCGTGCGGGTGACGTCGGTGGTGCCGTCCAGATACTGGCCGCCGCTGTCGACCAGCAGCAGCGAGCCCATCGCGGCCCGCTGGTTGCTGCGCTCGGTCGGGCGATAGTGGGGCAGGGCGCCATGGCCGTTGGCCGCGCCGATGGTGTCGAACGACAGGTCCTTGAGCAGGCCGGTGGCTTCGCGGAAGCCTTCCAGCTTGGCGACGGCTTCCTTCTCGTCCGGCGGATTGATCTGACCGTCGGTGGCCAGCCAGTGCAGGAAGCGGGTCAGGGCGGCGCCGTCGCGGCGGTGCGCCTCGCGCGTGCCGTCGATCTCGACCGCGTTCTTGCAGGCCCGCGGCATCGTGCAGGGATCCATGCCGCGCACCACCCTGGCGCCGGCGGCGGTCAGGGTGTCGAAATACCAGGCTGAGGACTGGCCCGGATCGACCAGCACGGCCTTGCCCGCCAGCTCGGCCAGGGCGGCGTCCAGGGCGTCCGGGGTTTCCAGCGACACCTGGTTGCCCAGCCAGGCCGGCAGGTCGGCGGTGACCTTGGCCGGGTCGATGAACAGGCGCGCCGTGCCATCGCTGTTGACGATGGCCTGCGACAGCGGCAGGGGCGAGCGGATGACATCGCCGCCACGCACATTGAACAGCCAGGCGATCGAGGCCGGGGCGGTGATCACGGCGGCGTCGGCGCCCAGGCCGGCCAGGCTGGCCCCCACGCGGCCGCGCTTGGAGGCGGAGTCCTCGCCGGCATAGTCGACGGGCTGCGGCACGATCGGCGCGGCCGGTTGCGCCGGACGCTGGGCGCCCCAGGCTTCGTCCAGCGGGTTGACGGCGACGGGCTTGAGTTCCGCACCGGCCTTTGTGGCGGCGGCCTTGAGGCTGTCGAGGGCCTGCGGGCTGTGCAGGCGGGCGTCATAGCCGATGACGGCGCCGGCCTTGGCGGTTTCGAGATAGGCGGGGACGCCGCCCTCGACGAGGTCGCGGATCTCGAACACGCCCTGGTCGACCTGCTCGCGCACCTGCAGGGTGTAGCGGCCATCGACGAACACGGCGGCGCGGTCGATCATGATCACGCCGGCCCCGGCGCTGCCGGTGAAGCCGCTGGCCCAGGCCAGACGGTCATTGGCGGCGGGCAGGTACTCGTTCTGATGCTCGTCCTCGTGCGGCACGAGGAAGCCGTCCAGACCCTGGCGGGCCATGGCGGCGCGGATCAGCGGAACGTGACGGGGGCCGAAGGACGGGTCGGTGGATTCATCGAAGGTCTGACGCATGCCCCGATGTAATCCCCCGACCCGAGCCTGGGAAGAGGATGATTATTGCGGCGAAGCGGCGACCGGCGCGTTGGCCGCCGGCGCGGTGTCGCCGGTGGCGGCCACACGGTCGGCGGCGTCCTGAGCGGCCTGGCTGGCGTTTGCGGCCGAGCGCTCGGTGTCGCGGCGGGCCTCGTCGGCCGCAGCCCCGGCGGTTCGCGCGGCGGCCTCGGCGGCCAACTGGGCCTGCTGGGCGCTGGTGGCCATGCTGGACTGCGCGCCCTCGATCACGCCGGCGGCGCGGCCTTGCTCCTGGGCCTGCAGAAGCTGGTCCTGGGCCGTGTCGGCCGGGCGCTGGTTCAGCATGAAGGCCACGGCGATCACCGCGACGACCGCGACGATGCCCGCCACCATCCAGCCGGTGGTGTTGCCTTCGCGGCGGACTTCGACGACGCGCTCGGTCGGCGGGGTCTGGGGATCGACATAGGCCATCGGGCTGTTCCTTGAACCAAGAGTGATGGCTCTAGAAACGTGGCCCCTGGCCCGCCGGTTCCGCTCGGTCTCAGGGACGTTGCAGAACCAGGGTCGCCCAGGCATCGCGATGGATGCGGCTGACGACCTTGAAGCCGCGCGACAGGTAGGCGGCCTTGACCATCCGCTCCTGGGTGCGCAGCAGGCCCGACAGGATCACCGTGCCGCCGGGGACCAGGGCGCGCTTGATATCCTGGGCCAGGCTGATCAGCGGCCGGGCCAGGATGTTGGCGAACACCAGGTCATAGGGGGCGTTGTCGGCTACTAGCCGGTCGCCCAGACCCGAGGCGTGGACGAACTTGGCGTTGGTCTGGTTGACCTTGGCGTTTTCGCGGGCGATCCGCACGCTGGGACGGTCGATATCGGTGCCGACCGCCAGCTTGCTGCCGGTGCGCGCGGCGGCGATGGCCAGCAGGCCGGTGCCGGCCCCGACGTCCAGCACCTTCTTGAAGCTGCGAGCCTTGAGCAGACGGTCATAGGCCTGCAGGCAGCCCACGGTGGTGCCGTGGTGGCCGGTGCCGAAGGCCGCCCCGGCCTCGATGCGCAGGTTGACGGTGCTGGCCGGCAGGCGGCCGCGATCGTGCATGCCATAGACGAAGAAGCGGCCGGCCCGCACCGGCGGCAGGCCCGACAGCGCCATGGCCAGCCAATCGGCGTCGGCCAGAACCTCGGTGGTCACCTTGACCTTGAAGCCGGCCAGAACCTGCGCCAGGCCCTCGGACTCGTCCTGGGTGGTGGGGAAGGCGTCGATCCGCCAGATGTTCTTGTCCTCGTCCTCTTCCAGGATCGAGTAGGTCGCGCCTTCGAGGCCGGGATGGTTGTCGATGGCGTCGGCGGCGGCTTCGGCGTCGGCGCGGTCGCCGCGGGCGACGATCTGTTGGGGCGTATAGTCGGTCATGCCGCTCCAGTACCGATCCTGGAGCCGAAAGGCGAGCCTTTGGGGCCGCCTAGTTCAGCAAAGTCGGCCGGGCCGGCTCATCTTCAGGCAGGCGGATGTCCAGGATGTCGCCCTGGGTCGAGGCCCAGCGGGTCTCATCGCGCGCTGGGCGGGCGGCGACCATGGCGGGCGGCGCGGGCTCGGGGGCGGCATAGACCATGGGCGTCGGCTCGACCTCGTAGGGTGGCGGATCGGTCTCGCGCGGACGGGTCTGCGCCAGGAAATCGGTGCCGATCACATAGTCCGGGACCTTGCCCGACGGCCAGCCGATCGGCTGGGCGGAGTCTTCCAGGGCGGCGCGATTGAGCGGCCGGGTTTCCACAGAGGGTTCGGTCTGGGATCCGACCTGAAACACCAGTCCCAGAACCACGCCCAGCAAGGCCGCCAGCGGCGCGCCGTACAGCACCGGCCGGGAGCCGGCGAAGGTCTTCAGGGGCGTCAGATCGAAGTCCATGGACGCATAGCGTCTGGCGCGCGGTTCCGTTCGATGGGGCGGCGAGAAATCCCGCCGGGTCGGTGTTGGCCGAAGGAGAGCGAAGGGTTGGACGCGGGCCCTTGTCACCGTCGAAGGACGGTCCTTTCGACGGGCCGAGGAGGGAGGCGGACTTTCAGTTTCGGCGGGCGATGGTGATGATTTCGGGGCTGGTCTCGGTGAGAGGGCTCTCGTCCCAGTCCCCAAACTGGGCCTCCAGCCTCAGACCCGCGCGTGCCAGTTCCGCGTCGAGGTCGGCCTTGCCGATGAACCGCAGGGTGCTGTGGCTGACCCGCGATTGGTCCCATGCCGCGCTTTGAAAGGTGTGTGAGAACGACACCACCCGCCCATTGAAGGGCGTTGTGACCTTCCGGCTCACCTGCACGCTTTCTCCGTGGGGACCGGCGAAGGCGCTGCGAACCTCGGATTCCCATGCCTCCCACGCCCGGGCGGATGGATTGCGGGTCTCGAAGGCGAAGCGGCCGCCCGGCTTCAGGGCGGCATGAATACTCGCCAGGGCGTTGCGCAATTCGTCATCCTCGACAAGGACCTGGAAGGCGTGCCCGGTCATAACGACCAGGTCGAACTCTGCGTCCCAGCCGACCGATGAGAGGTCGCCGAGCACCCATTCGACATCGTCGCGCCGACGCGCCTGGGCCAACATGCCCGGCGCTGGATCGAGGCCGCAAAGCCGCCCGCCATGCCCCGCGTCGCGGGCCTGGTGCAGCATGGACCCCGTACCACAGCCGACGTCCAAGACCGCGTGAGCGGCCATCACCATCGGGCGGTAGAAGTCATAGTCGTCCCGGCCGGGGTTCATCGCGTCATAGAGCGCGGCAAGTTCGGCGTCGGCGAAGAGGAGATCTGGCATTTGCCAAGATTTTCAGATCGCGTTGAACTCGACAAGCGGACGCCCGGCGTCCCGCTCATCCTTACATCTCCTGGACAGACCGACGATCGTCTCGCCGTGAGTTTTGAGGATGGCTCCCTCTCGCGGGCGAAAGCGAGCGGTGTGTCCCCGGCCACCGCTGCGGGCCCCCTCCTGACCGCTATCGCGGTCGTCCTCCCCCTTGTCAGGGGGAAGATGAAACGCGCCGACCTCATCTTCCCCCTCCGGGGGAAGACGGCTGCGAAGCAGCCCGTAGGGGGCAAGTGTGGGGATAGAGCGCTGTCTGTCCCCGTACTTTCCAGAACAAAACCCAGCCCAATCAACCGCTTGTGAAATAGTTCATCGCGCCAATCCTCGGCGCTCAAACCTCCCGCATAATCACAGCTGTCCCCGTCGCAAGGGGAGGGCGCCTGGTACCGGCCCAAAGCGGCGATGGGGATGGAGCTGAGCGGGGCCGCGACGCCCTGGAAGGCGGGTCGAGGTGTGCGGGCTGTCTCAGAAGGACGGACCAAACGCTGAGTGGCTCGTCGGCCGGGTGAACGCGGGTCGAAGAGGGCGAGGGATCGTAAACCCGCCTATCGCGCATCGTCGGGGGTCGAGACGGTTAGCCGATCGACCTTGGTGCGCGCCCGTACGGGGGCTCTTGGGTATCAGAGCTGAAAGACGCTCGCTTGGCCCAATCCTCACGCAAGAACAGCTTCTGCGAAGCGGACAGGTCGAGCCGAAACGCACAAAACACATCACGGTCATCCGGGTTCGTCCCGGCCGCTTCGCGCCTCCCCAACCCACTTGCAGCCGATTTCGGCGCGAGGCTGAGAGCCCGTGTCCGCCAGACTTGCCCCCTACGGGTCGCTTCGCGACCGTCTTCCCCCGGAGGGGGAAGATGAAACGCGCCGACCTCGTCTTCCCCCTACGGGGGAGGACGACCGCGTAGCGGTCAGGAGGGGGCGAGTGGCGAGGAACCAGGAGCCTGAATGTCACGCCTTCTCGACGAAACTGTCGATGACCTTCTTGTCGCCGGCCTTGTCGAAGGCCACCGACAGCTTGTTGCCCTCGACGGCCGAGACCTTGCCGTAGCCGAACTTGACGTGGAACACCCGGTCGCCGCGCTGATAGGCGCTGGCCTTGGACGGCGCGGAAACGGCCACCAGCCGGCCTTCGCCCTCGATCGGGGCCGAGCGTCCGCCCGAGCCGCCGGTGCGGGGATTGCTCCAGGAATTGCCGCCGCCGGCCATGCGGTCCTGGGCCCGCTTCCAGCCGGGGCTGGCATAGCCCGCGCCGCCGAACGACGAACTGGCGCCGGTATCGTCCCAGCGCGAGGCCGCAGTCTGTTGCATGCCCGGCCCGCCGCCGTAATAGCCGGTCTCGGACGCCGCCTCGACATGGGCCAGGGGCAGTTCGTCGACGAAGCGGCTGGGCAGCTGGCTGGTCCAGCGGCCATAGACCTGCCGGTTGGCCACGAAGCTGATCCGGGCCTCCTCCCGGGCCCGGGTGATGCCGACATAGGCCAGGCGGCGCTCTTCCTCGAGGCCCTTGGCGCCCTTGTCGTCCATGCTGCGCTGGCTGGGGAACACGCCTTCTTCCCAGCCGGGCAGGAAGACCAGCGGAAATTCCAGGCCCTTGGCCGAGTGCAGGGTCATGATCCAGACCGCGTCGTCGCCGGCGCCCTTGTCCAGGTCCATGACCAGCGACACGTGCTCCAGATAGCTTTCCAGGGTGTCGAAAGCGCTCATCGACTGGACGAGCTCCTTGAGGTTCTCCAGCCGCGTCTGGCTGGTGGGGCCCTTGTCGAGGCGCAGGGCGTCGGTATAGCCGCTCTCTTCCAGCACAGCCTCGAGAACCCGCTGGTGCGGGGTCGTCGCGGCCAGAGCCCGCCAGCGATCCAGGTCGCGCAGGAAGTTGGACAGCGCCGTGCGGGTGCGGGCCGGCAGTTCGTCGGTGGAGACCAGGGCCCGGGCGGCCTCGACCGCCGGCAGGCTCTCGGCCCGGGCGATGTGCAGCAGCTTCTGGACGCTCGTGTCGCCAATGCCGCGCTTGGGCGTGTTGACGATGCGCTCGAAGGCCAGATCATCGTCGGGCGACTGGATCAGGCGCAGATAGGCGTGGGCGTCGCGGATCTCGGCCCGTTCGAAGAAGCGCGGGCCGCCGACCACCTTGTAGGGGATCTGCAGCATCACGAAGCGCTCTTCGAAAGACCGCATCTGGAAGCTGGCGCGGACCAGAATGGCCATGTGACTGTATTTGCGACCGGCCCGCTTGGCCTTCTCGATCTCGTCGGCGACCATCCGGCTTTCGGCCTCGCCGTCCCAGACGCCGCTGACCTTGACCTTCTCGCCGCCAGTCTCCCCGGTCCAAAGGGTCTTGCCCAGTCGGTCCCTGTTGGCGGTGATCAGGCCCGAGGCGGCGGCCAGGATATGCTCGGTGGAGCGATAGTTGCGCTCCAGCTTGACCACCTTGGCCCCCGGGAAGTCGCGCTCGAAGCGCAGGATGTTGTCGACCTCGGCCCCGCGCCAGCCATAGATCGACTGGTCGTCGTCGCCTACGCAGCAGACGTTCTGCCGGCCCTGGGCCAGCAGGCGCAGCCACAGATACTGGGCGATGTTGGTGTCCTGATACTCGTCGACCATCACGTATTTGAAGCGCGTCTGGTAGTCGGCCAGCACGTCGGGATGGCTGGTCAGGATGGTGATGTTGTGCAGCAGCAGATCGCCGAAATCGCAGGCGTTGAGGATGCGCAGCCGCTCCTGGTACTGACGGTAAAGGGTGACGCCCTTGCCGCCCGCGAACTCCGCGCCCTCGGCCGGGGGCACGCGCTCGGGCGTCCAGCCCTTGTTCTTCCAGTGGTCGATCATCCCCGCCAGGATCTTGGGCGTCCAGCGCTTGGCGTCGACGTTCTCGGCCTCGATCAGCTGTTTGAGCAGGCGCTCCTGATCGTCATTGTCGATGATCGTGTAGCTGGACTTCAGGCCCACCAGTTCGGCGTGACGGCGCAGGATCTGGGCGGCCACCGAGTGGAAGGTGCCCAGCCAGCGCAGGCCCTCCGCCTCGGCCCCGATGATGTGGGTGATCCGCTCGCGCATCTCGCGCGCGGCCTTGTTGGTGAAGGTGACGGCCAGCAGCTCCCAGGGACGGGCGCGGCCGGTCGTCAGGATGTGGGCCAGGCGCGTGGTCAGGACCCGGGTCTTGCCCGTGCCGGCCCCGGCCAGGACCAGCACAGGGCCCTCGGTGGTCTCGACCGCCGCCCGCTGCTCGGGGTTCAGCCCCTCCAGATAGGCGGGGTCGCCGCCGGGGGCGCGGGGGCGGGCCAGGTCGGAGATGCGCGGGGAGGGGAGGTCGCCGGGAAAGGTCGAGTCGAAGTCTGAAGACATGGAACATATGTAGCACAGACCGTGACGGGCTTAAGCCCCCAAGGGGCGATTGCGGAACCTGCGGCCTTGAGGGTCGTTGATCAGACACATCAATCACGGGAGGCTCACATGGCCGAAGGCGCGAGCAACAGCGGCGGCAACAGCGGCCTGGCGTTCATTGTCGGCGGACTGGTGGTGATCGTGGCGATCATCGCCTTCGTCGTCTATTCCGGCGGCTTCACCCAGAAGAAGTCGATCGACGTCAATGTGTCGGCCTCGGCCCCCCAGTTGCCAGATGCGCCCAAGCCGTCGGGCAATTGAGGGCGGCCATGAAACACCCACCTTCGCACCACCCAGGATCAGGGGCCTGGATGGCCGGACTGATCGCCTTGGCCGTGGTCCTGACCCTGTGGATGGCCTGGCGTCTAGGCGGGGCTACGAGCCTGTCGCCGGACCTTCAGTTTCGGGCGCCGTCGGCTCCGTTAGGGCCGATGCCAAATCCTCAGCCGGCCCCACTGCCCACATCCCCGCGTCCCGGCTGAACGGCGCTGGCGCGGTGAAGGGCGAAAACCCGGCAGGCCGAGGCCAGCGGTCGCTCGCCCCGGCCGGTATCGATCTTCTGGATCAGGGCCGCGAGGCTGAGCCCGTCCTGCGCCGCCGCGCTTTCAAGCACGCTCCAGAACTCCGGCTCCAGCGCCAGGGACGTGGCGTGGCCGGCCAGATTCACCGAACGTTTCTTGAGACTGCCCATGCCTGGCGGATTGCCTCTTGATAAAAGGTGACGCGATGTCATCTTTGCGGGGTCCGTTGGAGCATGCCTCATGAGCGCCGCCACGCAAGTCCTCGATCTGGCCGCCGTGGCAAGACCGGCGGTCAAAGGGCGTGACGCCTTCCGATTGCAGCCCCTGCGGGCGCTCAGGGCGATGGGGCGCCTGATCGCCGACAAGGAAGACACCGTCCAGGTTTTTGAGATCATGCGGGCCCTGGCCGGCAGGGCGATCCCTAATGGCTATCGCCGGCTGTTGTCCACGCCCGAGGGTGGCCGTATCGCCTATGAGCGCGACGAGTTCGCGGTTCGGCTCTCCGATCCCGCCTGGCTGGCCGCCTTCGGACCGGGGACGGTCGGCGCCGCCTATCGCGAGTTCATCGCGCCGCGCGGCCTCTCAGCCGAAGGCCTGGCCGACGAAAGCCGCAAGATTCCCGACGCCAATGTCGACGCGCTCCACCCCCTGGCCTGGTACGGCCGACGCCTGCGCGATGTCCACGACGTCTGGCACGTCCTGACCGGCTACGGCACGGATGCTCTGGGCGAGGTCTGCGTGGTCGCCTTCTCCTATTCCCAGACCCGCAGCCTGGGTTTTGCCTTCATCGCCCTGGTCGGCGTGCAGCAGTTTGGTCGCGCCAGAAATGGCGAGCCCTACGGCGCCGCCGTGCGCGAGGCCTGGCGCAATGGCAAGTCGGCGGCCTGGCTGCCGGCGGTCGACTATCCGGCGCTGTTCGCCATGTCGCTGGAGGAGGCCCGCGAAAGTCTGGCGATCCGGCCCAACACGCTGTACCGCGCTATTCCGGCTGAACGCCGTGATCGCCTCGCTGTCCCGGCCATGGCATAGGACTTCCAGGCGCGGGCGGGGGCTGCCCGGGGGGAGTCAGGATGACGGCTGAGCGGGCCATCAGGTCGATCGTGATCGTCGGCGGCGGCACTGCAGGCTGGATGGCCGCTGCGGCCCTGCGCTCGGCCCTGGGCCGGGGCTGTTCGATACAGCTGATCGAGTCGGCCGAGATCGGCATTGTCGGCGTCGGCGAGGCGACCATTCCCGCCATCCGGCAATTCAACGCCCTGATCGGCCTCAAGGAAGCCGCCTTCATGCGGCAAACCAAGGCCAGCCTGAAACTGGGCATCGAGTTCGTCGGCTGGGGCGGCGCCCAGAGCCGTTACCTCCACCCGTTCGGCGTCTTTGGCCCAAATGCCGAGCTGGGTGATTTCCACCAGCTCTATCTGATGCTGCGCGAGAAGGGCCTTGCCGAAGACATCGGGGCCTATTCGATCTGCGAGCAGGCCGCCCGCCGGGGGCGTGTCGCCGCGCCGACCGCCGATCCGGCCTCGCCGCTGGCGCGCTTCGCCTCGGCCTATCATTTCGACGCGACCCTCTACGGACGCCACCTTCGCCGCTTCAGCGAGCAGATGGGCGTCAAGCGGATCGAGGGCGAGGTGGTCGACGTCACCCTGCGCGGCGACGACGGCTTTGTCGAAAGCCTGACCCTCAAGGATGGCCAGCAGGTGGCCGCCGACCTCTTCATCGACTGCACGGGCTTTCGCGGCCTGTTGATCGAGGGCGCGCTGAAGGCCGGCTACGATGACTGGAGCCACTGGCTGCCCGTGGACCGCGCCGTGGCGGTTCCATGCCAGCGGGTGGGACCGATCACCCCCTACACGACCTCGACCGCCCGCGAGGCGGGATGGCAGTGGCGCATCCCGCTGCAGCACCGCACCGGCAACGGCTATGTGTTCTCCAGCCGCTTCACCACCGAGGAGATCGCCACCCGGACCCTGCTCGACAACCTCGACGGCGCGCCGCTTGCCGACCCGAGGCATCTGCGGTTCGTGACAGGACGCCGGCGCAAGGCCTGGAGCCGCAACGTGGTGGCCCTGGGCCTGGCCAGCGGCTTTCTGGAGCCGCTGGAATCGACCAGTATCCACATGGTCCACTCAGGGCTGGTCAAGCTGTTGCAGCATTTTCCGGACCGCGACTTCAGCCCGGTCAATATCGAGACCTACAACAGCCGGGTGCGCGACGAGGCTCAGACGGTGCGGGATTTCATCATCCTGCACTATCACGCGACCACCCGGCGGGACTCGGCGTTCTGGGAGTACGTCGCCACCATGCCTATCCCCGAGAGCCTTGAAGAACGCGTCGCCATCTTCCGGGATCGCGGGATGCTGCTCTCGCGACCCGACGAGCTTTTCTCCCAGAGTTCATGGCTGGCGGTGATGCTGGGCCAAGGGATTTCCCCCCGAGGCCACAATCCGCTTGCCGATCGGGCAGATGCGCGGGAGACCGCAGCGAGCTTCGCGCTGATTCAGCGGCAGACGACCCAACTGGTCGACGCCATGCCTGAGCACGACGCTTTCCTGGCCGAGCACAACATGCTGGATGTGGTCGAGGCGTGAAGACTGCCAGCGGCCGCTGATTGATCTTGCGGGGCGCAACGCCTAGCGTCCCGCGCCCTGGAGTGACCGGCTTATGCGATTTCAGTTTGGTCGTCGAAAACAGCCTGAAGCCGCGCCACCGCCACAGGACGACCCGCTTGAGGCTGTTTCTGAAATCCTGTCTGGCCTGAAGGCGATCCAGAACGGGGCCAAGGGCCTCGCTGCGCGCGGCGGCTGGGTCTTTCTGATCAACGACACCAACGACTTCCTGAGCTGGCACCTGGGTCTCAAGCGCTGGTCGGGCGAGGAGCAGGCCGCCGTCCAGAAAATCTTGAACGAACGCGCCGAGCTCCTGGCGGGGCGCTACTATCAAATGTTCATCTGCCCAGAGAAAAGCATCGTCTATCGGGAGTACTTGCCCGCTGGCCTCGACGCCGCGCCACCGTGCGATGACCGGCCCGCCATGGCCATGGCGCGGATGCGGCCCGACGCGGTGCACTACCTGGCGGACCGTTTCGACGCCCTGAAGCGCCTGGGCCTGCTGTTCTTCCGGGGCGACACCCACGTCAACTGGATGGGCGCCTATCACCTCTATCGCGAGGCGATCCTGGCGCTGCAGGCGCGCGGCGCGCCGGTTGGTGAGCCGCTGACCTTCAACCATCTTCAGCACTTCATCGCTGGCATGGAGGGCGATGTGCTGATCCAGCTGCCTGAAGCGGTGAAGGATGAGTTCGAGGTCGACGCCTCCCTGGCGCGGGTCGGCAACATGCTGGAGCTGGTGATCTCCCACACCCTGCCGGAAGTCAGGAAACGCGCCCGTCAGGTTCCGACGCCCGAGGGATTCATCCCCGGCGGCGGCGGGCGAGAGACGGTCATCATGGAGCAGGACGACAAGAGCCTGCCCAAGGCGCTGGTCTTCCGCGATTCCACGGCGACCCTCAGCATCGAACTGCTGGCGCAGCACTTCTCGCGCTCGGTATTCATCTGGCACGAAGGCGACGTCATCGGCGATCTGATTGATCGCGAACAACCAGATGTCATCCTGCACTTTGTCGCCGAGCGGTTCCTGGCGACCTATCCGCACTCAACGGCGATCAACTACATCCACAAGTAGGAACCCGAGTCACTCCTCGCGCTTGGCGCCGTCCAGATCGCGGCGCAGCTTGTCGGCGCGGGCCGCGTCGAGAGCCTTGTCGGCCTTGGCGCGACCGAATTTCGCGCGGTTCTCCGCGGCGCGGGTCTTGTCTTCGACTTTCGCCTTGGCCTTGCGCGCCCGGTTCAGATTGAGGATCTCGGCCATGGTCAGGGCTTCTGGGTCTTTGGCGCGGAGGGGCTCATGGCCGGCGTAGCGGGCCGGATGATCAGGGTCTCGCGAAGCCGAAGGGTTTCGTCCTTCTTGATCACGAACGGCGCGCGGCCGGGGAAGACGCAGTTCTGCATCGACAGTGACCGGCGCAGGATCCAGCGCTTGATCGGCTGCTCGTTGGCCTTGCAGGTCAGGCCCACGGTCCAGGCCGGAGAGCCGGCCTCGGCGGGCCAGGCAAAGCCCATGGAGGCGCCCGCTTCAAGGGCTGTGTCCGTCGGCGTGATGGTCTTGCCGCCCGAGGCGAAGGTCAGTCTGTCAGGGCGCACCAGCCGCAGGGAAAAGCCGCCATAGCCCTTGGCGTCGTCGCTGCCGCCCAGGCCCAGGGCGTCGACCCGCGCAGTGATCATGGTGTCGAAGTCGATGCGCCGCGCGCCGTCCTTCAGCGGATAGACCCTGACCTTGGTCGTTTCCCGCGCCACATAGTCCAGTTCGGGACCGGACGTGACGATCCAGTCGGCATTGACGGTCAGGGTTCCACCGCCCTGGGCGTCGCCCTTGAAGCGCTTTTCCCGCACGTGGAAGGTCAGGCCCTTCATGAACCATCCGTCGGCCACGGACTTGCCGTTCACCAGCACCTGGTGCCAGCTCCAGAAGACGCCGCGCTGATGCAGATGGTCGGCCGGCTTGTCCTCGGTCAGGACCGTGCCGTCCGGCGCGTAAAGCGGATGCACATAGTTCAGTCGGCCCGGCTCGGTGGCCGGGTCCAGAGGCTTGGTCCGATAGACCAGCACGGTCTTGCCGGCTTCGGTGAGGGTCACCGCGTCGTCCGCCAGCACTGCGTCGACCCGGGCGACGATCGCCGGGTCGGCGTGCGCTACCGCCGCCGGAGCCGACAGGGCCAGCAGGGCGGCCAGGGCGAGGATCGGCGAGTGGCGGATCATTGGCTGTCGTCCTTGGCAAGGGCTCGCGCCAGGGCAGGGCGGGCATTGGCGCGCGCCAGCCAGTCGTCATAGACCGCGTGCGGCGGCAGCATCTGGCGGGCGAACTGCAACAGACTGATAAACAGCATGTCGGCCGCCGAGAAGTTCTCGCCCAGCAGCCAGGGCGACTTTTCCAGCGTCGTCCGCAAACGATCGTCCATCGCCTGATAGGTCGCCTTGTCCTCGTCGTCCTGCCGCTGCTTCCACAGATTGACGACCGCAGGCTCTAGAACGCCGGCATAATAGGCCAGCCAACTGAGATAGGGGCCGCGCAAGGGGTCGCCCACCTGGGGGCCCAGACCATTGGCGGGGAACTTGTCGGTCAGATAGAGCGCGATGGCGGCAGATTCGGTGATCAGTACGCCGTCATCCAGCAGAGCCGGTACCTGGCCATGGGGATGCGGATTGGCCGGGTCTCGAGCGCCCGTCTTGGTCGTCGCGCGATAGATGTCGACGGTCTTGATCTCGTAGGTCGCGCCCAGTTCTTCCAGCAGCCACAGGAAGCGCGTCGATCGCGAGCGAGGGGCGTGAAACAGGGTGAGCATCGTCATCTCCGCTATCCTGGCGCGAACGTAACCGGAACAAAATGGTGGAGCAAGCCCCCAGGCTATGTCTTCCGCAAGTCGGGATCGAGGGTCTGGCCCGGGTCCAGTTGAACCCCGAAGGTGTTCAGGATCATGCTGACCTGGGTGTATTGGCCGGCCGTGAAGACCACGTCCATCGCCTGCTTCTCGGTGAAGTGGGACAACAATGCGGCCCAGGTCGCATCACTGATGAAGTGGTCGGCGTTGAGTTCGTCGGCGGCGCGGATCAGCGCCGCGTCGGCCGGGCTCCAGCCGGCTTCAGGCCCAGCCTTGAGTCTGAGGATCTCATCGGGCGTCAGGCCGCAGCGCAGGCCGATCTCGACATGTTGGGTCCACTCGTAGCCGCTCCTGCACAGATAGCCCGTGCGCAGGATGACGATCTCGCGCTCGCGCGCGGGCAGATCGTTCCTTTTCGAAAGGATGTAGTTGCCCCAGGTCAGGAAGGCCTTCAGGGCGCTGGGGGCGTGCGCCATGGTGCGGAAGATGTTCAGGACCGGCCCTGCCGGGATCACCCCGCCGCCGCCCAGGGATGCCAGGACTTCGGCTTGTTCGGGCGTCTGCCCGTCATTGGACAGGGGGTGGACCCTGGGCTGGTTCAATCTCATCACGCGCCTCCCGCTCGCGCGGTCTGGCGCCGCGCCGACCCCAGCATCGCGCTATGACAGGCCCGGGGTCAAATGGCCGTCAAGCCGGGTTGCCCAGCAAGGGGGAAAGCGGGCGGCTTCCCTTGATCGACACACGCATGCCAACCGATGCGTCGACCGTCATCTGCCCTTCAAGCTGCTTGACCAGAGCCTGTACGATGACCGTTCCCAGGCCGCCATGCTTGGCTGACGAAGAACCCTCAACCGCGCCAACGCCATTGTCGACCACGCTCAATTCCCAGTCTCCCGTTTCGCTGGAGAAGGTGACATTGATCAGGGCGTCCTTCCGGGCGATCGGGAAGGCGTATTTGATGGCGTTGATGACCAGCTCGGTGACGATCAGGCCGATACTCACAGCCTTGTCCGATCCGATAAGGCCGTGGTCGGCGAAGACCTTCAGGGCGATCGGACGGTCCTGGCTGACCATCGAGGAGCCCAGGCTGCCGCACAGCTTAGTCAGATAGGGGCCAACTTCAATCTGGTCGACGCCGCCCGAGGCGTGCAGATGCGACTGCACCTCTGCGACCGAGATGACCCGCTGGTGGGCGTCCTTGAGATGAAAGCGGGTTTCTTCCGAGGTGACGGCCCGAGCCTTGAGCATCAGGATGCTGGCGATGATCTGCAGGCTGTTGGCCACACGGTGCTGCATCTCCTGCAGCAGAACCTGCTTTTGCCCAAGGAGCTCTTCGGTTCGCTCCAGCAGGTTCTGCCTCTCCCGTTCAATCAGGCGACGGGCGGTGACATCGGTGAAGGCCAGCAGAATCGTTGAGCTGGAACTGGTGGCGTAGACGACGTTCCGGGCGTTCAGCAGCATGGTGCGACGACCCAGGCCCGGAAAGTCGTGTTCAACCTCGAAGCCATCCATCGCCGTGTGCTCGGGGATGATCGTCTCGAGCAGGAGCCGAAGCGCAGGGATGTCCCACTGACCGTCGCCTAACGCGTAGAGCAGGCAGCCCAGGGTTTGCTGCTGATCAACCTGGAATATTTCGTAGAAAGACCGGCTGGCCGCTAGAACATTGAAGCGCTCGTCCAAGACCAGGAGAGGTTCGTGGATCGTATCGACGATGGCCTGAGCAAGGGTTTGGGCATCTCCAGTGCCGAGTATCTGTCGGTCCATCGGCGGGATTCAAATCCGATCCTCGACGCGGCGACTTTGGCGCGGACGGCAGCGGATAGGTGCCGATCGCGTAACACTACGCGCTTTGCGGGTGGTTGTCGTTAATTGCTTGGCTTGGCGAAAACTCAAAGATCTTGCCAAAGCGCCTGCAGGACCAAGTGCCGCCAGTTCGCCGGAGGCTCTGCGGGCTAGCGCCCGCCGCCGGTGATTTCCTTGATCAGCGCCTGGACCGGGCCCTTGCCGCCGTTGTTCCAGACCACCTTCAGGTGGGCCAGGGTGCGTTCGGCGGCATCGTCGAACTTCCACTCGCAATCGTCGAAGCGGCAGCCGTCGAACGTCGGGGCTTCACCACCGGAATAGACGAGGCGGCAACCGCGAAACTCGCAGTCCGAAAAGACCTCGCCATCAAGGGCGACGGTCTCGTGGTTGTACATCGTCAGGGTGGGCATGAAGGGTCTTTACTGGTCGTCGGTCTGGGACGGAGCGTCCTCGGGATTCTGCGCCTGCTTCGCGGCGGCCTTTTCGGCGGCTTTCTCGGCGGCCTTGCGCGCCTTGGCGCGCTCGCGTTCCTGACGTTCGAAGGAATAGTTGGGAGTACGCGCCATTTATGACCTCCTTGGTCGCTGGAAGCGCGACGGGCGAGACCCCTAGCGCGCTTTGTGCGCGATGCGCAGTGGAATCCTCCCCCGAAGGGGAGGAATCTGTCGATCTACTTAACGTTGCCGCAGAAACGTTGGATCCGCGAGCAGGCGTCTTCCAGCACATCATTGCTGGTGGCGTAGCTGATCCGGAAGAACGGCGAGAGGCCGAAAGCTGCGCCATGGACCACGGCGACGCCCTCGGTTTCCAGCAATTCGACGGCGAAATCCTCATCACTTTCAATGGTCTTGCCGCTGGGCGCCGTCTTGCCGATCAGGCCCGCGCAGGACGGATAGACGTAGAATGCGCCTTCCGGAGTCGGGCAGTGGATGCCGGTGGCCTGGTTCAGCATCGAGACCACCAGGTCGCGCCGCTCCTGGAACAGCTTGGCGTTGGGCTTGATGAAGTCCTGCGTGCCGTTCAATGCCTCCAGCGCCGCCCATTGCGAGATGGACGACGGGTTGGAGGTCGTCTGGCTGATCATCTTGGCCATGGCCTTGATCAGCGGCTCGGGGCCGGCCGCGTAGCCGATCCGCCAGCCGGTCATGGCATAGGCCTTGGAGACGCCGTTCATCGTCAGGGTGCGGTCATAGAGCTTGGGCTCGACCTGGGCGATGGTGGTGAACTCGAAGTCGTCGAACACCAGGTGCTCGTACATGTCGTCCGTCAGCACCCAGACCTGGGGGTGCTTGAGCAGCACATCGGCGATGGCCTGCAGCTCTACGCGGGTATAGGCGCCGCCCGAGGGGTTGGACGGGCTGTTGATGATCAGCCACTTCGACCTGGGCGTGATGACCTTTTCCAGGGCCTCGGGCGTCAGCTTGAAGCCGCTCTCGGCGGTGGTCTCGACCGGCACGGGCGTTCCACCGGCCAGCAGAACCATGTCGGGATAGGACACCCAGTAGGGGGCGGGTATGATGACCTCGTCGCCCGGATTCAGGGTGGCGACCAGGGCGTTGTAGATCACCGGCTTGCCGCCCGGAGCGACGTGAACCTGGCTGGGCTTGTAGTCGAGGCCGTTCTCGCGCTTGAACTTGGCGCAGATCGCCGCCTTAAGCTCGGGCATGCCGTCGGGGTCGGTGTACTTGGTCTTGCCGGCGCGGATCGCCGCGATGCCGGCTTCCTTGATATTGTCCGGGGTGTCGAAGTCCGGCTCGCCCGCCGACAGGGCGATGATGTCACGACCGGCGGCCTTCAGAGCGCGCGCCTTGGCGCTGATGGCGATAGTGGCCGACGGTGCGATGCGCCGCAGGGCGGCGGACTCGAGCGACATTCTTGGGACTCCCCTGGGAAACCGGTTTTCAGGATTGCGGCGGTCTTTACGCCTCCGCTTGCTGCGGCGCAACGCGGGGCGAGCGCTCTTGGGGCAGGTGAGGCCTTTGGGCGACAGCCTTATGGCCTGCCGGCGTCTTGCATCGCCTCCCTGCGAACGATAGCGCTACCATAAATGACAACCGCCAGGGCTCCGAACCGCTTCTTCGGCTGGACTTCGGCCCCGACGACGACCCGTCGAAACTTGCCAGCTAGCTCCGCAGGCGCGCCGTGAAACTCGCCAGGTGGCGGGTCAGATAGGTTCGTGTGGTCTCGTCGGTCAGTACGCCGTCGACGATCCTGGTGTGCGCCTGGCCGACCAGGATCTCGCCCAGTGGAACGGCCTCGGCCCCGGCGCGCCGTAGCGACAGCCGCAGGGCGTCCTGGGCGCGGACGGTTCCCGTTGCGCCAGGGCTGGCTCCGACCAGACAGCAGATCTTGCCGGTCAGGGGCGCGGGCTTGCCGCGCGAGGCCCAGTCGATGGCGTTCTTCAGCACCCCGGTGATGCCGCCGTTGTATTCGGGGCAGGCCAGCAGCAGGGCGTCGGACGTCCGGATGGCGTCCTTCCAGGCGGTCACGGCCGGGGGATCGCCCACGTCCTCGACGTCCTGATTGAACAGGGGCAGGTCGTGCAGGCCGAAGATCTGGATGGTCACGTCTTTAGGCGCCAACTCCTGCGCGGCGCGCAGGAGGGCGGTGTTGAACGAGGCGGCGCGCAGGCTGCCGGATACGCCAAGAATGTTCATGTCATGCCTTCGCATCGCCCGGGATGGCGACGCAAAAGAGATAGGATCAACCGGGTTGTGCGGCTAGCGCTCGGGCCAGGCGCGCTTCAGTTCGCGCTAACGTACAGATCGCTTTGACCGCTCGGCGCCAAGGTTTCCAGATGGTCCCAAAGGCGCTGGATTTCCTGGCTGGCGGCCGAACTCGGCTCCCACTCGCAGACCGACCGGCCATGGGCCATCGACTGCTGGAAAGCGGCGCGCGCGCGCAAGCCGACCGGGGCCATGGGCATGCCGGTAAACCGCAGGGCTTCGGCGGCCTTGAGGACGCTGACGGGCTCGGCGCCATTGCGGCGGGGCGGGGCCTGGCTGAGAACGATCAGCCCCTTCTTGCCCAGACGGCGCACGGCCTCGGCTGACCGCGCGATCGAAGCGATGTCCAGAAAGGTGGGGCGGCACACCAGCACGCAGAGATCGGCGCACTGAACGGCCTGGAGAACATCAGTGTCGGGCGTGGCCGGCGTGTCGACGATCAGGCAATCATAACCGCTGTAGCCGGCCATGGCCTTGGTCTGGAACAGCTTGCCGGCGTTGATCTCCATCAGCGTGGGGCCCGGAGCGACGCGAGCCTTGAGCGCATCGGTCGCCGAGCGCTGCGGGTCGATGTCGGCGATCATGGTCTTGAGGCCCGCCAAATGGGCGGTGATGGCCAGGTTGACCGATAGCGTTGTCTTGCCGGCCCCGCCCTTGCGAGAAATCACAGCCAGGGTCTTCACGTCGGTCACTCCAGTTCAGACACGGTTCTTGCCCCACCGGCCTGTGGATAAGTAACGGTGTAATGTGAAGGCTTAGCAAATGAATTGTCGTGACGGGCGAGTGCTATCCCTTGAAAAACAAGGGGCGAGGGCTTTAACGCGGTTAATTTGCTCGCCATCGCGGCGCCGGACGCATGGCTGATGCTTGACCCACCGGCGCCATTGAGCGAGGCAGGAGGCGTGATGCGCCGCCTCATCGAGTTTGTGACCAATATGGACGCCCGCGCCTGGCGCACGGTGGCGGTGTCCTTCGTGCTGTTTGGCGGGGTCGGGATCGTCTTCCTGTTTGGCGCCCAGTTCCTGGGCCTCAATGGTGAGGCGGCCGTCGAGCAGTGGCTTGGTGCGGCCCATGGTCCCTGGGCCCTGCCCGTGGCGGTGGGAGCGTTCGCCGCCCTGGCCTTTATCGGTGTTCCCCAGTTCGTGCTGATCGCCGCGGCGGTGGTCGCCTTCGGACCCTTGACCGGCTTCGCCTATAGCTGGGTCGGCACCCTGGTCTCGTCGCTGGTCGGGTTCTGGCTGGGACGCGCGTTCGGCGCCAGGGTGCTGCGTGACTTCGCGGGCGACGGCGTGGCCAAGTTCATGCGGCTGATCGGCAAGAACGGCTTTCTGGCCAGCCTGATCGTGCGGCTGGTCCCCTCGGCCCCCTTCATCGTCGTCAACATGGCCGCCGGCGTCACGCCGATGAAGCTGCGCGATTTCGCGGCCGGCACGGCCATTGGCATCATCCCAAAGATCGGCCTGACGGCCTTCGCCGGCAACTCCATCGTCCAGGCCATGCGCGGCGGGGGCAAGCAGCACATCGTAATGCTCTTGATCGCCGTGGCTGTCTGGATCGTCGCGGGTCTTGTCGCCCGCGCCTGGCTCAAGAAGCGCGAGGCGGCTGACTAGCCAGGGTGGCGGGTTCTGGCGCGTCCGGCAGGCCCAGGGCGTCGCGGGTCGCGGCGCGCCACGCGCGGACCATCTGGCCAAACCATTTGATGCGCGCCGCGTCGGTCATGCCGTCGCTGCGTTCGATCCCGGCGACCCAAGCCTGGGTGATGAAGGGCAGGAAGGTTCGCGCCGCGTGGGCGCAGGCGGCTTTCAGGTCCTCGGAGGCTTCTGGCGGCGGCGCCACGAATGGTTCGGTCAGGCCCGAGAGAAGGGCGTCGCAGGCGGTCGCCCAAGGCAGGGTCTCGGGACCGCCGCGCGCCTCGCGCAACAGCAAGACGAACAGGTCAGGGTGGGCTCTGCCCATCTCGATCAGCGCCGCCATGCCCGAGCCGTAGCCGCCCCAGGGCTGAGCGGCGGTGGCCTCGATCTCGAGCAGGATCTCGCTGAACAGGGCGTCGATCAGGGCCTGGCGCGAAGGATAGAGCCGATAGATCAGGATCTTGGCCATGCACACCCGGTCGGCGATGTCCTGCATCGTCGCGGCGTGAAGGCCTTTTTCGGCGAACACCATCACGGCCGCGTCCAGCACGGCCTGGGCGCGCGCGTCGCGATCGACCCGAGGCTTGGGCTGACCGGGACGTCCCCGTGGCGTAGGTGGCCGAGCCTGGTTTGCTACCGTCATCTTCGATGATATGTAGAATGAAACTATAAAGTTTCAAATACGAAACGGGGGAGGATTCGATGTCGGAATTCAAGCTTAGCCGTAAGGCGGCGCTTGTCGTGTCGGCTGTTGCGCTTTTCGCGATTCCGTTGGCCGCTCACGCGGGTGAACCGGCCTCGACGCCGACCATCGAGCGCCAGAAGGCTGTTGCCCAGGCCTTACCGTTTTCCGATCGTCAGGACTTCGAATTCGCTGATCGCGGCTTTCTGGGCACGCGCGCCGACCCGCTGATCAAGCGCGCCGACGGCCAGGTGGCCTGGAACCTGGCGGCCTATGATTTCCTCAAGGGCGAGCCGCCCGCCACGGTGAACCCCAGCCTCTGGCGTCAGGCCCAGTTGCTGTCGCGCCATGGCCTCTTTCAGGTTTCGGACCGGGTCTGGCAGGTGAGGGGCTTTGACGTCTCCAATATCACCTTCATCAAGGGTGACAGCGGCTGGGTGGTCGTCGATCCGCTGACGACGGCCGAGACCGCCCGGGCGGCGTTTGATCTGGTGACCGAGAAACTGGGTGCGCTGCCGATCCGGGCGGTGATCTACACCCACAGCCACAGCGATCATTTCGGCGGCGTTCGCGGGATTATCGACGAGAAGGACGTCAAGGCCGGCAAGGTGGCGATCATCGCGCCCGAGGGCTTCATGAAGGAAGTCGTCAGCGAGAACGTCCTGGCCGGCAATGCCATGAGCCGCCGAGCCCAATATCAGTTCGGGATCATGCTGCCGCCCGGCGTCGAGGGGCAGATCAGTTCGGGCATTGGTCAGGGTGTCGCCAAGGGCACGATCACCCTGATCCCGCCCACTCAGATCATCGATCACACCGGCCAGGAACTGGTGCTGGATGGCGTGAAGGTGCGGTTCCAGTACACGCCCAACACCGAAGCTCCGGCCGAGATGAACTTCTATCTGCCGGACCTGCGCATTCTCGACATGGCCGAGAACGTCAATCCGTCGATGCACAACGTGCTGACCCCGCGCGGGGCGCTGGTGCGCGACAGCAAGGCCTGGGCCGACTATCTGACCGAGTCGATCCGGCTGTTCGCCGATGGCTCTGACCTGATGATCACCAGCCACGGCTGGCCGCGCTTTGGCCAGGAGACCGTCAAGACGGTGCTGGCCGAGCATCGCGACACCTACAAGTATCTGCACGACCAGTCGGTTCGGCTGCTGAATCACGGTTTGACCGGTGACGAGATCGCCGCCCAGATCGCGCTGCCGCCCAGCCTGGCCAGGAACTGGTACAATCGCGGCTACTACGGGAGCATGAGCTTCAACAGCCGGGCGGTCTATCAGCGCTATATGGGCTGGTACGACGCCAATCCCGCCCACCTGGCCCCGGCGCCGCCCGCCGAAACCGGCAAGCGCTATGTCGCGGCCATGGGCGGGGCCGACAAGGTCATGGCCTTGGCCGCCGAGGCCGCCAAGGCGGGCGACTATGCCTGGTCCGCCAGCCTGCTGAACCATGTCGTCATGGGCGACGAGAGCCAAAAGGCCGCGCGGGCCCAACTGGCGGACACCTATGAGCAGCTCGGCTACCAGACCGAGAACGCCATCTGGCGGAACATGTACCTGACCGCGACCGACGAGCTCAGGGGCGGCGTGCGCAAGATCCCGACCTCAATGGCCTCGCTCGACATGCTGCAGGGGCTGGAAAGCCAGATGATCTTCGACGTCCTGGCCATCCGGCTGAACGCCGAGAAGGTCGGCGACGCGCGTCTCAAGCTGGCTTTCATCTTTCCTGAGCGCAACGAGAGGTTCCTGGTCGAGGTTCGCAACCGGGTTCTGGTGGCTCAGCCGCTGGCCGCAGGCGAGACGGTCGACGCCACCCTGACGGTGGCCCGTCCGGTGTTCCTCGACTCGCTGTTCCGGGGGACACCCCTGCTGCCCAAGATCCTGACCGGGGAGGTCAAGCTCCAGGGCGATCGGGCCGCCATGGGGCGACTGTCGGGGTGGTTTGACGCCTTTCCGAGCGATTTTCCGATCGTGACGCGCCTCAAATAGTTTGGTGCGTGGATAGAAGTTGCGCAGCGTGCGGCCAATAGCGCTCCAGGCGCAAAATGCTTGCTGCAATTGGGGGCGATGTGTAGAAAGTAAGCATGAACGTCGCGCGCACCCTGCTTCTGCTTCGGCTTACCAGCCCCTGGGCGCTCTAGGGTCACGCATCGTCGTGACCGGGCGCGCAGGGGATGATTTACCCGCAGCCGCCCCGCACGCAGACACCTTCCGACGAGTATTCAAATGACCTCCGTAGCTAACGGCGCTTTCGACAAGCGCGACAACGTCGTGATTTTCGACACCACCATGCGCGACGGCGAGCAATCGCCCGGCGCCTCAATGTCGCACGATGAAAAGCTGGAACTGGCCAAGATCCTCGAGGAGATGGGCGTCGACGTCATCGAGGCCGGCTTCCCGATCGCTTCCAACGGCGATTTCGAGGCGGTCCGCGAGATCTCCAAGATCGTCAAGAACAGCACCATCGCCGGTCTGTGCCGCGCGCATCAGGTGGATATCGACCGCTGCGCCGAAGCGCTGAAACCCGCTGCCCGCGGCCGGATCCACGTGGTCATCGCCACCAGCGACCTGCACATGAAGCACAAGCTGCAGATGGAGCCGGACGCCGTCATCGACGTGATCGCCCGCTCGGTGACCCACGCCCGCAACCTGCGCGACGACGTCGAGTGGTCGGCTGAGGACGCTACCCGCAGCGACCGTCAGTTCCTGCGCCGCGCCATCGAGACGGCCATCAAGGCCGGCGCGACGACGATCAACCTGCCCGACACCGTCGGCTACACCTATCCGTCGGAATATGCCGACCTGTTCAGCTGGATGACCCAGAACGTCGAGGGCGCCGACAAGGTCATCTTCTCGACCCACTGCCATAACGACCTGGGCCTGGCCGTGGCCAACAGCCTGGCCGGCGTGCAGGGCGGGGCGCGCCAGATCGAGTGCGCGATCAACGGTCTGGGCGAGCGCGCCGGCAACGCCGCGCTGGAAGAGATCGTCATGGCCCTCAAGGTGCGCGGCGACAAGCTGCCCTACGAGACCAGGATCGACACCACCCACATCACCCGCGCCAGCCGCTATGTCTCGGCCATCACCGGTTTCCCGGTGCAGTACAACAAGGCCATCGTCGGCAAGAACGCCTTCGCGCATGAGAGCGGCATCCACCAGGACGGGATGCTGAAGAACCGCGAAACCTACGAGATCATGACGCCGGAATCGGTCGGCCAGGCGCCGTCCAGCCTGGTCATGGGCAAGCACTCGGGCAGCCACGCCTTCCGCGCCAAGCTGAAGGACCTGGGCTACGAGCTGGGCCAGAACGCCCTGAAGGAGGCCTTCGGCCGCTTCAAGGATCTGGCCGACCGCAAGAAGCACGTCTACGACGACGACATCATCGCCCTGGTGGACGACGCCCTGGCGCGCGGCTCGGAGAAGATCCGGGTGCTGCACCTGCGCGTCGTGGCCGGCACCGAAGGCCAGTCGGCCGAACTGACCCTGGATGTCGACGGCCAGGAGCGTCACGCAGAGGCGACCGGCGATGGTCCCGTGGACGCCGTCTTTAACGCGATCCACAAGATCGTGCCGCACAGCGCCGCCCTGCGCCTGTTCCAGGTGCATGCGGTTACCGAAGGCACCGACGCCCAGGCCCAGGTCTCGGTGCGTCTGGAAGAGGATGGCCGCATCGCCACCGGCCAGGCCGCCGACACCGACACGCTCACGGCCTCTGCCAAGGCCTATGTGAACGCGCTCAACAACCTCTTTGCCCGCAAGGAAAAGAGCCGTCCCGAGGCGGCGATCGCCAGCGGGTTCTAGCGCAGTCTTCCTTCTCCCCTTGCGGGAGATGGTGGCCCGAAGGGCCGGATGAGGGATTGTCCGGCCGCTCCGTTGCTGTTGTCGCGGGGCTTGCGCCGGGCGCCCCCTCATTCGTCGTTGCGTGACACCTTCTCCCGCAAGGGGAGAAGGAGAGGACATTCATGCTCTGGATTCCCATCACCATCGGCGCAGCGGCCTTGCAGGTCGCCCGCAACGCCGCCCAGCGCTCCGTCATGGGCGGGGCGGGGCCGTGGGGCGCAACCCTGGTGCGGTTCCTGTTTGGCCTGCCCTTCGCCACCGTGTTCGCGGCCATCGCCTGGTGGGCCACACCGGGCGCGCAGGCTCATCCCACGACCTGGTTCTGGCTGGCCTGCGCGGCGGGGGCGGGGCTGCAGATCGCCGCCACGGCCGCCTTGCTGACCGCCATGCATCGCTCGACCTTCGCTCTGGGCACAGCCATGCAGCAGAGCGGGCTGCCCTTCGCTCTTGTCTGGGGCGCGCTGCTGTTTGGCGACCATGTCGGCCTGATGGCCTGGATCGGCGGCCTGGTGGTCACCCTGGGTCTGGCGGCCCTGACTTGGCCGAGAGGCGAGGTGGTCCTGCGTCGCGGCGCCGTTCTGGCCGGGCTGGGCTCTGGCGCGATCTTCGCGCTGAGCGCCAACTGCTTTCGCCAGGCCAGCCTGGCCTTCGACCCCGGCCATCCCGTCGCCTCGGCCTTTGTCACGGTGATGATCGTCCAGGCCATCCAGACGGTGACCCTGACCAGCGTGCTGGCGGTGCGAAACCCGGCCGCCATTGCGGCGGTGGTCGCTGTCTGGCGGCAGTCTCTGGGGGCGGGGTTCTGCGGCGCGGCGGCCTCTGGCCTGTGGTTCACAGCCATGGCTCTGAGCCCGGTCGGACCGGTCCGGGCCGTCGGCGTGGTCGAAATGCCCATCGCCGCCCTGGCCGGGCGACGGCTGTTTTCCGAGCGTCTGACCCGTCTGCAGATCGTCGCCGGAGTGGTCACTGCGCTCGGCGTGGTCATGGCCGCGCTCGGCTAGATTTCGCCATGATTGGGCGCCTGGAGACCCTCGCCGAAAATGCCTTTGGACGACCCGCGAATAGACCTTGAAATCAACGCTTTCGCAGGGCAAACGGGCAGCGTCGACGCGCTTTGGGGCTGTCAGGCGACGGCGCGGCCAGGGGGCGGCGCTCCCGCCTTGTCCTCGAGTGCGTAAACCCAGATGAGACGGCGATTCCGGGGAATCATGTTGTCCTTGTCCGGTAGTGGGTTAGGTAGTGAATCGCGCGTGAAGTCCGCTTCGCGCCGAGGACTGGTCCAGAGCCTGCTTTCGTCTTGAACTGCCGCGTTTTGCCCCTCTATCCCTCAGTCAGGGCTTTCAATGTTTTCTTCCCTCTTCGGCGTGATCTCCAACGACATCGCCATCGACCTCGGAACGGCCAACACCCTTATCTATATGAAGGGCAAAGGCATTGTTCTGAACGAACCGTCGGTGGTGGCGCTTCGCAATGTCGGCGGCCGCAAGATCGTCCACGCCGTGGGTATTGAAGCCAAGCAGATGCTGGGCCGCACGCCGGGCCACATGGAAGCCATCCGTCCGATGCGTGACGGGGTCATCGCTGACTTCGAAGTCGCCGAAGAGATGATCAAGTACTTCATCCGCAAGGTTCACAATCGCAAGGGCTTCGTGAATCCCAAGGTCATCGTCTGCGTGCCGTCGGGCGCCACCGCTGTCGAGCGCCGCGCGATCAACGATTCCTGCCTGAACGCCTCGGCCCGCCGCGTCGGCCTGATCGACGAGCCGATGGCCGCCGCGATCGGCGCCGGCCTGCCGATCCACGAGCCGACCGGCTCGATGGTCGTCGACATCGGCGGCGGCACCACCGAGGTCGCCGTGCTGTCGCTGTCGGGTATCGTCTATTCGCGTTCGGTCCGCGTCGGCGGCGACAAGATGGACGAAGCGATCATCAGCTACATGCGTCGCCACCATAACCTGCTGATCGGCGAAACGACCGCCGAGCGCATCAAGAAGGAAATCGGCACCGCCCGCGCGCCGGCCGACGGCGAAGGCCTGTCGATCGACGTCAAGGGCCGCGACCTGATGCAGGGCGTGCCGCGCGAAGTCCGCATCAGCGAAAAGCAGGCCGCCGACGCCCTGGCCGAACCGGTCGGGCAGATCGTCGAGGCCGTGAAGGTCGCCCTGGAAGCCACGCCTCCGGAACTGGCCTCCGACATCGCCGACAAGGGCATCATGCTGACCGGCGGTGGCGCGCTGCTGCGCGGCCTGGACGCCGAGATCCGCGACCATACCGGCCTGCCGGTCACCGTGGCCGATGACCCGCTTTCCTGCGTGGCTCTGGGCTGCGGCAAGGTGCTCGAGCATCCCAAGTGGATGAAGGGCGTCCTGGAATCCACCCTGGCCTAGGCCTAATTTCCGACAAAGGCGCCGGGGCGGCGCCAGGAGAACGCGTTCGTGCCCTTTCGCGAAGGTCCCCTCGGCGACCTGAAAGTGCCGCTCACCTGGACCGCGGCCGTGGCGCTCATCGTCGCGGTCGTGATCGCGGTGGCGTTCTTGCTGGCTGATCGGCGCGAGACGCTGCAGGACCATGCCTACGGCGTGACCCGCCAGACGGTGGACACGGTCTCCAAGCCCGTGAGCGGCGTGATCGCCGCGCCGGGGCGCTGGACGGGTCTGGGTCTCGACTTCGTGCGGAGCTATTTCTTCACCGCCTCCGAGAACCGCCGACTGAAGGCCGAGAATACCGAGATGCGCCAGTGGCGCGATCGGGCTCTTGCGCTGCAGGACACCAACGATCGCTACAAGTCGCTGCTGGGCCTGAAGACCGATCCGCCCATTCCCATGGCGTCCGCACGCGTGGTCAGTGACAGCCGCGGCCCGTTCGCCAATACCCGCCTGGCCGACGCCGGCTCAGAAAAGGGCGTGGTGGTCGGCAATCCTGTCCTCAATGAGCGCGGTCTGGTCGGCCGGGTCGTCGGCGTTTCGCGTGGCGTCAGCCGCGTGCTGCTGCTGACCGATATCGCCTCGCGCACCCCTGTGATGATCGACCGCACAAACGCCCGCGCCATCCTGACCGGCGACGGAGGCCCCAATCCCAAGCTGGAATATCTGCGCGGTGTTGACCCTATCCAGCAGGGCGACCGGGTGGTCACTTCCGGCGATGGCGGCGTGGTGCCGCGCGGCCTGCCGGTCGGCGCGGCGGTCAAGGGTCTCGACGGGCGCTGGCGCGTGGTTCTGTTCGCCGACGATGCGGCGATTGATTTCGTCCGTATCCTGCTCTTCAAGGATTTCGCTCAACTGGCCGACGAGAAGCAGTTGCAGACCCGCAGCCTGCCGCCCGTGACCACTGAAGATCCCCAGACCTCGATCCTCAGCGCGCCAGTCGCCGTCACCAGGCCGCCCGTGGCTCCAGCCCCTCCGGCATCCGGACTGCCGGCATCCAGGCCGGCTGCAGCGGCGCCGGCGCAATGAGCATGCGCGGCGCCAGGCCCCTGCACCCGGCGCGCTGGCTGGGCATTCCGCTGCTGGTTTGCATGGCGGCGACCATCGTTTTTGCAGCGCCGCTGCGCATCTGGGGCCTGCAGCTGCCCGAGCCGGTTTTCGCCATGGTTCCGGCCTTTGCCTGGGCCCTGATCCGGCCCTCGATCCTCGCGCCCTTCGCCATCCTGCTCCTGGGTCTGTTCCTGGACCTGTTCTGGGGCGGTCCGACGGGCCTGTGGGGCCTATCCCTGCTGGTGGCCTATGCGATGGTGCTGATGGCTCGCAACATGATGACCGGCCAAAGCCGGGTCATGATGTGGGCCTGGTTTGCCGGGGTCACGGCTGTCGCCATGGTCGCCGGCTTCCTGTTTTCGATGCTCGACAGCCTGGCGACCCCCAGTCTGCTGGCCGTTTTCTGGCAGTTTCTGGCCACGGCCCTGCTGTTCCCGTTCGCCCACCGGCTGGTCGACCGCTTCGACGACGCCGACGTTCGCTTCCGGTAGGGCGATGAGCGAACCGTCAATCCTGTTCTTTGAGGTCAATGAGCGCCAGGGGGTGTTCCACCGGCGCGCGTTCCTGATGGGCGGCCTCGCCGGCGCCGGCCTGCTGGCCCTCGGTGGCCGCCTGGCGCAACTGCAACTGGTCGAGGCCCAGCGCTACCAGAAGCTCTCTGCTGGAAACCAGTTCAATTATCGGTTGATGCCGCCGCCGCGCGGCCTGATTCTGGACCGCAACGGCACGCCCCTGGCGTCCAACCGGCCCAATTTCCGGCTGATGATCACCAAGGACAAGGGTCTCGACGTCGAGGCCGCCCTCGATGACCTGTCAAAGCTGGTGCCGATCGATGGAACGCGACGCGCCCGCCTGATCAAGGATATCGCCCGCGCGCCTCGCAAGGCGCCGGTGGCGATCATGGAAGACATGAGCTGGGAGGAGTTCTCCCGCGTCAATATTCGCGCGCCCGAACTGCCTGGCGTCACGGCCGACATGGGCGAGGTCCGGGTCTATCCGTTTGGCGGCGCCTTTGCCCATGTCATCGGCTATGTCGCCAAGGTGTCAGACCGTGACCTGAAGGCGGCCGAGAAGGACCCGACCCAGGACCAGGACCTGCTGCACCATCCGGGCTTCCGGATCGGCAAGCAGGGCGTGGAAAAGGCCTTTGACACCGATCTGCGCGGCCGCGCCGGCGCGACCAAGGCCGAGGTCGACGCCTTGGGCCGGGTCGTGCGCCTTGATCCGGAAGGCGACATCCGCCCGACGCCGGGCAAGGAGATCCGCCTTACCCTCGACGCGGATATCCAGAACCGCGCCCTTGAGGTCATGGGCCAGGAAAGCGGCGCCATCGTCGTGATGGACGTGCGCAACGGAGACCTGCTGTGCATGGTCTCGGCGCCCAGTTTCGACGCCAATCGGTTCGTCAAAGGGCTCAGCGGGCCTGAATACAAGGCTCTGGCCGAGTACGAGCGCAAGCCTCTGCTCGACAAGGCGATGACGGGCACCTATCCGCCCGGCTCGACCTTCAAGCCGACCGTGGCGCTGGCGGCCTTGACGGCGGGTGTCGATCCCGAAGTGCGGATCAACTGTTCGGGCGGCTGGTACTATGGCGGCCGCACCTGGCGTTGCTGGGAAAAGGGCGGTCACGGCGCCCAGAACATGAACGACGCGATCAAGAACTCCTGTGACATCTATTTCTACCAGGTCGCGCTGAGGATCGGGCCGGATGCGATCGCCAAGGCGGCCCGCGCGGTCGGTTTCGGCGAGATCTTCGATATCGGCATTCCCGGACAGAGGCGCGGCATCGTTCCGGATCGCGCCTGGAAGAAGAAGGCCTTCAAGGACCCCCGCAACCAGATCTGGTTCCCCGGCGAGTCCCCCAGCTACGGGATCGGGCAGGGGGCGCTGAACGTCAACGCCCTGCAGCTGGCGGTTATGACGGCGCGGCTGGCCAATGGAAAAAAGGCTCTGGTCCCGCGGCTGATCAAGTCGGTCGGCGGCATTGAACAGCCCAGCGGGGCGGCTGTGCCGGAGCTGCCGTTCTCCGCCGAACATCTGGCCTATGTCCGCGACGGCATGGCGGCGGTCTCCGCGGCCGGTGGCACCGCCTATCGCAACAGCCAGTTGGGGCTGGGCGACATCCAGATGGCCGGCAAGACCGGCACCGCCCAGGTGCGCAGCTTCGACAAGGGCGTGTCGCGCGACAGCAAGGACGTGCGCTGGCGGCTGAAGGACCACAACCTGTTCGTCGCCTTCGCCCCCTATGACGATCCCCGCTACGCTGTGTCGGTGATCATCGAGCATGGCGGCATGGGCGGCGCCACCGCCGGCGCGCCGCGCGCCCGCGAAGTCATGCGCGTGGCCCTGCTGAAGGATCCGGAGATCCGCGCCCGGATTGAAAAGCCGATGCCCATGCCCGACGCGCCGCCCGAGGCGGTGATCGAGGGCGCCGCCCCGGAGGATCCGATCATTGGCGCGCCACCCCAGGCTGCACCGCAGGAGCCGCAGACATGACCCTCAGCGGTGGTCTCAGCCGTCCCGGTGAACGCGACCGGCCCATCATCAAGTTCATGGAGATCGACTGGACGTTCTGTCTGGCGCTCTGCCTGATCGCCGGCGCCGGCGCGCTGATGATGTTCTCGATTGCCGGGGCGTCCTGGGAGCCGTGGGCGGCCAAGCACCTGGTTCGCTTCGGGCTCTACTTCGTCATGATGATCGTGCTGGCCATGATCGACCTGCGCCTGTGGTTCATGATCGCCTATCCGGTCTATGCGGTCGGGCTGCTGCTGCTGGTCGCCGTGGAACTGGTGGGTGACACCTCGCTGGGCGCCACGCGCTGGCTGTCGATCGGCGGTTTCCGCTTCCAGCCTTCGGAAATCATGAAGATCGGCCTCGTTCTGGCCCTCGCCCGCTACTATCATGGCCTTTCTGCCGACAGCGCCCGGATGTCCTGGCGGTTGCTGGTCCCGGCGGTGATGATCGCGGCGCCTGTGCTGCTGGTGGCCCACCAGCCCGACCTGGGCACGGCTATTCTGATTGCGTCGACGGGGCTCGCCATCGTGATCCTGGCCGGTCTGTCATGGCGGATCATCGTCGCCGGCATAGTCGCGGTTCTGGCCGCTATTCCGCCGTTCATCCTGTTCGTGCTGCACGATTATCAGCGCAACCGGATCCTGACCTTCATGGATCCTGAAAGCGACCCCTCCGGCAAGGGCTACCAGATCATGCAGTCCAAGATCGCCCTGGGGTCGGGCGGTCTGATGGGCAAGGGCTTTGGCCTTGGCTCGCAGAGCCAGCTGAACTTCCTGCCCGAAAAACAGACCGATTTCATCTTCGCCACCCTGGCCGAGGAATTCGGCTTCCTGGGCTGTTTCAGCGTGCTGTTCCTGTATGGCGTCGTGATCTTCATGGCCTTGCGCATCGCTTCGATCAGCCACAGCCATTTTGGTCGCCTGGCCGCAGCCGGCACGACGGCCACGTTCGCGCTCTACGTGCTGATCAATGGGGCGATGGTGATGGGCATGGCGCCGGTGGTCGGGGTGCCGATGCCGATGCTCTCCTACGGCGGCACTGTGATGCTGACCGTGATGATCGGCTTTGGCCTGGTCCAGGCCGTGCGGGTGCACCGCTACACCGAGGTCACCAGCGGCAAGGGATCGCTGATGTGACGCCGGAGGCGGGCCATTTGCTGCCCGTCATCCTGACGCCGCGTCTGCGTCTGCGCTGTTTCGAGGCTGGCGACGCGCCGAGGCTCGCCGCCAATCTGACGCCGCCGGTGACCCGCTGGCTGGCGACCTGGCCCGATCCCGTGTCCGTCGACCTCGCCGCCCAGCGCATCCAGATTGCCCGAGACGGCGTCACGGCCGGCTGGCACGTCGGCTATGGCGTCGAACGCTTGTCCGACGGGTTGCTGATCGGGGGCTTCGGCGGCGATGTCGATGTGACCGGCGAGACCTTCGAGATCGGCTATCACCTGGCCGAACACGCCCACGGCCAGGGCTATATGACAGAAGCGGGCAGGGCGGCGATCGCCACGCTCTGGGATCTGATGCCGATCAAGCGGATCGAGGCCGTCGCGCAGCGTGAGAACGTCGCGTCGTTCGCGGTGATGCAGCGTCTCGGCATGAACCCCGCAGGCCAGAGACTGGTCCATTCCCTGGCGCGCGATCGCTGGGAGTGGTGCGGCGTCTACGGCGTGGATCGCCCTGGGCGCTGAGCTTGGGGCTGGCGTAACGTCGAGCCGCGAAACGGGTCCTAGGAAACCAGCGCTGACTCGGTGGCCCGCACCAGCCCGTCAATAATGCCGGGCTCGGTCGAGGCGTGTCCGGCGTCCCAGATGATGTCGAAGCGCGCTTCCGGCCAGGCCTTGTGCAGCGACCAGGCGCTGTCGAGCGGCGTGACCACATCGAAGCGGCCCTGCACGATCCAGCCGGGGATGTGCTTGATCTTGTCGATGTTCTTAAGGATCCAGCCGTCGTGGTCGAAGAAGCCCTTGTTGGTGAAGAAGTGGCATTCGATCCGCGCGAAGGCGACGGCGAAGTCTTCCTCATTGAACTTGGAGGGACGGGCCTCGGGCCCGCGCAGCGAGATGGTGTCACCCTCCCACTGGCTCCAGGCGGCGGCGGCTTCCAGCTGCACGCGACGATCGGGGGCAACCAGCCGCCGGTGATAGGCGCTCATCAGATCGCCGCGTTCTTCCTCGGGGATCGGCGCCAGGAACCGCTCCCAGGCGTCAGGGAACAGCATTGAGGCGCCGTCCTGATAGAACCAGCGCAGTTCCTTCTCGGTGAGCAGGAAGATACCGCGCAGCACCAGGCCCTCGACGCGGTCGGGATGCTTGATAGCGTAGGCCAGGGCCAGGGTCGAACCCCACGAGCCGCCGAACACGGTCCATTTCTCGACGCCAAGATGTTCGCGAAGCCGCTCGATGTCCTCGATCAGGCTCCAGGTCGTGTTGTCGTCCAGGCTGGCATTGGGGCGCGAGCGGCCGCAGCCGCGCTGGTCGAACAGCGCCATGCGCCATTTGGCCGGGTCGAAGAACCGCCGCATGGTCGGATTGACCGCCCCGCCGGGGCCGCCGTGCAGGATCACGCACGGCTTGCCGCGCGGATTGCCGCATTCCTCGTAATAGATCTCGTGCGGACCGCCGGTGGGCATCCAGCCGAACGAATAGGGCTCGACCTCGCGGAAGAGGCCGCGCCGGCCGATCGAGGACATGACGGTGGAGGAAGCGTTGCGATCCATGCCCCGAACCTAACGCGCTTCACATCGTCCTGTGAACGAAAGATCGACCGACGCCGTTCGGGGATGCGTCCTGCCGCCGAGTTGCTATGTTCTGCTCATGGACTCGCCTGAAGATCTGACCGACGAAGAGCTGCTGGGCATGCTCACCCCGCGCCAGTTGGCGGAACTGGACCGCACGATCGGCGAGACCTTCTCCGATGGCGGCGTTGATCGGGTCGAGGCGCTGTTCGCCCTGGCTCAGGTCTATTCGATGCGCGCAGCCCAGCGCGACGAGACCTCGGCCCTGGCCCTGCTGCAGCTGGCGGCGGCGATGCGGCGGCGCGCCGAGGCGCTGGCCAGCGGCCGGCCCTGAAGCATCAGGCCGGAAAGCGGCGATCCAGCCAGTCCAGCATGGCCGCATTCACCTCTGCCGGCTTCTCCTGCTGGGTCCAGTGACCGCTGCCCTTGATCAGCACCTTTTCCAGATCCTCGATCTGTTCGCCCATGCGGTCGCAGAGCGATGGCGGCAAGACCACATCATGCTCGGCCATGATCATCAGGCAGGGGATGGCGTCGATGCGGCGGGGCAGGTGCTCCGCGCGCTGCCAGTTGCGGGTGAAGTTGCGGTACCAGTTGATGCCCCCGGTAAAGCCGGTGCGCTCGAAGGTCTCGGTGAACACGGCCAGTTCCTCGGGACGCAGGAACTGCAGCGGGTCGCTGGCGGGATCGTAGCGCGCCAGGCCTTCCTGCAAGGCCAGGCTCTTGCGCTCCGCCGGGCGCGCCTCGAAGGCTTCGACGCTGTCGCCGGGCGCGCGCATGAAGAAGCGGATGGTCTTGCCCGCATCGGCGCCCAGCAGCGCGTCGGCGATGCCGGGCTTCTGGAAGTGGACGATGTACATCTCGTCGCCATAGGCGCGGCGGTACATCTCGATCGGATCTATCGGCAGGCGAGGGGTGAACGGGGTGTTCAGGCCCACGATCCCGGCGCAGCGATCGGGATGCAGCAGCGGCATGGCCCAAACGATGATGCCGCCCCAGTCGTGACCGACGAAGACAGCCTTTTCGACGCCCAGATGGTCCAGCAGTCCGACCAGATCGCCGGTCAGGCTGTCCATGTCATAGGCCTCGACCGGTTCGGGGCGATCGGTCAGGCCATAGCCGCGCTGGTCTGGCGCGATCACCCACCGCCCGGCCGCAGCCAGCGCCGCGATCTGGTGTCGCCAGGAATAGGAGAATTCCGGAAAGCCGTGGCACAGCACGATGGGAACGCCCTGGCGCGGGCCGGCCTCGTAGTAGGCCATGCGGATACCATTGACCGTCGCGAAAGACGGCTGCGGCATCGGCGGGGCCAGCGGACGCTCCTCGGTGCGGCTCATCGATGTCTCCTGCAGCTTTCCGGCCCTATCTGATTGTTGATCACCGTGACGGCCCAAACCTCGCACCGCAAGCCGGTTGAGGGGTTCACGTTGCGTCAAACGAGAGTAGAAGGCCGCATGACCGTCGCCGAACCGCCCGTCGCAACGCCCTGGAGGCTGGTCCTCCTGCTGGGCGCCCTGACCGCCTTCGCGCCCATGTCGATCGACATGTACCTCTCGAGCCTGCCGTCGATCGGCCGGTCGCTGCAAGCCGGGCCGGATCAGACCCAGGCGACGCTGGCCGCGTTTTTCGCCGGCATGGCCATCGGCCAGTTCATCTACGGCCCGGCGTCGGATCGCCTGGGCCGACGAGGACCGATCCTGTTTGGGGTTGCAGTCTATTTCCTGGCTTCAGTCGCCTGTGCGCTGGCGCCGACGATCGAGGCGCTGATCGCGGCGCGGTTCGTTCAGGCCCTGGGCGGTTGCGCCGGAGCGGTGGTCGCCAGAGCCGTGGTGCGCGATCGCTTTGGCCATGCTGACACGGCGCGCGTGCTGTCTTTGATGACCCTGATCATGGGCCTGGCGCCCGTGCTGGCGCCGCAGCTTGGCGGTCTGATCCAGCTGGTCGCCGGCTGGCGCGGCGTTTTCTGGGTGCTGGCGGGGTTTGGCCTGGCCATCGGCCTCTGGGTGGCGCTGGGGCTGAGCGAGTCGCGCTCGGCCGAGACCGAGGCCCAGGCGCGGTCGGAAAATCCCTTCAAGGCGTTCGGAGCCTTGCTGCGGATGCGGCGGCTGGTGGGCTATGGTGTGGCCGGCACACTGAACGGCGCGGTGCTGTTCACCTACATTTCCGGTGGCCCGGATGTGATCATGAGCACCTACGGCCACTCGCCGCTGGTCTTCAACATGATCTTCGCCTTCAACGCCGTAGGCATCATCGGCGCCAGCCAGGTGAATCGGCTGCTCCTGCGCCGGACAACCCCGGACCGGGTGCTGATGCGCGCCAGCATCGCTTCGGTGATCTTCGCCTTCCTGCTGGTCGGGGCGGCCTGGTCGGGTCTGGGCGGACAGTGGACGGTGCTGCCGCTGCTGTTCCTGTCGCTGTCGACCTATGGCCTGATGGGCGGGAACACCATGGCCGGCGCGCTCAGTATTGATCCCAAGCGGGCGGGGTCGACCTCCGCCCTGATGGGCGCGGCCTCGTTCGGCTCGGGCGCCATCGCCGCCTGGGTCAGCGGCCTTCTGCACGACGGCACGGCCAGACCGATGGCCGGCGTGATGTTCGCCTGCCTGATCGGCTCGTCGCTGGCCATCTTCCTGATCGCCTTGCCCGCAGGCGGCGCCAAGACCGAAGCCTGAGGCGGGCCCGTCAAGCCCTAGCCGATCAGGTTGCGCAGCCAGATCAGGAAGTTTTCCCAGACCGCGATGAGCTTCGCCAATGGGTTTTCTGGCGTGGGCGGAGGCGGCGGCGGGGCCGGCACGAACCAGCTGGGCGCGGCGGGCGGCGCGCAGTTCATCCGCATCCCCACGCCCTTCAGATAGCCGCGCCGGATGCCGCCCGAACGGATGGCGGCCTGCACGGCCCGGTCGTGTTTGGCCGCGCCGGTTAGCTTGCGGATCCAGCCCCGGAACGGCAGCACGTGGGTGGTCTGGTCGCGAACCTCGGCGACCCCGGCCTTCCAGGCGCCGTCGACCACCTTCCTGCTGCTGGAGCGCTCGTCGGGGGGCGGGGCCTCATCCAGATCTGGACCCAGCGCCGCGTCCAGCCGGCCGATCTCGGCGGCGATCGGCTCGCAACGCTCCAGACCCACCACGTCATAGGGATCGGCGACCGCGCGTGTCAGCACGGCCGGGATGTCCTTGCGCTTGAGGTTCAGGTCCTCGAGCGGCGCGGTGACGGCGTCGCGCATCGTGTCGCCGCGCTGGGTCGTGCCGGGATCGGCGGCCCAGGCCGGTCCGGTCAGCAGGGCGCAGGTCAGGGCGAGGGGTATCGAGCGACGCATCCTGATGAGATCGCCCGGCTTTGCGGCCTGGCGCAAGAGGAATGCCTCAGGGGCGGCGATGAACGACGCCATCCTTGATCACCAGAACCACGGCCTTGGTCGCCTCGATGTCCCGGGTCGGATCGCCGGACACGGCGACGATGTCGGCGAGGTAGCCGGACTTCAACTGGCCAAGATCGTTCTGCCGGCGCAGCACCCTGGCGTCCACGGCCGTCGCGGCCAGCAGGGCCTGGGTCGGGCTCATGCCGTGGCGGACCATCCACACCAGCTCGCGGGCGTTGTCGCCATGGCGAAACACGCCGACATCGCTGCCCATGCCGACGGTGACGCCGCTCTTCATCGCCAGCCTGAAGGCCCGTTCGGCGGCCTGCATGGCGGGCGTCGGCGGAGTCTTGCCGGCGACATAGCCGCCGAAATAGGTCGAGGTGCTCTCGCTGGCCGTCAGGGTCGGGAAATAGGCGACGCCCTTCTCGGCCATCAGCCTGAAGGTGGCTTCCGTGCCGCCATAGCCATGTTCGATGGTGTCGGCGCCGGCCAGGATCGAGCGGCGCATGCCCTCGTCGCTGGCGGCGTGGATGGCCACCGGGCGGCCGCTGGAATGGGCGACATCGATCATCGCCTTCAACTCGTCGAGGGTGAAGGTCGGCTGGGTCGAGCCGTCGGGGCCGACGCGGTAGTCGGCATAGATCTTGATCCAGTCGGCGCCCGCGCCGGCCTGCTCGCGCACCGCCCTGACGCCCTCGTCGATCCCGCTGGCCTCCTGGGCGCCCTGGGGGATCTCGGCGTCAGGATTGTAGTTGCGGCGCGCGGGGCCGTAGGCGCCGGTGGCGACGATGGCGCGGGTGGCCACGAACAGGCGCGGGCCGGCGATGAGCCTGTCGTTTATGGCGCGCTTGATCGAGACGTCCGACACGCCCGCGCCCTCGGCGCCCAGGTCGCGCAGGGTGGTGAAGCCGGCGTCCAGCGTGGCCCTGGCCTGAACCGTCGCGCGGATGACGCGGTAGTCGGGCGCCTCCTTGAGCACCTGATCGTCCCACGAGGTTTCGTTATAGGGGTGCAGCAGCAGGTGGCTGTGCAGGTCCATCAGGCCGGGGATCACCGTCGCCCCGGGCAGGTCGATGACTTCAGCGCCTGTTGCATCAAGGCTCGCGGCGGGGCCGACGGCGGCGATCCTGTTGTCGCGGATCAGGACGCCCCAGCCCTCATGGGGCGGACCGGCGTCCTCGGCTGTCCAGACGCGCGCGGGCTTGAGCAGGATCGGCTGGGCGGCTTCGCCGAGGCTGGGAGTCAGGACCAGGGCAAGGAGAGCGATCAGAGGGCGCATGGACGACTCGCGGTTGGGTGATGAGCTAACGCCAAAATCGCGGCGGTCCCAAATGACGGAATGGGCGAAGGAACGGGCGCGGACGATAGACGTCGCCCGCGCCCGCCCTGTGCTGCCCTCTAGGCGGTCGGACAGCGCCAGCAGATCAACGGTCCGTCCTCTTCATCAAGGCGCTCGCCTGCTTGAACGAAGCCGTTTCGGCTCAGTACGCGCTGCGAGGCCAGGTTCGTTGTGGATGTCTCGGCGGTCAGGGCCGTCACGTCGGCGCATTGCCTCGCCCACGCGACGATGTAGCCCACCGCTCGGCCGGCATGGCCGCGACCTTGCCGGCTGGGCGCGACGCCATAGCCGATATCGACCACGCCGTGCTCTGGCGGCCGCGTGACGGAGCAGAGTCCGACGACCTCGCCGCTTTCGACGATCAGCCAGGAGGCGGGCGAGAAGGTCGCCCAGACGCCGTTGGCGACACCGGCCAGCATTTGGATGATCGCAGGCGGCGCGATCGGCGTGTCGGCCAGATCTAGATCTCTTGGCCCGAGGCCCAGCATCAGGCGTGCGTAGTCGTCTTTGGTTGTTTCCAGGATCATGGTTGCTCTCGAAGGAAATGAGGGGACGTCGATGACGTCTGTCCAGGCTTCGTGAGCGGTCAGCGTCCGGGCGTGCTCACACGCGTCCGCGCTGGCCGCTGAAGCGGTCCAAGGCGAGGTCGGTGAGCAAAGGCATTCTCCTGGAACTGACCCGCCGATCTCGTCGGTGGGGACACTCAAACCCTACGAACGGCGCGCGCCGCTGGGAAGCCTCAGATTTCCTGGTTGTACTTCCCGACCCGGTCGCCCAGGCGCGGCTTCACTTCCTGGCGGAAGAGGGCGCGCATGTCGTCCTCGGAGCGGGTGCTCTCGACCACGACCACGATCTCGGGCTTGTTAGATGAGGCGCGGACCAGAACCCAAGAGCCATCCTCCAGGTGCACGCGCACGCCGTTGACGGTGATCACCTCGGTGATCCTGCGGCCCAGGATCGAGCCGCCGGCGGCGAACAGGTCCTGGTATTCCTTCACCACGTCATCGACGACGCCGTACTTCACCTCGTCGCCGCAGTGCGGGCTCATGGTGAGAGACGTGAAGGCCACCGGCAGGGCCTTGCGCATGTCCGACAGCTTCAGGCCCGGATTGCGGTCCAGCATGGCCAGGACGGCGGCGGCGGCGGTCAGACCGCAGTCATAGCCGTAGCCCAGGTCGCCGTTCATGAAGAAGTGGCCGCTCTTCTCGAAGCCGGCCAGGGCGCCGACCTCGGCGCTCTTGCGCTTGATGTAGCTGTGGCCGGTCTTCCAGTAGATCACCTTGCAGCCGTGCTGGGCCAGGATCGGGTCGGTGGCGTAGAGGCCGGTGGACTTCACATCGACCACGAAGGTCGCGCCGGGGTTCAGCGGGGCGAGATCGCGGGCCAGCATCAGGCCGATCTTGTCGGCGAAGATCTCCTCGCCCTCGTCATCGACCACGCCGCAGCGGTCGCCGTCGCCGTCGAAGCCGAAGGCCAGGTCGGCGCCATGCTCCCGAACGGCCGCGGCCATCGAGTGCAGCATCTCCACGTCTTCCGGGTTCGGATTGTATTTCGGGAAGGTGTAGTCGAGCTCGGTGTCCATCCCGATCACCTCGCTGACGCCCATGCGCTGCAGGGCGTCGACCGCGAAGGCGCCAGCCGTGCCGTTGCCGCAGGCGGCGATGACCTTCAGGGGACGGGTGATGCTGGCCCGCTTGGCGACGTCGGCGATGAAGCGCTCGGCCTCGCCCTCGACCCGGATCAGCTTGCCGCCGTCGCGTTCCACGAACTTGCCGCCCAGCACGATGTCGCGCAGGCGACCCATCTCGTCGGGACCGAAGGTGAGGGGGCGCTGAGCGCCCATCTTCACGCCGGTCCAGCCGTTCTCGTTGTGGCTGGCGGTGACCATGGCCACGCAGGGGATGTCCAGGTCGAACTGGGCGAAATAGGCGGTGGGCGACAGGGCCAGGCCGATGTCGTGGACCTCGCAGCCGGCCGAGATCAGGCCCAGGATCAGGGCGTTCTTGATCGACGACGAATAGGAGCGGAAGTCGTGGCCGACCACGATCTTCGACAGGCCCAGTTCCTGGATATAGGTGCCAAGGCCCAGGCCCAGGGCCTGAATGCCCAGCAGGTTGATGTCGGGCCCAAACAGCCAGCGCGCGTCGTACTCGCGAAACCCCGTGGCCTTGACCAGCGGCTCGTTCTCATAGGCGGCGGTATTGGGAACGAGGTCGGAGCGGGGCGCTGAGAACATCGGGGCTCGCATCAAGGTTGAGATCGTTGCTTTAGCGACCACGGGCCGGCGCTGCTAGCGTTCTCACATGACATCGATTGTCGAAACGTGACCGTCGCCTAGATTATGCCCGCCCGCAGCAGATCGTGGACATGCAGGATGCCGACCGGGCGATTGTCTTCGACCACAAAGAGGACCGTGATCCGGCGCTCGTTCATGATTTTCAGGGCTTCGGCGGCGAGGGAGGTGGGGCCGATGGTCAGCGGAGCGCGGGTCATCACCTCGCTGGAGATGTGGCTCATCAGCCCGTCCATGTGACGACGCAGGTCGCCGTCCGTGATCAGACCGATCAACTGGCCAGAGGCGTCGATCACGCCGGCCGCGCCGAAACGTTTTTCGCTCATCACCAACAGGGCGGCCGGCATGGGGGCGTCGGCGGCGACCAGCGGCAGTTCCTGGTCGCCATGCATCAGGTCGCCGACCGTACGCAACATCGAGCCCAGCTTGCCGCCGGGATGGAAGACCCGGAAATCACTGGCCGTGAACCCCCGGCGCTCTAGCAGGGCCACGGCCAGGGCGTCGCCCAGCGCGATCTGCAGGGTGGTCGAGGTGGTTGGCGCGCTGACCTCGGCGGTCGCCTCAGGCGCGTCGGGCAGCAGCAGAAGGACGTCGGCCGCCAGGCCCAGCTGGCTGTCGGCGACGGCGGTCATCGCGATCAACGGGATCGAGAAACGCTTGGCGTAGACCAGCGTGTCGGACAGTTCACGCCCCGCGCCCGATTTTGACAGGGCCAGCACCACGTCGTCGGGGCCAATCATGCCCAGGTCGCCGTGGCTGGCCTCGGCGGGGTGGACGAACATGGCCGAGGTGCCCGTCGAGGCCAGGGTCGCGGCGATCTTGCGCGCCACGTGACCTGACTTGCCCATGCCGGTGCAGACGACGCGGCCCTTGGCGTGGAATACGGTTTCCACGGCCCTGGCGAAGGTCTCGCCCAGATCATCGGACAGGGCGCGCAGCGCTTCGGCCTCGCCCAGAATGACCCGCTGGCCGACCGATACGGCGTCGAAGGCGCTCACTGCACGGTTCCGCCGGCGGCCTTGACGGCCCGGACGGCTTCTTCGGCGCGGCGACGGGCGCCTTCTTTCTCGCGCTCGATCTTGGCCCGCATTTCAGGCGTCTGCTGGATCGGCGTGGAGCCGAACGGATCGGGCGAGCGCGCGCCGTAGCCTTGCGGCCAGACCAGGGCGAGGGCGATCATCGCCATGGCGATCAAGGCCATCAGGGGCATGAAAATGCGATCAGACATGCGCCTGCCTATAGCATGTGTCACGCGGACGGGGAGGGGGCGCTTGACGGAACGCGCCTCTGGGCCTAGCCCGCCCGTGACATCTCGCAAGGAGGCCCGATGCCAACCCTCGTCCTGCTCCGCCACGGCCAGAGCCAGTGGAATCTCGAGAACCGCTTCACCGGCTGGGTGGACGTCGACCTGACCGCCGAGGGCGAAGCCCAGGCGCGCAAGGGCGGCGAGCTGATCAAGGCCGCGGGCATCGATCTCGACGAAGCCTATACTTCGGTCCAGACCCGCGCCATTCGCACCTGCAACCTGGCGCTGGACGCCGCCAGCCAGAGCTTCGTGCCGGTCACCAAGGACTGGCGCCTGAACGAGCGCCACTATGGCGGCCTGACGGGTCTCAACAAGGCTGAGACCGCCGAGAAGCATGGCGAGGAGCAGGTCACGATCTGGCGCCGGTCTTACGACATCCCGCCGCCGGAACTGGCGCCGGGCGGCGAATACGACTTCAGCAAGGACCGTCGCTACGCGGGCAAGGACCTGCCGGCCACTGAAAGCCTGGCCACCACACTGGTCCGTGTGCTGCCTTACTGGGAAGCCGAGATCGCGCCGAAGCTGGCGGCCGGCGAGACGATCCTGGTGGCCGCCCACGGCAATTCGCTGCGCGCGATCGTCAAGCACCTGTTCCAGGTGCCGGACGCTGACATCGTTCATGTCGAAATTCCCACCGGCAATCCGCTGGTGATCGAACTGGACGGCGCCCTCAAGCCGGTTTCGGTCCGCTACCTCGACGAGAGCCGCGCTCAAGAGCTGCCCGCAATCGCCTGACAGTACTGGAAACGCTTGGAAACTCAGCGTTAATGCCCGGGCGGGCATGGTCGCGGTCCATCCAGTCGGGTTAGATCGCAAGCACCATGACCGCCCCAGTGGCGACAGGCCAAGAGTACCGGCGCCTGACGCAATACGACGTAGACGTTATCTGCGCCAAGCACGACCGCCTGTGGGCGGCTCGGCTGGGCGGCGCGCGCGCGGTCTTCGCCTTCTGTGACCTGTCGGGCCTGTCGGTCACGGGCCGCAACCTCTGCGACGCCGACTTCACGGGCGCGTTGCTGGTCGGTTGCGATCTACGCAAGGCCAAACTCGACAACGCCAACATGTACGGCGCCGACATGCAGGGCGCCGATCTGACCGACGCTTCGATGCGTCGCGTGGATCTGCGTGGCTCCAGCCTGCGCGGCGCCAACCTGACCGGGGCTGATCTGTTCGAGGCGGACCTTCGTGAAGGCTCGATCGCCTCGGCCGACCGCAAGGAAGGCTACAAGATGATCGAGCCGGTGCATCGCGAAGCCTACGCCACCGGCGCCATACTGGCCGGGGCGAACCTCGAGCGCTCGCGTCTGTCGGGCATCGTGGCGACCAAGGCCGACTTCAGCGACGCGATTCTGAAAGACGCAAAGCTGGTCCGCGCCAATCTCAAACAGGCCAACTTCAACGGCGCCAACCTGGCCGGAGCCGATCTGTCCGGCGCCAACCTTGCGGGCGCTGACATGCGTAACACCGTGCTGGTGGGCGCCAAGACCCAGCAGTGGAACGTCAACGACACCAACATGGACGGCGCCCTGACCGACAAGCCGTCGGGGACCAGCGTCTCCGATATGCCCTACGAGCAGATGATCGCCGACCACGCCCGCTGGTGCGAGACCGGCGGCGCCGAGGGCAAGCCTTCGGCCTTCGACAAGGCCGATTTGCGCAATCTGAAATCGGTCCGCGGCTTCAATCTGACGGCCCTCTCGGCCAAGGGCGCGGTGTTCTATGGCCTCGACATGGAGGGCGTGCAGCTTCAGGGCGCGCAGTTGGAAGGCGCGGACCTGCGGGCCTGCAATCTTCGTCACGCAGATCTGCGCGGCGCGCGGCTTCGCGGCGCCAAGCTTTCAGGTTCGGATCTTCGCGACGCCCAGCTTGGCCCGCTGCTGATCGGGCGCGACCGGTTGCTTCCGTCGGACCTGACCGGCGTGCTGCTGACCAATGCCGACCTGGCCCGGGCCGACCTGCGACAGGCCTGTCTCAGCGGCGCGGACCTGTCGCGCGCCAATTTCACCAACGCCCTCCTCAAGGAGGTCGACCTCACCGGAGCCATTCGCCTGGGGGCGAGGGGCCTGGAAGACGTCATCTGATCTACCGCGACAATTCCGCGCAGTCTTAACCGTTCGCTCGTCGATCGTCGGTATGGTCGTCGTGAGCGATCTGAGACTTTTCCGGGGAGATAACAGGGCATGAACGCCGCGGAGAGCATGGCCGGCAGGCGACGCCTTAGTCAGGCCGAGCTCGACATGATCGTGACGGCACACGAGAAATTCGTGACGGGCAAGCAGGGCGGCAAGCGGGCTTCGCTGAAATTCGTGAACCTGTCCGGCCTGGACATGTCGTTCCGCAATCTCGCCGACGCCGATTTTACCGGTTCGGTCCTCGACGGCTGCCGCATGGTCCGCACCAAGCTGGACCGCGCCAACCTCTTTGGCTGCGATCTGCGCAAGGCTGATCTTCGCCAGGCGGTTCTGGTTCGCGCCGATCTGCGCGGCGTCTGTCTGCGCGGCGCCAACCTGGCCCAGGCCGACCTGACTCAGGCCGACTTCCGCGAAGGCCAGATCGCTATTCCCCATCCCCGCAAGGGCCTCGACTCGCTGCGCCACGAGACCCGCTTGGGCGAGGTCGATGAGGTCAACTTCTCCGGCGCCACCCTGGACGGTTCGCAGTTCGAGGGCGTCTCGGCCTTCAAGGCCGATTTCAGCGACTGCTCGCTGCGCGGCGCAAAATTGTCTGGCGCCAATCTCAAGGAAGCCAATCTTTCAGGCGCCATTCTGGATGGCGCCGACATCAAGGGCGCCAACCTCGAAGGCGCGAACCTGCAAGGCTCGGTCATGGCCGGGGTCGACACCTCGACCGCCCGCACCTTGGGCGCGAACATGACCGGCGCCCTGGTCACCGTAACGGTCCAGGCCCAGGCCAAGGCCCAGGAACTGTATCAACGCGCCCTCGACAACCAGCGCTGGTGTCAGACGGGTGGCAAGGAAGGCCAGTGCGCGCGGCTTGATGGCGAAGACCTGCGTCCGCTGGGGGATCGTCTCAAGGGTCTGCGCCTGACCGCGATGAGCGCCAAGGGGGCCTGCATGGTCGGCCTGGATCTGTCGGGCGCCCAGCTGCAGGGCGCCAACCTGCAGAACGCCGACCTTCGCTCGGCCAACCTGCGCGGCGCCGACCTGCGCGGCGCCAAGCTTACCGGGGCCAATCTGACCAAGGCCGACCTGCGGCAGGCGTTTCTGACCCCGCTGCCGCTGGGCCCCGAGCGCCGCACGCTGACCAACCTAGCCTCGGCTCGGCTGCGGTACGTGATGGCCCAGGCGGCCGATCTGTCCGAAGCGGTCTTTGACGGCGCCGATCTGCGCGGCGCTGACCTCACCGGCGCCCGCGCCGTCAAGGCCAGCTTCCGCGACTGCGACCTGAGCCAGGTGCAGGGACTGGACCTCTCGGCCCCGGATTAGGCCTCGACACGAAAAAGGCGGCGCATCGCTGCGCCGCCCAAGTCGAGGGGAGGGATCTCAGAAGATGATGTTCAGGGCTGCCGGTCAGGCGGCCTTTTCGCTTTTGACCGTCTTGCCTTCGATCAGCGGCGCGGCGTCCGACTTGATCTCGATGGTGCGGGGCTTGAGGGCCTCAGGCAGTTCGCGCTTCAGGGCGATCGACAGCAGACCGTCGGCCAGGGCCGCGTCATGCACGATCACATAGTCGGCCAGCTGGAAACGGCGCTCGAAATTGCGCTCGGCCAGGCCGCGATGCAGGTAGCGCTTGACGTCGTCATTGGCGGTCTTTCGCCCAGTGACGGTGAGAAGGTTCTCCTTCACCTCGATCGACAGTTCGTCCGACTTGAAGCCGGCGACGGCGATCTCGATGCGATACGCGTTCTCGTCGGTGCGCTCGATATTGTAGGGGGGATAGCCCGAGGCCGCTTCGTTCGACGCGGCGGCGTCGAGCAGCGAGGCCAGTCGGTCGAAGCCGACGACCGAGCGATACAGGGGGGAAAGGTCGATGGTGCGCATGGTGACATCCTTCTCATCAAGCAAGGTTGCAGTGTCTGTTCGTCCCGTTGGCGACCCGAAATCGGCGTCACCTGTGGTCCGGAAGGCCCGGGAAACCAGCGCCTTCGGATAGACAGGTGGGGAGCCGGTTTTCGACTTCAAGAGGTTGAATGGAACCTTGGTCGGTAAAGGCTTGATCCGCGCCCGACCCCGGCTAAGGTCGCCGCTCCTGACGCGGAAGAGACCCGAACATGACCCACCGTCGCCATGTCCTGATGCTGGCCGCCACGCTTTGCCTGGCCGCCGCTCCCGCAGCCTTCGCCGCAGATGCGGCGCTCAAGGCCGCCGTTGCCGCCCCACACCGTTCCGCCGCTGATGTGGCGCGCGACGGCGCCCGCCACCCCTATGAGAGCCTGTCGTTCTGGGGCGTGAAGCCCAAGCAGACCGTGATCGAGGTCTCTCCAGGCAACGGCTATTGGACCGAGATCCTGGCCCCTTATGCCAAGGCCACGGGCGGAAGCTACATCGCGGGTGTCGCCGACCTGGCCAACCCCAAGCTCTCGGACGGCGCCCGCAAGGGTCGGGAGGCCTTCGAGGCGCGCTTTGCCGATGAAGCCCGCTACGGCAAGGTTGGCTACGCCAATTTTGGCGCCGTATCGGCTCCTCTGGGCGCGGCCGGCTCGGCCGACCTCGTCCTGACAGCGCGCAATGTCCACAACTGGACGGTGCAACCTGGCGTCGCCGACAAGGTGTTCGCCGACTTCTTCGCCGTGCTCAAGCCGGGTGGGATCCTTGCGGTCGAGGAGCACCGGGCCGATCCGAAGTCAGAGACCAGCGCTGGCGCCGATGGCTATCTGTCGACGGCCACCGTGGTCGCCCTGGCCGAGAAGGCGGGCTTCAAGCTGGACGCCAAGTCCGAGATCAACGCCAATCCCAAGGACACCAAGGACCACCCCTTCGGCGTCTGGACCCTGCCGCCGGTCAAGCGCACCGCGCCCGGCGGTCAGCCCGCCGACCCTACCTTCGACCGCGCCAAATACGACGCGATCGGCGAGAGCGACCGGATGACCCTGCGCTTCCGCAAGCCTTCGTGATCCGGCGCCTTTTGGCCAAGGTCGCGAAATAGTCTGGCGGCGTTCGTAAGGGGTGATGATGCTTCCGGATATTTCCTGGTCCAGGCGAGGCCTGATCGTCGGTGGGGTGGCGACAGGCCTTGTCGGCTGCGGACGCAAGACGGCTGACGATGCGCCCAAGGCTCCCGCCAAGGCCGCAAGCCAGACTATCGAGACTGCGGTCGGCGGCGACTGGCGCTCGTCGGCCGACCGCGCTCGCGACATGTGGCGCCACCCTGTCGAGAGCCTGAAGTTCTGGGAGCTGAAGCCGGGACAGACGGTCGTCGAATTCTGGCCGGGGGCAGGGTGGTACACCGAAATCCTGGCCCCGTTCCTGGCTTCGACCAAGGGCAAGCTCTACGCCCCGACCCTGCAGGCCGACGCCAGCGACCCTGCCGCCGCCGAGGTGGTCGAGGCCTATCGGCGCAAGCTCTCGGAGAAGTCCAGGCTCTATGGCGACGTGGAGGTCACGGCGTTTGGCCCAACCAGCGGACCGGTCGCCCCGGCCGGCTCGGCCGATCTGGTGCTGTTCCTCCGCAATATCCACAACTGGATGGCGGCGGGTATCGCCGAGAAGGCGTTCAGGGATGCCCTGGCGGCGCTTAAGCCCGGTGGGATCCTCGGCGTCGAGGAGCATCGCGGCGAGGCCGGCCGCATCCAGGACGTGTTGGCGGCCGATGGCTATGTGCAGGAAGCCTATGTCGTTCAGATGGCCCAGGAGGCCGGTTTCATCCCGGCGGGCTCCAGCGAAATCAACGCCAATCCCAAGGACACCAAGGATCACCCCTTCGGCGTCTGGACACTGCCCCCGACCCGCCTTTCGGCCCCTCGCGGCGAGCCGGCCGAGCCGGGCTTTGGCCACGCCAAGTATGATGCGATCGGCGAGAGTGACCGCATGACCCTGAAGTTTGTGAAGCCAAAATGAGCGCCTTGAAGGCGCGCCTCCTCGCGGCGGCCCTGCTGGCCGCGATCGCTACGCCCGCCCTGGCCGAAAAGATCGGGCCGGCGGCCAAGGCCTTCCCCTATCTCGAGAAGTTTCTGAAGGTGCCGGCAGGCGAGCGCGCCCGGGTGCGACTTGGTTATACGCTGAGCCTCAACGACAAGCCGCTGGCCAATCTGAAGGCGACTCTGATCGAGGCGAACGGCGCACGCACGCCGTTGCCGGTCAACGCCTCCGGGGCTTTCGAACGCCTGCCCACCCTGGTGCAGCTTGAGGGTGGGGCCAAACTCGCGCTCGACCTGCCTGAGGACGCCAAGGTCGGCACAACCCTAAACTTCGCCACGCAGCTGAATCCGGCGACCGACTACGACACGCGCGACCTGACGGCCACAGTGACCGAGGCCAACACGGTGATCAGCAGGGCCGCGGGCCCGATGGGCATGCTGCTGCCCAAGATGACCGGGATCTCCTTCGTCAAGGCCGCCGGCGGTGTCGCCGTCTTCGCCGATGGCCGCACCCAGCCGCTGCCCCTGATCAAGGAAACCCCGTACTTTCGTCCGGAAGATTTCAAGGGCGCCGTAAGGGTAAAGTTGACAAAAAGCCCGACTAAGGTCGGGTTCTACGACCGGAAGAAATAAGCCAGACCGGGTCTGAACGGTGTTTACTTGCCGTCGTCGCTCGGTCTAGCTTCCGCCCACTCAACACGCGAACACACAGGGAGATCGCGCTCATGGCCACGCTGCAAGAAATTACCGACCGTATCAAAGGCGCCGTGGGCGACGACAGCGGACTGGGCAAGAGCCTCAAGTTCGACCTGAAGGACGCCGGCGTCGTTCACATCGACGGTGGTTCGGTCACCAACGAAGACAAGCCCGCCGACCTGACCATGACTCTGAGCATGGACGATCTGCTGGCCATCGGCGCCGGCTCGCTGGATCCCACCATGGCGGTGATGACCGGCAAGCTGAAGCTGTCGGACATGGGCGTTGCCATGGCGCTGCAGTCGAGCATGGCTTCGCTGTTCGCAAAGATGCGCTAATCCCATGACGGAACAGGCGCCTCTGGTATCGATTCCCGAAGCGCTGGTTCCGGATCATGGAACAGCTGAATGGTTTGTCGGCGCGGATGGGGCGACCCTCCGCGCCGCTTTCTTTTCACCGCCAGGCCAATCCTCGACTGAAGGGCCGCGCGGCTCGGTGATTGTCAGTCCCGGCCGCAGCGAACCGATCGAGAAATATTACGAGGTCGTGCAGGACTTGCAGGCCCGCGGCTTCGCGGTGCTGGTCCACGATTGGCGAGGGCAGGGGCTGTCAGTCCGCGCCTTGCCCGACCGGCTCAAGGGCCACGCCAAGGGCTTCAAGCCGTTTCTGAGCGACTATACGGCGCTGCTCGACACCTTCGAAGACCGCCTGCCCAAGCCGTGGATCGCCGTGGGACACTCGATGGGGGGCTGCCTGACGACCCTGGCCCTGGCCCGGGGCGAGGCCCGCTTTTCGGCCTGTGTGCTGTCGGCCCCTATGCTGGGTCTCGATACCGGCCGCCGGCCGCCCCGCGCCTCGCGGGCTCTGGCCTGGATCATGGCCCGCGCCGGGTTCGCCGGCGACTACACCCCCGGGGAAATCAGCGACCCGTTCGCCGACACCTTCGCCACCGACGCCCTGACCCATGACGAGGCGCGATACGCGCGCTATCGGTCCCAACTCCTGGCCAACCGCGACATCGCCCTGGGTGGCGCGACCTGGGGCTGGGTGGACTTCGCCTTTTCCGCCTGCGCCTGGCTGCGCCGCTCGCCGAGCGTCGAGGCGATCTCGATCCCTGTGACTATCGTCGCGGCGGGCGAGGACACCCGCGTGCTGAACGCCGACCTCAGATCGATCGCTCGGCGCATTCCACAGGGGCGCTATCTGGAAATCGAGGGCGCCTTCCACGAGGTTCTGATCGAGGTCGACGCGCTCCGGGCGCAGTTCTGGGCGGCGTTCGACGAGACGGTGGATGCGGTGGTTCCCGTTAGCGAGGCCGCGAGCTAGGCGGATGTTGGGTTTCCTACAGCGTCTTCTCTCAAAGAGGCGGCCAACCCAAGCAGGCTACCGCGTGTTCACGCGGGACTTCGACAAGACCGTGAAGTCAGCCGACTTGGACAGCGTGCTAGGGCCGCTTTCCGCTGTGGACGCGGCGGCTAACGAAGAAGCATGGGCGGCATTTTCAGGGCGCCTACAGGCGTGGCGCACTCAACTGCATCTGTTCGCGTTGGAGTCCGCCGGTCGAATCCGCCAGACCGTGTCAGAAGAGCTTCGAACTAGCACCATCGTCACGATCCTTGTTGACCAATCCGGATCTATGCGGGGGCAGAGCATGTTGCTCGCCGCCGCTGCAACTGATGTGAGCAAGGATTTCTTGGGCCATCTGGGCTTCGAGGTTGAAATCCTCGGGTTCACGACGACCACTTGGCGCGGAGGAAAATCGCGCCAACGCTGGAAAAGAACCGGAAGTCCGAAGCGACCCGGGCGTCTCTGCGATCTCCTCCATGTCATCTACTGCTCGTTCGAAGACAAGGCGACTTCGACGATGACCTATTCTCTGAAGTCGATGTTGCGTCCGGATTTGCCCAAGGAGAACGTAGACGGAGAGGCTCTGATTTGGGCGACTTCCAGACTCAGAGCGCGACCCGCTTCGCGAAGACTTCTATTGATCGTTTCGGATGGAGCGCCGGTGGATGACTCGACCCTCGCAGCCAACGAACCGGATATCCTCGACGTGCATCTTAGGCAGGTCATAGCGGACGTCGAAGCGTCGGGCGATATTCGGCTTGCTGCTGTCGGCATCGGCTTCGACGTGGGGCGCTATTATGCCGAAGCAGCAACCGTTCAAGCGCCAGACGACCTGGGTCAGGCCATGATCATGCTTCTTGAGCGTCTCTCCACGGACGCTACTTCGCCGACCGCCTGAGCGACACCAGCGCCTCGTCCAGCGGCCGCCGGTCGCCCGAGATCACCATCTGGCCGCCATGCTGTCCGATCGGTTCGCCACGCCAGTCGGTGACCATGCCGCCGGCGCCTTCGATCACCGGGATGGCGGCTTCGATGTCCCAGGATTTCAGGCCGGCCTCGATGACCATGTCCATCTTGCCCATGGCGACCATGGCGTAGGCATAGGCGTCGCAGCCCAGGCGGGCCAGCTTGGCGGCGGCGCGCACCTGCAGCCAGGCCGCGCGTTCGGCGCCGTCGAAACAGGCGTCGGGATCGGTGGTCGAGATGACGGCGTCGGTCAGGTCCGCGCACTCGCGGACCTTGATCGCCGTGCTCTGGCCGCGCGAGATCAGGCGCGAGCCGCCGGCGTGGCCGATGAAAATCTCGTCCAGATAGGGTTGGCCGATGGAGCCCAGCACGGGGCGGCCCTGGTGGCGCAAGCCGATCAGGGTGGTCCACAGGGGTAGGCCGGCGATGAAGGCGCGCGTGCCGTCGATGGGGTCGAGCACCCAGACGAACTCGGCGTCGGGCCGGTCCTCGCCATATTCCTCACCAATCACGCCATGCTCGGGAAAACGCTCCGAGATCAGGGCGCGGATGGCGGCTTCGGCCCCGCGATCGGCTTCCGTAACCGGATCGAAGGCGGCGTGGCTTTCACGCGGCAGGTTCTTGCCGGCGCCCTTGTCCTCGAGCCCATGATCCGCCCGGAACAGCGGCAGGATCACCCCGGCAGAAGCCCGGTTGAGGTCGATGATGAAGGCGTCGAGCGCCATGAACTGGCTAGCGGAAAGCGTCATGGGCGGGGTTTAACGCCCCCGCCGCACGTACGCTACCGGAACTACGCGTCGGCGTGTTCGCCGCCGTTCAACGACTTGGCCAGATCCAGCAGGCGACGACGCGGACGCTCGCCCAGCAGGTAGTAGGCGCGGATCAGGTCCAGCGTCTCCTTGCGGGCGAACATTTCGCCGCCCTCGGCTTCGCCAGCGGCTTCTCGGCGAACCTGGTCGGAGAGGCCGTCATAGAAATAGCCCACCGGCACTTCCAGCGCCTCGGACAGCTGCCAGAGGCGAGCGGCCGAGATGCGGTTGGCGCCACACTCGTACTTTTGGATCTGTTGGAATCGCACACCCACCGTGCCGGCCAGTTGCTGCTGGGTCAGACCCAGAAGGCGTCGGCGTCGGCGCAGTCGCTTACCAAGATGAACGTCGATGTCGTTACCCATGGAAAGCCAAGCCCCCCTGCTATCAATCGAGCGTCCCGAAACGGAACGGTCCGCTTCAACAGCCGCAAGTCGCGTGCCGGGCGAAGTGACGTTGCGCGCAGCGTGCAAGCCAGCCTACTAAGAACGCATGTCGGATAAGCGTCGGCCTTGGGCCCAGGATCTGCTCTGGCGCGCTGAGGCGCTGGGCTTTGACCTCTTCATCGCCCTGTTTCGCCTTATGGGCGTTGACGCGGCGTCGAATTTCGGCGGCTGGATCGGCCGCACCTTTGGCCCGCTCAGCGGGGCGCACAAGGTCGCCGAGCGCAATCTGAAGCTGGCGTTCCCGGAAAAGGACGAGGCCTGGCGCGCGCAGACCCTGGTCGCGCAATGGGACGGGCTGGGCCGGTCGTTCGCCGAATTCCCGCTGATGGACAAGATCCTGCCGTCCACCGGGCGGGTCGAGGTTGTCAACAAGGAGCGTCTGGCCGAGATCGCAGAGAAGAAGATCCCGGTCGTGTTCGTGTCAGGCCACCTGTCGAACTGGGAGGTGATGCCGGCCGCCATCGTCGATTCCGGCGTGACCTGCGAGATGACCTATCGCGCGGCCAACAATCCCTATGTGGACAAGCGCATCAAGGACAGCCGCTTTCGCTATGGCGTGCGCCTGTTCGCGCCCAAGGGCGGCGACGGCGCCCGGGAGTTGCTGGAAGGGATGAAGGAAGGTCGTTCGGTCGCCTTGATGAACGATCAGAAGTTCAACAATGGCGTGGCCGCCCCGTTCTTCGGGCACGACGCGCGCACCGCGCCGGGGCCGACCCGGCTGGCGATCCGCTTTGGCACGGTGCTCCAGCCGATGTCGGTTCAGCGCATCAGGGGCGCGCGGTTTCGGGCGGTGGTCCACGATCCCATCGTCGTGCCCTCGACGGGCGACCGCACCGCCGACATCGAGGCCGGCGTGCGTCTGATCAACAGCTTTATGGAAGAGCGTATCCGCGAGCGCCCGGCGGAATGGTTCTGGGTTCATCGGCGCTGGCCAAACGAGGTCTATGCCGCGCTGGCCGCCGGGGAAGCCGAAGTCCGCCAGGACTAGATTTCCAGCGCGTCCTGACGTTCGCCTTGCCGACGGAAGGGGCCCGCATAGTTGGGCTCTTCGCGGCGGCGGCGGCAGGGGCCGAAATAGTCGCCCGAGCGGATGAACGGCCTGGGCCGGTAGATCACGATGTTGATGCGGTCCAGGAGCGAGCGCGCCGTCACCGGCTTGACCACGATCTCGGTCACCCCGGCGTCGCGCGCTTCGAACACCCGGTGGCGCTCGGCAAAGCCCGTCAGCATGATAATGGGCAGGAACGGGTCGACGCTGTCTGGCGAGTTGCGGACCAGCTGGGTGAACTGCACGCCATCCAGCGGCGACATCTTGAAATCGACGATGGCGATATCGACCAGGCCCTCACGCAGGGCCTGCAGGGCTTCCGCGCCATCCGTGGCTTCGCGAATGTGCCTTACGCCCACGCCATGCAGGATAGCGCCGACAATCGCCCGCATGTGGTGGTTATCGTCCACCAGCAGAAAACGCAGATTGGCATACTCCGCCGACATGCGGTGGCCGTCTCCTTGTCAGACCGGGAACTCGAGGCGCGAGTAACCACATGGACCTGCTTCTGGATAGTGAGATCAGGGCTAATGGATGGTTTATTTTCGCGCTACGAGCGAGAGGCGTTGGCGCCGACCATCAGGGATGGATCGAGGTTGCGGCCCCGCCATTTCATGCGCCAGCACAGGTGCGGGCCCGTGGCGCGCCCTTCCTTGCCGACGGCGCCGATCATCTGTCCCTGTTCGACAAAATCTCCAGCCATAACAATGACTTTTGACAGGTGTAGATAGGCGGTGATCAGGCCCTGGCCATGATCGATCAGGATCAGGCCGCCTTCGAAATGCAGTCCGGTCTCGGCGAAAACGACCTGTCCGCCGGCTGGCGCGCGCACGGCCGTTCCCACCGGCGCCGCCAGGTCAACCCCAAAATGGGGACGCCGGGGCTCGCCATTGAGTATACGTTGGCCTCCGAAACGCGCCGAGCGTCTCGCGCCCTTTACAGGCAGGATGAAGCCGGACCTGAAGGCGTCGAGGTCCGCGACGCTGTTGAAGCCCACGGCCTTGCGCTCGCCTTCGGCGGCGATGCGGGCCAGCAGGATGGGGTCGACGGGGGCGACCTGATCGGCGGGCAGGCCGTCGATGCTCTGGATGTTGAAGACGCCCGGGGCGATGACCGCCTCGTGGCTGGCCGAACCGTCGGCGGTGGTGACGGTGATGGTCACGACCGGCGGGGCGTCGCGGTCAAAGCCGACCACGAACCAGCCCGCTGCCGAGGCCAGGCCGACGATCTCGCCATCAATATCGAGGGTGGCAAGGGGCGCGGTGCGGCCGATGGCATAACCACCCTGCACGAACTTGCCCGATAGAGTCAGTCCGGGCGCCGAGGCCCGGGCCGTATGAGCCACTCCGCTGACGGCGAGGCCGGCCAGAAGCGCGCGACGGTTCAGGCGATCTTCTCTTGCCAGCGCTTCAGCGCCTCGGCGGGACTGGCATAGGCTTCCTGCAGCTCGGGGCTCCAGTAGCGCAGGGCGTCCAGCGGGACCTTGGCGCCGGTGACGGCGCACAGCACGAAACGGCCTGGCGTCATGACAGCGAATTCGCCGTCGCCATAGTGCAGCACGGCCAGGCCGTCGGATTTTCCAAGGTCGCGATCATAAGCGTTCATGAGGGTGTTCTACGCGAGAGAGGGGCCTCAGAACAGATCGCCCTGATCAGGTTTTGGTGTAGTCGGTTTTGGACGCGCCGGTTTCAGGGCCGGCGGCGGCGCAGCATGCACTACGCCGTCGCCGTCGATCACCGCGTCGCGGTCGCCGGTCTTGAACTTCAGATTGACCCGCTCGCCGGCCAAAAGGTCGCTGGCCGAGCGCGCCAGGGCGCCGTCGGCCTTGCGCACCAAGGCGAAACCCAGCTCCAGCGGCCGTTCGGGATTAAGCGACTGGCGCAGCTTTTCCAGATTGGACAGCCGGTCGGCGTCGCGCTGCAGGCGGCGCTTGCCGGCGTCGTTGAGGCGGCTCCACAGGGCGGGCAGGCGGGCATTCTGGGCGATGCGTTCCGGGGCGCGACGGGCGGCCAGATCCATGCGGCGCGACAGGTCGCTCAGGCGGTCGGCCTTGACCTGACGCTGACGGCCCAGCGCCTGCGGCGACAAACGGGCAGTGATCCGCAGCAGGGCCTGGGCATGGACAGCGGTGTTGCGGCCCAGGGCCGCGTCGAGGCGGCCTGCGGCGATGTCGAAGCGCTGCTGGGCCAGGGCCAGCAGGTCGGCGGGGCGGGGCAGGCCGCGCGCGGCGCCGACCAGGCGCGTGCGACGATCCTCGATCAGTCGCGCGCCGCTGCGGTTGAGGCGGCGGTCATAGTCCGAGACCAGTGCCCGCAGCTCGCCCAGCACCGGCGTGGCGATCTCGGCGGCGGCCGTGGGGGTGGGCGCGCGGCGGTCAGAGACGAAGTCGATGAGGGTGGTGTCGGTCTCGTGGCCGACCGCCGAGATCAGGGGAATGTCGCTGGCCGCCACGGTGCGGGCCAGGGCCTCGTCGTTGAAGGCCCAGAGGTCTTCGACCGAGCCGCCGCCCCGGGCGACGATGATGATGTCGGGGCGGGGGACCCGTCCGCCCGGCGTGATGGCGTTGAAGCCGCGAATGGCCCCGGCCACCTGGGCGGCGGCCTGATCGCCCTGCACCACCACCGGCCAGACCAGCACGTGGCACGGCCAGCGGTCGCGGATACGATGCAGGATGTCGCGGATCACCGCGCCGGTCGGGCTGGTGATCACGCCGACCACGGCGGGCATCGAGGGCAGGGGGCGTTTGCGGCTTGCCTCGAACAGGCCCTCGCCGTGCAGCTTGGCCTTCAGGCGCTCCAGCTGGGCCAGCAGCGCGCCGACCCCAGCGGCCTCCATGCTCTCGATGACGATCTGGTAGCGGGATCCGGCCGGATAGGTGGTGATCTTGCCGGTGACGATGACTTCCAGGCCGTGCTCGGGCCGCACGCCCAGGCCCCGCACCGAGCCTTTCCAGACCACGCCGTCGATCGCGGACTTGTCGTCCTTGATGGTCAGATAGACATGGCCGTTGCCGTGATGGGTGACCTTCGACAGCTCGCCGCGCAGCCGCACATGGGCATAGCTGGTTTCCAGCGTGCGCTTCAGCGCAAAGGCCAGTTCCGAAACGGAATAGGCGGGCGCATTGGAATCAGGAGCGGCGACGTCGGTCATGCGCACAGCATAAGGCCCTCCCCGACGAACGGGGAGGGCCGCATGAGAGACTTGTTCTTATGGACTAGATGTAGCGGCGCAGCGAGCGGGCCAGCTCGGTGGGGCCGGCCTTCTTCTTGGATTGTTGCGGCTGGTAGGCCACCCGGGCGTGTTCGCCGCAGTAGGGGCCTTCCGACGAGCGACGGCCGCAGAAGGTGAAGCCGTCCGACGACGGGTCGCCGATTGGCCACTTGCACATGTGGGCGCCCAGGGTCAGCACGGTGGCCGAGCCGGGCTGCTCGTCGCGATAGACGGGCAGGGTCGGGGGGGCGACGCCGGACGACACGATGGCTTGCGTCGGCGTGTGCTCGGGCGTGACCACCCGGCGCGGCGCTGACGGCATGGTCTGCGCGGCGGGCCGGGCGGGACGCGGAGCCTTGAAGGCCGGACGCGCCGGTTGCGAGGGGGCCGCACGACCCGACAGGCCGAGGCGGTGGACCTTGCCGATGACGGCGTTGCGCGTAACGCCGCCCAGTTGCTTGGCGATCTGACTGGCCGAAAGCCCGTCCAGCCAGAGTTTCTTCAAGGTCGTGACCCGATCGTCGGTCCAGCTCATGCCCGTCTCCCGCCATTGATAGGGTCCGAGGCTTCCCCAAGCCTTGAGCCCTATATCTGGTGTTTTGACCACCCCGCCGGCGGTCGTCCTACCATATATCGTAAAGAAAACGTTAAACCACACAATGGGCGCCAAGTGGTCTGTCCACAGAAACTAGATATTGATTCGGAAAGGGTGCGACTTGCGCCTTGGGAGCCCAAAGCGCACATGCGTAAGGGAATTTTGGGACTCGGGTTCATGAGAGACATGGCAGACAGCGTCGTTCCGCCGCAGCCGCGCGATTATCACGGCTGGAACTGGAGCGGGTTCTTCACCCTCTATCAGCGCGAGATCCGCCGCTTCTGGAAGGTGGGCACCCAGACCGTGGCCGCGCCGGTGGTCACCACCTTGCTCTACATGCTGGTCTTCGTGGTCGCCGTCGGCCCCGCGCGCCAGGCGGTGGACGGGGTGAGCTTCGGACATTTCGTGGCTCCCGGCCTGATCATGATGGCCATCCTCAACAACGCCTTCGCCAATTCATCCTCGTCGCTGATCCAGGCCAAGATGATGGGTCTGACGCCCGATTTCCTGACCCCGCCGCTGTCGCCTCTGGAGCAGGTCTCGGCCTTCGCCCTGGGCGCGGCGACGCGTGGCGTGGTGGTCGGGGCGGTGACGGCCATTGTCATCGGCCTGCTGCCGGGCGCGGGCCTGGGCGTGGCCCACATCTGGCCGATCTTCTATTTCGGGATCGGCGCCTCGCTGATCCTGGGTCTGGCCGGAATCCTGGCGGGCCTGTGGGCCGAGAAGTTCGACCAGCTGTCGGCCGTGACCAACTTCCTGATCATGCCGATGACCTTTCTGTCGGGAACCTTCTATCTGGTCGACAAGCTGCCCGAGCCGTTCCGGACGGCCAGCCACTACAACCCGTTCTTCTATCTGATCGACGGCTTCCGCTACGGCTTCATCGGCCATGCCGACGGCTCGATCCTGATCGGCGTGGTGACCACGGCGGTGCTGACGGTGGCGCTGTTCCTGTGGTGCTGGCATCTGTTCCGCACCGGGTATCGCCTCAAGACCTGATGGCGTGATCCCAGGGCTGCCAGCGTGCAATTTCACAGCACTTTCATTGACAGAGCGTCGTTCCACGGCGACAACCTGCGGCCTTCCGGTCCCCGTGCGAATAGCGCGGGGGCTTGTTTCCTTTTTGGGAGGCGGTCTTGACCAGCCCTACGTCTTCGAAGTCTTCGCAGCAGCACATCATGGGCGTCTACAACCGCGCCCCGTTGGCGTTTGAGCGAGGCCAAGGCGCGCGCCTGTTCTCGACTGACGGCGATGTGTATCTGGACTGCGTGGCGGGCATCGCCACCGACGGCCTGGGCCACGCCCACCCCGTTCTGGTCGAGGCGCTGAAGACCCAGGCCGACAAGCTCTGGCACGTTTCCAACATCTACCGCATCCCCGAGCAGGAAGAGCTGGCTGACAAGCTGTGCGCCCACAGCTTCGCCGACGTGGTGTTCTTCACCAACTCGGGCACCGAGGCGATCGAGTGCGCGCTGAAGACCGCCCGCAAGTACCACACCGCCAATGGCCAGCCCGAGCGCATCGAGATCTTCGGCTTCGACGGCTCGTTCCACGGTCGCTCCTATGCGGCGGTCAACGCCTCGGGCAATCCCAGCTATGTCGAGGGCTTTGGCCCGCGCCTGCCGGGCTACAGCCAGCTGACCTTCGGCGACCATGACGCCCTCAAGGCCGCCATCGCCCTGCCGACCACGGCGGCGATCATCGTCGAGCCCGTACAGGGCGAGGGCGGCGCGCGTTCGATCCCCGAGCACTGCCTGGTCAGCCTGCGTTCGCTTTGCGACGAGCACGGCGTCCTGCTGATCTATGACGAAGTGCAGTGCGGCATGGGCCGGACCGGCAAGCTGTTCGCCTACGAATGGGCTCCCGGCGGCGAGCCGCACATCATGGCCGTGGCCAAGGCCCTGGGCGGCGGCTTCCCGGTCGGCGCGTGCCTGGCCACCACCGAGGCGGCCAAGGGCATGACCGTGGGCGTCCACGGCTCGACCTTCGGCGGCAATCCGCTGGCCATGGCCGTCGGCAAGGCGGCTTTCGACACGATCAACACGCCCGAGATTCTCGACAACGTGAAGACCGTGGCCGGCTATTTCGTGCAGCAGCTGAACGGCCTGAAGGATCGCTTCCCGGACGTCATCGTCGACATCCGCGGCAAGGGCTTCCTGATCGGCATCAAGCTGATCCCGAACAACCGCGAGTTCATGGTCCTGGCCCGCGACGAGAAGCTGCTGGTGGCCGGGGGCGGCGACAACTGCGTGCGCCTGCTGCCGCCGCTGAACCTGACCATCGAGGAAGCCAGCGAGGCGATCGCCAAGCTGGAAAAGGCCTGCGAAGCCGCGCGCGTCAAGCTGGCGGCCGCCTGATCTTCACACTGTAAATCACCCGCTCCGGCGACAGCCGGGGCGGGCTCTGGGATTTGGCCGATATGACCACCCCCCGGCACTTCATCGATCTATGGAAACTGGACGGCGTCACGCTGCGCCTGATGCTGGAGGACGCCAAGGCCCGCAAGGCCGCCCGCAAGGGCTGGGGCCAGGGCCGGGTCGATGCCGACGCGCCCGCCGACGGTCGCGTTCTGGCGATGATCTTCCAGAAGAACTCGACCCGCACCCGCTTCTCGTTTGACGCGGCGATCCGCCAATTGGGCGGCTCGGGGATCATCTCGACCTCAAACGACATGCAGCTGGGTCGCGGCGAGACCATCGAGGACACCGCCCGCGTGCTGTCGCGGATGGTCGATGCGGTGATGATCCGCGCCAACAGCCACGCCGATGTCGAGCGCTTCGCCCAGGTCTCGACCGTGCCGGTGATCAACGGCCTGACCGACAAGAGCCACCCGTGCCAGATCATGGCCGACCTGCTGACCATCGAAGAGCATCGCGGCGACGTGGGCGGCAAGACCATCGCCTGGGTCGGCGACGGCAACAATGTCTGCTCCAGCTTCATCCACGCCGCGCCGCTGCTGGGCTTCAAGCTGAAGATCGCCTGTCCGGCGGTCTATCATCCCGACCTGGTCGATCTGGCGCGCGCCCAGGACCTGCAAGGCCAGGTGAGCCTGACCGACGATCCCAGGGAGGCTGTGCGCGGCGCCGACGTGGTCGTGGCCGACACCTGGGTCTCGATGGGCGACACCGACCATGACGAGCGCCTTGCCGCGCTGGAGCCCTATCAGGTCGACGAGGCGCTGATGGACCTGTCGGCCCCCGATGGCGTGTTCCTGCACTGCCTGCCGGCGCACCGGGGCGAGGAAGTCACCGATGCCGTGCTGGATGGCCCGCGCTCCCTGGCCTGGGACGAGGCCGAGAACCGCATCCACGCCCAGAAATCGGTTCTGGCCTGGGCGTTTGGCGCGATCGGCTAAGGCGGGGAAGGGCGCCGGCCAGTGCCCGGTGGGGTTGAGCACTGGCCAGCTTTGCCGCCGCGTATGGGCAAAAGCGGCGACCTCTCTGGGGTGATCCGACTCTCGACTCACGACAATGGGCCTGACCCCTTGGCGTACCCATATTGGATAGGGTCCGGTCCCGTCGGGCGGCCACGCATCTAGGGGCTCGCATTTTCGTTGGAAGCTCCTATCTAACCGCCCCATGACCGACACCACCGCCATGCCCGCCCTCGACGACATCGTGTCCGCCTTCCAGATCGAAGGCCTGCCCGTGCGCGGCCGCCTTGTGCGCCTGGGCGCCGCCGTCGACGAGGTGCTGACCCGTCACGACTATCCAGAGCCCGTCGCCAACCTGCTGGGCGAGGCCTGCGCCCTGGCCGCTCTGGTCGGTTCCAGCCTAAAGTTCGAGGGGCGGCTGATCGTCCAGGCCCAGGGCGATGGCCCCGTGCGCTATGTGGTGGTCGACTACGACACCAGCGGCGGCCTGCGCGGCTATTGCCGGTTCGACGCCGAGGAGGTTGCCAAGGCTTCGGAAGGGTTCGTGCGCCCGGGCGCCAAGACCCTGCTGGGCGGCGGCGTGTTCATCATGACCCTGGATCAGGGCCCCGACATGGACCGCTATCAGGGCGTCACGCCCATTGAGGGCGAGACCCTGGCCCTGTGCGCCGAGCAGTATTTCCAGCAGTCGGAACAGACCCCGACCCGCGTGCGTCTGGCCGTCGGTCAGGCCGATAGCGGCGAGGGTCTGAAGTGGCGCGCCGGCGGCATCCTGATCCAGTCCATCGCCGGCGACGAGACGCGCGGCGAGACGAAGGAAGCCTGGAACCACGCCCAGGCCTTCTTCGAAACCACCGGCGAGGACGAGCTGATCGACCCGACGATCGATTCGCCCACCCTGCTGTGGCGGCTGTTCAACGAGGACGGCGTGCGTCTGATCGAGGAGAAGCCGCTGCGCTCCTTCTGTCGCTGCACCGACGACCGTATCGCCGTGGTGATCCAGTCGTTCACCGAGGCGGAAAAGGCCGAGATGGTCGAGCCCGACGGCAAGATCCACGTGACGTGCGAGTACTGCTCGCGGGTCTATGCGGTGGATCCGGAAACGGTGGGCTAGGGTCAGGCCCTCCCCCTTCAGGGGAGGACTTTCCTCTAGTTATACCGCCGCGCGGCGCCTGGCAGGTGCAGCGAGAACTCGGGGATCTCGGCGTCGAACACGTCGCCGCCCTCGGTCATCATCTGGTAGCTGCCGCGCATGGCGCCCGACGAGGTCGGCAGGGGGCAGCTGGAGACGTAGCGGAACGCCTCGCGGGCCTTCAGCTCGGGCTGCTCGCCGACCACGCCAGAACCCTCGACCTCGTTGCAGCGATTGAGCGCATCGGTGATCGCCCAGCGGCGGGCGACCAGATGCACCGTCTCGGCGCCGTGGTTTTCGATCTCCACCGTGTAGGACCACAGATAGAGGCCTTCCTCGGGCGCGGATTCCTCGGGCAGGTAGACGGGCGCCACGCGCACGACGATGTCGCGCGTGCGGGCTTCATAGATGCCGCCATCGGCGCCGCGACGCTTGCGGATCCGCTGCAGCGGAGGGGAGGTTTCACGCCTGGTCGAGCGCACGGGTCACATCTCGCGTCAGATCGGCAAGGCTTTCGAGACCCACCGACAGGCGCACGCCGCCTTCGGTGACGCCCAGCGACGGACGTTGGTCTTCGGGCACCGAGCGGTGGGTGGTTGTCGGCGGGTGGGTGGCCATCGACTTGGCGTCGCCCAGATTGTTGGAGATGTCGACAATCTCCAGCGCGTTCAAGAACTTGAAAGCGGCCTCTCGGCTGCCCAGGTCCAGGGCCACTACGGTGCCGCCGCCCGTCATCTGCGACTTGGCGACGTCGTGGCCCGGGTGGTCGTGGCGGAAGGGGTAGAGCACCTTCTGGGTCTTCTTGTGCTCGGCGATCACATTGGCCAGGGCGAAAGCCGTCTCGGTCTGGCGCCGCACGCGCAGGTCCAGCGTCTCCAGGCCCTTGACCAGCACCCAGGCGTTGAACGGCGATAGCGACGGGCCGGTATGGCGCAGGGCGTCGCGGTAAAATTCCTCGTTGATCGCCTCGCTGGTCAGGATCGCGCCGCCCAGCACGCGGCCCTGACCGTCGATGTGCTTGGTGGCCGAATAGACCACGATATCGGCGCCCAGCTTCAGCGGCTGCTGGAAGATCGGGGTGGCGAAGACGTTGTCGACAATGACCTTGGCCCCGACCGCGTGGGCGATCTCGGAGACGGCGCGGATGTCGGTGATCTCGAGCACCGGGTTCGATGGCGTCTCGATCAGCACGGCCTTGGTATTGGGCCGCATGGCCGCTTCCCAGGCCTTGGGATCGGTGGCGTCGACGAAGGTGGTTTCCACACCGAAGCGCGGCAGCCACTCAGAGATCAGCCAGCGGCACGAGCCGAACAGGGCGCGACCGGCGACAACGTGGTCGCCGGCGCGAACCAGGCCCATCAGAGACATGTTGATCGAGGCCATGCCTGTCGCCTGGGCGCGGCAGACTTCGGCGCCTTCGAGCAGGGCCAAGCGGTCCTCGAACATCTTTACGGTCGGGTTGTTGAACCGCGAATAGACGAAGCCCGGGTCTTCGCCGGAGAAGCGGCGGTCGGCGCCCTCAGCGCTGTCATAGGTGAAGCCCTGGGTCAGGTAGAGCGCCTCGGCGGTCTCCATATACTGCGACCGGGCCAGCCCCCCGCGGATCAGCTTGGTCGCGATGTCCCAGTCCTTCGGGTCCTCGGCCACGGGGCGTTCCTTCTTCGGCGCGGAAAAGGCCGGCATAAGGGGTTCAGAGCCCCGCACGGTCAAGGCGGAGCGGCCTGATTTCAACATCAGAATTGCCTAAGGCGAGCCGATGCCGCTCCAGCCTTGCCTTCCAGGCGAGCTTTAGCGACTGTCGCGCCAATGACCGACGCCCACTCCGCAGGGATTCTGCCCTGCCAGACCATCGAAGACCTCATCGCCCAGGAGGCGATCACCTCTCAGACGCCGTTTGACGTCGATCAGGTGCAGCCCGCCAGCCTGGACCTGCGGCTGGGCGCGCGCGCCTGGCGGGTGCGCGCCTCGTTCCTGCCGGGCCTTGGGCGGCGCGTGTCCGAGCGGCTGAAAGACGTGGCGATGCACGAGCTGGACCTGACCAAGGGGGCGGTGCTGGAGAAGGGCTGCGTCTATATCGCCGAGCTGCAGGAAAGCCTGGCCCTGCCGGCCAATATCTCGGCGCGCGGCAATCCCAAGAGCTCGACCGGGCGGGTCGATGTGTTCGTGCGCCTGCTGACCAATCACAGCCGCGCCTTTGACGATGTCGACGCCGGCTATGAGGGGCCGCTCTATATGGAGATCGCGCCCCAGACCTTCTCGGTGCTGGTGCGGTCGGGCACGCGCCTCAACCAGCTGCGCCTCAAGCGCGGCGAGCCGGCCAAGCTGTCGATCCGCAGCGTCGGTGTCGACCTGTCGCCCGGCATGGGCGGCATTGTCGGCTTCCGCGGACGTCGCCACGCCGGCGTTGTCGACCTGGACCACGTGGACGGCCACGACCCGCGCGACTTCTGGGAGCCGCTGGAAACCCGTCATGGCGAGCTGCTGCTGGATCCCGGCGAGTTCTACATCCTGGCCTCCAAGGACGACATTGAGATCCCCGTGATGGAAGCGGCCGAGATGACCCCGATAGATCCCTCGGTCGGTGAGTTCCGCGTCCACTATGCGGGCTTCTTCGATCCGGGCTTCGGCACCGAAGAGGCCGGCGCTGTCGGCTCCAAGGGCGTGCTGGAAGTGCGCAGTCACGAAACCCCGTTCCTGTTGGAGGACGGCCAGACGGTGGCGCGGCTGGTCTATGAGCCCCTGACCTCGCGGCCCGTACGGCTGTACGGCGAGGGCGGGTCGCACTACCAGCGCCAGGGTCTGAAACTGTCTAAGCACTTCAAGGCCTGGACCTAGCCGCGAGGAGCGGATTCGGCGCTCCGGTAAAGAGTGATTTTCAGGCAGCCGGTGTCGCATCGCCTGTCGCGCGGCACGGCGTCACACTAGATGTGGTGGGCCTTCTCCTGTTGTCCGCAAGTGATAGCTTGAGGGGGCGGAGAGATCAGTCGCGTTTCGCGTTCTGGCCGATCGACCGCCGGAGCTTCAAGCGTGCCAAAAACTCGCCGCGACCCCTTCGCCATTCTCGCCATGCGTATCCGTGCCTGGGAGGCCTGCGCCCGCATCCCGGCTTGCGACAAGGCCATCTGGCGACAGGATGCCGCCGGTCGGGTTATCCGCTGGGCCGACTTTGGTGACCGCTTCTCGCGCTACGGCTGGGAAATGCGCACCTGCCAAAGCCGGGGCGTTCTGGCCCGAGCCCTGAAGCGCCACACAATCGAGGCCATTCACTGGCGTGGGGTTCTGGGCGACGAGACCCGCGACATTTTCGATCTGCCCAAGGCCGCCTGAAGAGCTGACGGACCTTACATTTAGTCGCCTCTCCCATACAAAAAGATAAGCACGCTTGACATGCTGCGGGCGCATGTGACAAATACCCTTGTCATTTCGATAGGGGTGCTTGTCATAAACGAGCGTATTGGCCGCCAAGCGGCGCGCCAGGGTCTGGCGCAGAAGATCTTGCTGGGCACGGGAATTTTCGGCGGCTTCGTCGGCGCGGGAAGCGCGATGCTGGAGGACATGGGCGTCACCTTGCCGGCGCCGCTGGTCTTTGGCGCGACGCTGACGGCTATCGTGGCGCTCTTCTGGGTGTCGATCATCTACTGGCGCAATATCGACGAGGCCGCACGGGCGGCGCACACCTTCGCCTGGTTCTGGGGCGGGACGGGCGGGATGCTGGCCCTGTTGCCGATCGGTGTGCTGGTCAACGCCGAGCGTCTGGTCGCGATGTTTGGTCAACGCGATCCTCTTGAGTGGGCGACGCTTGGCTTTGTGTCCCTGCTCACGGCCCAGCTGGTTGGCTATGGCCTGGTCTGGGCCGGTTGGTGGCTGCGTCAGCGCTGATCCAGAAACAGGAGACCCGACATGAGTACGTCAACGACCGCCGCCGGCCGCCGCTACATCGCCCGGTTCATTCCCGCCATGCTCGCCTATGTCGTCGTGCTGTCCGGCGCCCTGTGGGCCATCAGCAACCTTCATCCGACCGGCCCGCTGCTCTGGATTCTGGCCATCGCCCCGGCGTTCCCGGTCATCGCGGTGATCGCCATCATGGGCCTCTATCTGATCGAGGAGACCGACGAGTTCATCCGCTCGGTCCTGGTCCAGTCGATGCTGTGGGGCGTCGGGATCACGCTGTCGGCTTGCACGGCGTGGGGTTTTCTGGAGAACGCCGACGTCGTGCCGCACATCCCGCTCTATCTGGTGTTTCCGCTGTTCTGCGGCAGCTTCGGCCTGGCCCAACCCTTCGTTCGCCGGAGGTACCAGTGAAGAACCGGCTCAAGGTGCTGCGCGCCGAGCGCGACTGGAGCCAGGCTGACCTCGCCGAACGCCTCGAGGTCTCGCGCCAGACCATCAACGCCCTGGAGACGGGCAAGTACGATCCCAGCCTGCCGCTGGCCTTCAAGATCGCCCGACTCTTCGCCCAACCCATCGAAGCCATCTTCCAGGACGAGGCCTAGGGCCGGTCCGTAAGGAGAAATCCCATGACCCGAGTCATGATGTCTTCCAACAAGATCGCCGTCCGCGCCGTGAAGCTGATCGCGGGCGGCCTGGTCGGCGGCGTCGTCGGCTACTTCGTCGGCAAGCTGCTCAAGCTGGGGCCCGTACCGGCCTATGATCTGGGCTGGTCCGATCACGGCGCTCTGATCATCGGCGCGCTGCTTCTGGCCATGGGGGTCTTCATCGGACTGGCCAGCCTCAGCGGCAAGCTCGCCGGATGGGTTCTGGATCCGAAGAGCGGACGCGCCGCGACGCCGTCCCAGATCACCTTTTACCGCCAGCAGGCGATCGTGCTGTTCCTGGCAGGACCGATGATGATCGCGCCGGTGCTGGCCCACCTGTTCTATGATCCCGTGCCTCAGGCGTTGGGCGTCGCTGTGCTTTGCGGGGTTGTCGCCCTGTTTCTGGTTCAGACCGTCTATAATCTGCTGGTCTGGCGTCGCGGCGACGAACTGATCCGCCAGATCACGATCGAGGCCAGCGCGATCAGCTTCTGGGTCCTGCAGGCGGCGCTGTTCTGCTGGGCCGCCGCCGAGAAGCTGGGCCTGGTCCCGGCCATCTCGGCCTGGGACTCGGCCACGATCCTGATGGGGACCTACCTGCTGGTCGCCGCCGTCGTGTCGGTCCGGCGCGGCTACGGCTGACACCGCCTGCAGGGCCAAACGCGCCCGCCTGAATTCCTACGCTTCTATCGGTTTTTCCTCGGCTCCGCGACGCTGAAGCCTCGCGCACGCCCCTGCACCAAGGTTTTGAGACCATGTGTAACTCCCGTCCCAGGTTCCATTTCGCCATCATCATTCTGGCCATCCTCGCCGCCACCGGCGTATTCGGGGGCAACCACGCCCACGCGGCGCCGCTGGCCTCCGACCGCATCGCGGTGACGGTCAGCGGGCAGGGGCCCGACGTGGTGCTGATCCCGGGCCTGGCCTCCTCCGGCGCGGTCTGGGACGCCATGGTCAAGCAGTTGTCGGGCCGTTATCGCGTCCATGTCGTTCAGGTCGCCGGTTTCGCCGGCGCGCCGGCCGGCGGCAATGCCGAAGGGGCGGTGCTGGAACCGCTGGTCGAAGCCGTCGACCGCTACATCAGGAGCGCCGGGCTGAAGTCGCCCGCCGTGATCGGTCACTCAATGGGCGGCCTGACCGGCCTGATGCTGGCCCGTCGCCATCCCGAGGATCTCAGCCGCCTGATGATCGTCGACAGCCTGCCGTTCTATCCGGTGCTGTTCTCGCCGGCCGCCACGGTCGAGGGCGTCAGGCCGCAGGCGACCGCCATGCGCGACGGCATGGCCGCCATGTCGGCCGAGACCTTCGCCGCCCAGCAGGCCATGACCATGCCCCGCCTGGTCAAGTCGCCGGAGGGCCTGAAGGCCGCGCTGGACTGGTCCAGGACCTCGTCGCAACCGGTTGTGGCGCGCGCCCTGTACGATGTTCTGACCACGGACATGCGCGGCGAGCTGGCCGCGGTCACCACGCCGACCACGATGCTCTATCCCTATGATCCGGCCATGGGCGCGCCTCAGGCCATGGTCGACCAGACCTATGCCGGCGCCTACGCCAAGCTGGCCGGGGCCAGGCTGGAGCGCGTCGACGGCGCCTTTCACTTCATCATGCTGGACCAGCCGGCCGCCTTCGCCGCCGCGGTCGAGCGCTTCCTGAAATAGCCGCCTTCGCCGGGCCTGATTGCGCCTGGCGAGGCTTCCCCCCTAACTCTTCCTCGCATCCGTACAGAGAATCACATGCTCCGCACCGTCTTCCAGCCCGCCCGCCGGGCGTTCATCGGCCTGGTTTCCATCCTGGCCCTTGGCCTCGCCGCCCCGGCCGCCGCCGAGCCCGCCCTTTGGGTGATCAAGGACCAGGACTCGACGATCTACCTGTTCGGGACGATCCACGTGCTGAAGCCGGAGACCCAGTGGCGCTCGCCCCGCATCGATCAGGCCCTGAAGGCCAGCGATGATCTGGTGATCGAGGTTCTGGGCGCCGACGACCCTGCGGTCATGCAGCCGCTGGTCATGCAGTACGGCCTGGATCGCGCCACCCCGCTGTCGCAGAAGCTGTCGCCCAAGGACCTCAAGCGCGCCCAGGGTCTGGCCCAGGCCGCAGGCATGCCGCCCCAGGCCATGGAGGTCATGCGACCCTGGCTGGCCTCGATCTCTCTGGCCATGCTGCCGGTGATCAAGGCCGGCTATGATCCGCGCAGCGGGGTCGAGCAGGTGGTGTCGGCCGAGATGAAGGCGGCGGGCAAGCCGGCCTCATCGCTGGAGACCGCCGAACAGCAGATCCGCTTCTTCGCCGACATGCCGACCAAGACCGAGGTCGAGATGCTGCGGGCCACCCTGGACGACGCCGAGGCCGGCCCGGCCAAGATCGACAGCATGGTCCTGGCCTGGGCGGCCGGCGACACCCGGGCCCTGGAGGAGCAGTTCATCACCGAGATGAAGACCAACTATGCCGAGGTCTATGGCGTGCTGCTGACCGACCGCAATCGCGACTGGGCCAGGCAGCTGAAGACCAAGCTGGCCGGTTCGGGCGTCAGTTTCGTCGCGGTCGGGGCCGGACACCTGGTCGGCGCCGACAGCCTGCAGGTGCAACTGGCGACGCTGGGCGTCCAGACCGAGCGGGTGAACTAGCCGCGAGAGGGCGGGTGCGCCGGTCGGTCGCATCCGTCGCCGCAGGCGATGGTTGAGCCGGGGGGCGAGACCCGTTACGCACATCAGACCACGGTGAAGATCGCGCCGCAGAGACCCGTCATGTCCGCCCAGACCGCCGCCAAGAAACACACCGCTCTTCGTATCCTGGTGACGGGCGGGGCCGGCTTTGTCGGCTCTCACCTGTGCGATCGGCTGATCGCGCGGGGCGACCGGGTGGTGTGCCTGGACAACCTGTTCACGGGCAGCAAGGACAACATCGCTCACCTGCTGGATCACCCGAACTTCGAGTTCGTGAACCACGATGTGAACCATCCGATCTTCATTCCGGTCGACCAGATCTACAACCTGGCCTGCCCGGCCTCCCCGATTCACTATCAGTACGATCCGGTGATGACCGTGCGCACCAATGTCCTGGGCGCGATCAACATGCTGGACTTGGCCAAGCGCACCGGGGCCCGGGTGATGCAGGCCTCGACCAGCGAGGTCTATGGCGATCCCGAGATCCACCCGCAGGTCGAAAGCTACTGGGGCCGGGTCAATCCGATCGGCCCGCGCGCCTGCTATGACGAGGGCAAGCGCTGCGCCGAAACCCTGTTCTTCGACAGCTTCCGGCAGGACAGCATCGACATCAAGGTGGTGCGGATCTTCAATACCTACGGCCCGCGCATGGCGATCAATGACGGCCGCGTCGTCAGCAATTTCGTGGTCCAGGCCCTGACCAACCAGCCGATCACCATCTACGGCGAGGGCCAGCAGACCCGCAGCTTCTGCTATGTCGATGATCTGGTCGAAGGCTTCATCCGCATGATGGCTACGCCCACCGGTTTCACCGGTCCGGTCAATATCGGCAATCCCAACGAGTTCACCATCCTGGAGCTGGCCCAGCAGACCATCGCCCAGATCGGCTCGAGCTCGGTGATCGAGCGCAAGCCCCTGCCGCAGGACGATCCCCGCCAGCGCCAGCCCGACATCACCCTGGCCAGGTCGGCGCTGGACTGGGAGCCCAGGACCCAGCTGAAGGAAGGCCTGGCCAAGACCATCGCCCATTTCAAGGCCGTGCTGGGCAAGGGCCTGGTCGAGGACGAGAGCCGAGGCTAGCCGGTTTCACCGTCTGCAGCGTGTGAGAACCGACACGGTCACATAGAGCGCGAAGCCGCACGAGGAGAGGATGGTCGTACCCGTCGCCCGTAGCGGTGTGGTGACCGCAGGCGGTAAGACGGCTTCCGATTATTCCAAGGAAAATCGAGGCCATGCTTGGCGCACGATATCTTCAGTTGCGGCACGTGAGTGTGCTCGTAGACAGGCCATCAGCCAGCACGTAACTTTAAGCGGGGCCGTGGTAGAATCTGGCATCTATGCGTTAAAGGGTCGGAGCAGTTTGGTGCAGGCGGTTGCCGGATTGTTTCGCTATTTCTGGGGACAGGACACGCTATGCTGCAGGTAATACTGAACCAGACAGGGTCCGACGATGAGCGCCGCCGGGCCGCTCAGGCCGGCGGCATTCTGATGTACTCAGCTTCCCCCGCGAGCCTGGCTCTATGCCAATTCGCCCGGGGTTTGGTGGGCGAGGCTTTCGGCGATCTTGACCCGGAACATGCCCAAGAAAGCTTATCGGTAGAATCTTTCGTCGCGATCGTTGGGCCGTTGAAGACGCGCTTCACCAACGCCGAGGAAACAAAGGAGCGACTTCGCGCCTATCTGATCGAAAAGGGTTTGGATCCCCGGACGACCTATTTCGACTTGCCTCGGCTGAGAGTCGTTCCTCACTCCGACTATCTGTCGGCTGGCGTTTCATATGCTTACAAAGCGCACCGCGACATCTGGTATTCAAGCCCGACCGCGCAGATCAATTGGTGGCTGCCCATTTGGGACGTTTCGCCGGAACGCTCCATGGCGTTCTTTGCCAACTATTGGGATCGGGCGATGCCCAACACCTCGGCCGACTTTGACTATAGTGAATGGGTCAAAATCGGCAGGACGCTGGCAACCAGCCAGATCAGCCAGGACACCCGCAAACACCCGCTTCCTCTGGAGCCGATCACGCCCGAGGAAGAATTCCGGTTTGGAGCGGCGATGGGCGATGCGGTAGTGTTTTCGGCGGCTCAACTCCACGCGACAGTGCCCAATACCTCCGGCGCGACCCGCTTCAGCACCGATTTCCGGACAGTGAATATCGAAGATCTGCGAAATGGCCGCGGCGGCCCCAATATAGACAGTCGCGCATCCGGTTCTACCCTTGGCGACTTCCTGCGCGTCGATGACTTCAGTCCACTCAACGTTTCTCAAGAGTTCCAAATCGCATGAGCGCAGGCGAAGACATTTCCCCGACGATGCACGACCCGCGGACACAGACATCCGCGGATGTTGATGGCAGACGCGCTCTGGAAGCCTATTTTTCCGAGAGCGAAGGGTCGGCCACGGAAAAGCTCGAGAATTTTTCCAAATACGTGCCCCGCCAGACCTTGGCGCGGTTTATGGCGCGTTATGAACTGTTCAAGCTTGTTCAGAACGTTCACGGCTCAATCGTGGAATGTGGAGTCTTGTTCGGGGGCGGCCTGATGAGCTTCGCCAAGCTTTCCACCATACTGGAACCCTACAATTTTCAGCGGCGCATCATTGGGTTTGACACGTTTAGCGGCTTTCCAGTCATTTCCGATGAGGACACGCTCGGCTTGCCGGATCGAAAGTCCGCCCATCTAAAGCAGCACGGCTTTTCCGCCACGCACGCCTATGAGGACATTCTCAAGGCTGTTGAAATATATGATCAAAATCGGATGCTTAATCACTTTCCGAAGGTCGCCGTCGTGAAGGGTGACTTCAACGAAACCGCTCCGAAGTATTTAGAAGAGCACCCACATTTGCTTGTGAGTCTCCTCTATTTGGACTTCGATATTTACGCGCCCACAAAGAAAGCTCTGGAACTGTTCCTGCCGCGGATGCCAAAGGGGTCGGTCATTGCCTTCGACGAGTTGAACGAGGAAGCGTTTCCAGGCGAGACCGTTGCCGCTCTGGAAGTTCTGTCTCTCAATCAGTGGAGGATCAGGCGATTTGAGTTCGAGCCAAGGATATCATACGCGGTCGTTGGCGACTGATAGCGGTCTCTGACGTCCAAATGGGTCTGGTCGGGAACCTGGCCCGCCGCCAACAAGCGTTACTGGAGTTGGTCCGCGGGATCGGCGCATTGAGAGACCAGGGTTATTCAACCCGGGAGATTGCCGCCAAGACGGACTTCAGTAGCGAAATACATCTGGGCCATTTGCGATCTCCTGGAGCCCGGAGAAGAGCGGCTGATCTACGCCGTAGGGGCGGGATCATCCCCATGATCTGTTCTTCCGTGATGTCTTCCGCCTTCATGTTCGTCATCCCTCGAAAGACACCGTGGAAACCTGACGCTCTGACGCAGGCGTTTGCTCGGGCAGCAGAGGCGGCCAGGGGCGCAGGTTGAACGATCTTCGGGGAACAGCTGTCACGAGGTTTGCGGCAGCCGGCTTCTCAAATGAAAACATGGGGGGCATCGTCGGGTGGGAACTAGCCCGCGCGGGAAACACCAAGAGGCACTATGTCGCTGCCTCGAATGTAGCCGGGAAGCTCATGGATCAGCTTGAGCGCGCCGAGAAGACGGGCTAAGGGAAAGCTCACGGAACGTTTGTGTAAACCAGGCTGTAAACCGCTCTCCAATCGCTCAGATTTGAGAACGTGATCGGTTTGAAATCGCTCAGGTTCGCGGGCGTAGCTCAGAGGTAGAGCGTCTGCTTCCCAAGCAGAATGTCGTGGGTTCGATTCCCATCGCCCGCTCCAAGCGCTGCAAGGGTTTGCGGCGCGGGCGTTGATCGTCGGGCTGCCTTTCATGGCGTCCGGTCAAGAGGTCTCCACCAGCGATCACGGACTAACGGCACGTTACGGCCGTCGTCGCCCCCCGCTGCGGATAGCAGGATCTCGCGGGAGCGCGGCCCCAGGCGCCCGTCGACGGCCCGTCGCGAGGCGCCGTCCAGCTCAGCATAGGCGGTCTGGAGCCGACCCAGTCGCCAGGCGCGATAGGCGTTGGCGCGATACTGGAAGGCGACGTCCGATCCGATGTAGTGCGTGCGGGCCGCCCCGTGGCTGACAGCCTGCTGATTGGCGGCCATCTCGGGCAGAAAGCGGTCTTCGATCAGATCCATCAAGGGCCCCAGATCGTCCGGCGCGCGCGTCAAAGGGGCTGCGGAGCGGCTGGGGTCGGGTTTCAGGGCCCATAGTCGCGCGACCCAGGCGGCGACCGACGGGGCACGCGCGCGCATGATCCCCGCGGGTGTCGGGTCGCAGGCGAAATGCCGAAACAGCGGCCCAAACAGTCCGATATCCGCCCGTGTCGGCGCTTCGCCCAGCAGCCAGTCCCGCCGCGCGAAGATCTTGTCCAGCGCGTCGAGCGTGTCGAGATAGTCCGCCTCGACGCGGAAGCGATTAGCCCGGTTCACGCCCTCACCACCCAGATAGACGGACCTTTGCCGCAGCAGTGCGGCCTGGCGTCTCAGCGCCCTGGGCAGGGGGATGTCGCGGAACATGCCGTCAGCCAGTCGACCGCTCATCAGCTGGGCGTCTGCCCGATAGGCCCAGCGATAGTAGAGCGCCGGTCGCCAGAGGTGCTCGTCGCCATAGGTTTCGATCAACGCCGCGAGGAAGCCCAGGGCGGGGTCGGTCGGTGTGAGGGAGCTCAGGGGATGGTCAGCCTCCAAGTGGTCGATGATGACCGGGGTATCGGTCATCCAGCGGCCATCGGGCAGCTCCAGTTGGGGCATCTGGCGGACGCCGGTCTTGAGAGCCAAGGCGCGAAACGCGGCCGTATCCATCTCCTGAAGGCGGTAGGGCAGGCCCTTGGCGCGCAGATATCCTTCAAGCTTGCCCGTGAAATAGGACAAATCCAGCCCGTGAACGATGAGCATCGGCGCCCGCCTCTCGCTGCGTTGATCGCGCTGGGTCTTTTATGGCATTTGCAGTGTCATTAGTAGCGTGAACCGCCGGCGACGGTCCAATCGTCTGGCGCTATCCACTGCCGAATGCCGCTCACCGCGACGGCGTCTTGCCGATGGGCCTGGGCGTTTGGATGCAGGCGCGATGCGCCCTAAGCTGCGGCGGCCACGCACTGCGACAGGGTTGACGCCAGGGCTGCGGCTTCGATGGGCTTGGGCAGGACGCCATCCATTCCCGCCCGCAGATAGCTTTCGACCTCGTGGTTCAGCACGCTTGCGGTGACGGCGATGATCGGGATCCGGGCGGCGCCGGCCAGGGCCTCTTCGCGGCGGATGGTCCGCGTGGCCTCGACGCCGTCCATGTCGGGCATATGCACGTCCATGAAGATCGCGTCCCAGGGCTGGGCGCGCCAGGCCGCCACCGCTTCACGCCCGCTGACGGCGAAGCCGCAGGTGACGCCGAAGGGTTCGACCAGGGCGGCGAGGATGCGTCGGTTGACCGGGTTGTCGTCCACCACCAGAAGCGAAGCGGGCGCCTCGCCGGCAAACTCGCCGACCTCGTCCTCGATCGGGGCTTCGGAAGAGATCACCGACGGGGCGGGCGCTTCGAAGTCAAACCGCGCGCCGATGCCCAGGGCGGATGTGACCTTCAGCGAACCGCCCATGCGCTCGGAGATCTCGCGGCAGATGGCCAGGCCCAGCCCGATCCCTCCGACCCGACGGGTCGAAGAGTTGTCGACCTGAACGAAGCGCTCGAAAATGGCTTCGTGGTCCTTTGCGGCGATGCCGATGCCCGTATCGATCACGGCGATCTGCAGCCGATGGTCGTCGCCGGTGATCTTGACCGTGACACCGCCCTGCCGTGTGAACTTCAGCGCGTTGGAGATCAGATTGGCGAGGAGCTGGGCCAGTCTGTCGCCGTCCCCGCGTCGGAAGCGCGCCAGATCGGGTTGCAGGGAGATGGTCAGGGACAGGCCCCGCTCCCGGGCCAAGGGCTGGTGGAGTTCCCGGATATCGCTGACCAGATTTTCCAGCGAGAACACGTTCAGCCGCAACTGCAATCCGCCGGCCTCGATCTGGGAAATGTCGAGGATGTCGTCGATCAGTTGCCGCATGACGCGGGAGGCGGTCTTCATCACCCCCAGGCGCTGGCGTTGCGGCGGGGTCAGCGCTTCGCGCGCCAGCAATTGACCCTCGCCCAGGATGGCGTTCAGCGGGGTGCGCATTTCGTGGCTGACCATGGCCAGGAACTGCGACTTGGCGCGATTGGCGACCTGGGCTTCTTCCGACAGACGCTCCAGTTGCTCGGTGCGGACGCGCACACGCCTTTCAAGGTCGCGGTTCAGCAGGCTGGTGTCGTGGTTGCGTCGGTTGATATCCGCCAGCAACTCGCGGTTCTCGTCGCGCAGCCGCAGACAGTCGACCAGCAGAGCGTGGTTGTTGCGATGAGCGACCACCATCACCACCCAGAACACCGCGCCCAGGAAGCCCAGGGTCGCGTCTACGCCGCCCAGGGTGATCAGGGTTATGGAGGCGGGGACCAGGACCAGAGTGATATAGGTCCGTCCGACCCATTTCTGAGGCGACAGAATGCCGACCGCCCCGCCGGCCTGGGCCGACAGCACCACGATCAGGGCATAGCGCGAAACCGGGCTGTCGATCGGAATACGCATGCCGGCCAGCAGCGCCCACAGCCCGGCGCTAAGGACCAGGCCCGTACTGTGAAGACGCGCCAGCGGCCAAAGCTGTTTGGTCAGGAGCCGCCCCGCCAGGGCGGCGCCCAGCAGGTGGTTGATCACCAGGCGGGCCGCCAGCAGGGCCAGCACGACAGCCAGCCAGGTCACGTGAAAGGGGCGTTCTGCGGGGAGTGCGAGCAGGGTCAGTCCGACCGCAGAGGCGGCCTGAACCGCCATGGTCGCCAGGCTGTTGCGATGCGCTTGCCCCAGCAGCGCGAGCTTGAGGGGGTCGCCCCGAGGCCTGTCCTCCGCTCCTTCAGATCGCATTCCAGCTCTCGCCCCGGCCGCTTAGCGTCTCAGATACGACCCGCAGGGTGAACGAAGATATTCCAGTTTCAGCGACAAAGTGTCGCGCAGCCTGGCCCGTCTGCGCGCGCCTCAGCGGGCCGGTTCGTCCAGCCAGGCCGCGACCCAGAACAACGGCGCGTTCCAGTTGATGGCCACCTCGTTCTGGGTGAAGGTGCGATAGTCGTCGGTCCAGCAGGTCTGGGGTACGCACTGGCCTTTCATGCCCTGGGCGACCGGATCGCTCATGTTGGTCGAGTTTGGGCCGCCTGAGATCACGCCGGGGGGCGGGGCGGGATACCGGGCGTCGGCCTGATGCGCCCAGAAGCGGTGGTGCGGATTGCGCATGGGTCGCGCGCCATGGCCGGTGACGAACGAGCGATCCAGAGGATTGCGGCCCAGGATCCAGTCCATGGCGTCCACCGCGCCGTTGCGATAGGCGGCCTTGCCCGTAAAGTCGGCGGCCAGACCCAGCACCATGGCGCGGTTCAGCACCGACGAGGTCGACCCCCACGGATAGCCCTTGGGCGCATAGGGCAGGCCATAGCCCTGGCGGGCGCCATCCTCCAGATAGCGGTCGGCGCTGGCGGCCAGATTGGCGCGCGCCACAGCGATCTCGGCGGGCTTCAGACCATTGGGCGCCAGCGCCAGGGTCACGGTTCCCAGCGCGCCCACCGAGGGCCAGCCAATGTCGCCGGTCGGCCTGCCGCCTGCGGCCAATCCTGACGCAGAGGGCCCGGCCAGGAACAGCGGCGAGGCGCGCAGGGCGGTCTCGTAGTCGGCGGCGCCCGTCGTCGCGTATAGCTCGGCGGCGGCCCAGTAGAACTCGTCCTCCACATTGCCGTCGCCATAGCCGCCGCTGCCGGTGAAGGCGCCCAGAGCGTAGACCTCGGGGTTACGCCGGGCGGCGGCGTAGGCGCGCCTGGCGACATCCAGGCAGCGGGCCGAGAAGGCTGGATCGATGGTCTTCCAGATCCGCGCGGCCTGGGCCGCCGTGGCGGCCAGGTTCAGGGTGGCGGCGGTGGTGGGGTGATAGAGGTAGCGGACTTCCTTGTCGTCGGCCGGCGCCGTGGGCAGGGCGGTCCAGCGCTCATCGGCCAGGCGCTGATGGGCCATGCCCGAGGCGTCCAGATCCGTCAGGACCAGTCGGCCGGCCGGGCCGACCTGTTGATGGCCGACGGGCAGGGCCAGGGTCTTGCCGGCGGGAACCTGCATGGCCAGCAGGAAATCCATCTCCCAGCGGGCCTCGTCCAGCAGGTCGGAGACGCCGTTGGCGTTTTCGGGAATCTTGCCCTTGCCATCAGCGAAGGCGGCCAGGGTCGGGGCCTTTCCCAGCACGAGGGCGCGCTCGTAGGCGTTCAGCAGGGTCCACACCGAGATGCCGCCATTGACGACGTACTTGCCGTGGTCGCCCGCATCGTACCAGCCCCGGCTGAGGTCCAGCGTATAGTCGCAGCCGGCCCAGACCTGGCCGCGCTCGTCGGCCTTGTTGAAGCAGGTCGCCTTGTCGGGGGCGTGGCCAGCCGGGCGGGCCAGGTCAGGGCGCTGAACGAAGCGCGCCTCGATCGGAATGCTGGCGCGGTTCTGATAGAAGAAGCCCAGGGCGTCCCCCTTCAGCGCGCCATAGAGGCGCCCGGCGATGGCGAAGGGCCGGCTCTGGGCTGCGCCGACGCTGAGGCGATAGCCGTCGCCCGAACCCTTGAAGTGGCTGAAATCGATCTGATGGACATGGTCGCCTGAGGCGGCGTCGGCGCCGAACACCCTGGTCTGGCCGCTGGCCACGCTCGCGCCCCTGGCGTCGCGCAGGGTCCAGGCCATGGGGCTTGTCGAGGGATCGGCCAGAATGGCGCGCTTGGGACCTGTCGTCTCGACGCCCAACTGGTTGAGGCGGATCGGCCCAGCGGCGTCTTCGGCCCAGGCGCTTGCGCCAAAGGCAAAGGTCAGGACGATGGCCGTCAGGGCCCTGTTGATCCTGGTCATGCGCATCTTCCCTGCTTGCCGACGCGTCGTAGCCGCGCGCCTTCACGTCCAGGTTAGCGCTAACCTGACAGCGTTGTCACTAGCGAAGTTTGCCGCTCAGCGCCGGGCCCGGCGCGCCTCGGCTTGCAGAAACTTCAGGCGGGGCTGGTCGTCATCGGCGATGACGCGGGTGTCGGCGTCGATGATCAGCTTTCGCGCGTCACCTTCGGGATCATACACCGGCCAGACGGGCAGGCCGGGACCGTTGGGATCGCCCGTCTTCACGAAATTGGCCCAGTAGGACGACATCACGTCGGCCACGCGGCGGTCGGTGTCGTCAACGCTCCAGGCCCCGCCATTGTCCGGATGGTTGAACACATAGACGATCTCGGCCGAGTGGAACGCGCCCAGCGACTTGCCGCGATGGCCCTCGCCGAACCATCCGTCGGGCGTTTTTGGCGCGTGATCGAAGCGGAACGCATAGACCGGCGCCTTGCCGGTGCGGGTCTGGGCCACGGCCCATGACCAGGTCGGCAGGCCCATCCAGGCGTCGCCGGCGAAGTTGATCCGTGAGCGGACCATCTGGTCGGGCGTGTCGTGGGGATAGAGTTTCGCCGCCTCGGCCACGTTGTCGCCGAAGGTCAGTTTCAGCGCCTCGGGCAGGGTGCGGCCGGCAAAGACCCCGCCTTCCAGCAGGCTGCCTTCATCACGGTTCCAGCCGACCAGCAGGGGCACGTCGCTTTGCTGCCCGGCGGCGAAGATCTCGGCCGCGCTGCTGGGCAGGATCCAGCCGTCGAGGATCGGGCGGAAGGCAAAGCGCGCGGTCGGTGCGGTCACGGCCGCAAGGATCTGTTCGGTGGAGCGTCGGCGCATGGCCGCCAGGCTGTCGCCGCCCAGGGCGCGCCCCAGGGCCAGGCCGTTGGCCTCGCCCATCGCCAGGGTCTCGTCCTTGCCCAGGGTCCCGAAGGCCGAGCCGCTCTCGCCGATGGCCTGCTGGAACAGGCCCCTGGCCTGGGGCGAGGCCATCAGCCGGCTGACGGCGTCCGATCCCGCCGATTCGCCGGCGATGGTCACCCGGTCGGGGTCGCCGCCCAGCAGGGCGATATTGGCCTGCACCCAGCGCAGGGCCGCGATCATGTCGGCCAGGGCCTGGTCGCCGCTGGCCCTGTTGGGCGACTCCCGGGTCAGCGCCGGATGGGCCAGGAAGCCGAAGGCGCCCAGGCGATAGTTGATGGTCACCACCACCACGCCCTTTTTCGCCAGGGCGACGCCGTCATGGCGTGGCTCGGCGCCCGAGCCCGCGCCGTAGCCGCCGCCATGGATCCAGAAGAACACCGGCAGCGACTCGCGCGTCTTGGCCGGGCTCCAGACGTTCAGATACAGGCAGTCCTCCGACATCGCGGGGGTGTAGGGGTCGATGTCGTTATAGACCTTGGGCTGGGCGCAGTTGGGCCCGAACCGGTCGGTCGCCCGCTCGCCCTTCCAGGCGACCACCGGCGCCGGCGGTTTCCAGCGCAAGGCGCCGACCGGCGGCGCGGCGTAGGGCAAGCCCTTCCAGGCCCTGATCCCGTCGGCGTCGGCCTTGGCCGGGACCAGCCTGCCGCCGGTGACATGCTGGGCGTGGGCGCCGGTCGCCAGCGCTGTCAGGGTCAGGGCAAGAAGGACGGCGCGAAGGGGCATGCGGACGCTCACGGTTGGCGAGGGTCCAGATGAGCAGGGGGAAGCGCCGTTGTCACGCGCAACCAAAGCTTGTCAGTCCGGCGCACGTCGAGCGTGGCCGGGATGACCGCTCAAACGGCTAGACCCGTTCCACCACCATCGAGATGCCCTGGCCCACGCCGATGCACATGGTCGCCAGGCCATAGCGGGCCTTGCGGCGATGCAGCTCTTCAACCGCCGTCAGGGCCAGGCGGGCGCCGCTCATGCCCAGGGGATGGCCCAGGGCGATGGCGCCGCCATTGGGGTTCACGTGCTCGCCGTCGTCGGGGAGGCCCAGGGCGCGCAGCACCGCCAGCCCCTGGGCGGCGAAGGCCTCGTTCAGCTCGACCACGTCCATCTGGCCGATGGTCAGGCCCAGGCGCGCCAGCAGCTTCTGGGTCGAGGGAGCGGGACCAAAGCCCATGATGCGCGGCGCGACGCCGGCTGCGGCCGAGCCGACGATGCGGGCGCGGGGCGTCAGGCCATGGCGCTTGATCGCCTCTTCCGAGGCGATGATCAGCGCCGCCGCGCCGTCATTGACGCCCGAGGCGTTGCCGGCGGTGATGGTGCCGTCCGGGCGGACGATGGGCTTGAGGGCCGACAGGGCCTCGATCGTGGTGGCGCGCGGGTGCTCGTCCTTGCTGACCACCACAGGGTCGCCCTTGCGCTGGGCGATGCTGACCGCAACGATCTCGGCGTCGAAGCGGCCGCTGGCCTGGGCCGCTGCGGCGCGGGCCTGGCTGCGCAGGGCGAAGGCGTCCTGGTCGGCGCGGCTGATCCCGTAATCGTCAGCGACGTTCTCGGCGGTCTCGGGCATCGAGTCGACGCCGTAAGCCTTGCGCATGGCCGGGTTGACGAACCGCCAGCCGATGGTGGTGTCAAAGATCTCGGCATTGCGCGAGAAGGCGCTGTCGGCCTTGCCCATCACGAACGGCGCGCGGCTCATGCTCTCGACGCCGCCGGCGATCATCAGCTGGGCCTCGTCCGACTTGATGGCGCGCGCCGCCACGCCCACGGCGTCCAGGCCCGAGCCGCACAGGCGGTTGATGGTCGAGCCCGAGGCCTCGGTTCCCAGGCCCGCCAGCAGGGCGGCCATGCGGGCGACATTGCGGTTGTCCTCGCCGGCCTGATTGGCGCAGCCCAGCACCACGTCGTCCACCAGGCTCCAGTCGACGCCGGGATTGCGCGCAACCAGCGCCCGCAAGGTTACCGCGGCCAGGTCGTCGGCCCTGACCGACGCCAGGGCTCCGGCATAGCGGCCGATAGGGGTGCGGATCGCGTCGCAGATGAAGGCTTCGGCCATGGCGGATCTCTCAAACGGCTGTTCGCGCTACCCTAGCGGCAGGGCCGGCGCGATCAAGTCGGCCAATGGCTGGACACCGGTGTCAGATCGCCTAGACCTGACCGTGAAGAGACATCCCGGGAGAGACGCCATGATCAGCCGGCGAGACGTGATGGGCGGGGCTGTGGGCGGCGCGGCGCTGCTGGCGGCCGGCGGCGCGCTGGCGGCCGGCGACGACGCGGGGCTGAAGGCGCTGCTGGACAAGCTGGCCAGGGGCGGTCCGGCCGACCAGAAGCTGGCGACCCTGAAAGCCTTTTCCCCGACCCTGCTGAGCCCGGCCGCGCGCCTGGACTACGACGCCGTGCTGTCGGCGTTGGCGATCGAGGACGAGATCGTCCGCCGCTTCCCGTTCGGCGCGGGCGCGACCTCGCCCTATGTCGTGACCACCCGCGCGGGCGCCTGGCTGAAGGCCGTTGAGGCCGCCAAGTCGGGCGACGCTGCCGCTGACACCGTCAAGCGACTGGACGCCGAGACTGCCCGGATCGCTGAAGACGCCGCTGGGGGCGTGATCCTGCCGGCCTTTGTGATCGACAAGGTTGCCGCAGGTCTCGCCGAAACCGCGACAGCCGTCGCCGCCACGCCCGATCTCGCCGCCGCCCTGGGCCGCCAGCGCGAGGCTCTGATCGCCTTGCGCCCCAAGGCCGGCAAGGGCATCGGCGTCGGACGCTTCAAGGATGGCGAGGCCTATTACACCCTGCTGCTGAAGGCCGCGATGGGCGCCGAGATCACGCCGGGCCAGGCCTGGGATCGCGCCAAGGCCGCCGCCAGGGCCCTGACCGCCCGCGCCGACACGCTGCTGAAGGCCCAGGGGCTCAGCAAGGGCACGGTCGGCGCCCGTCTGGCCGCGCTCAGCCGCGACGAGCGCTGGCTCTACAGTGATGACGCCGCCGGCCGCGACAGGCTGATCGCCGACATGAACGCCTGGCTGACCAAGGCCGTGTCGCGCCTGCCGGTCTCGTTCGCCACGGTCGCGCCGGGCAGCCGCGCGGTCAGCATGAGCCGCATGACCCCCGCCGACGAGGCCGCCCGCCGTCAGGGCTATCGCGAGGCGCCGTCCTTCGATGGCTCGAAGCCGGGCGTCTACTACGCCGACCTCAACACCATCCGCACCCGCCCCAGCTGGACCCTACCCAGTGTCGTCCACCATGAGAGCGTCGCCGGCCACATGGTGCAGATGCCGCTGGAGGAACGCTCCGGCGCCCATCCGCTGCGCACCCGCCTGGCATTCCCGGGGTTCTCCGAGGGCTGGGCGATCTATGCCGAACAGCTGGCCGCCGAGGAGGGCGCCTTCGCGGGCGATCCGTTGGCGGAGCTGGGCTATCTCCAGTGGATGCTGTTCCGCGTCGGCCGCCTGCTGGCCGACCTCGGCGTGCATCTGAAGGGCTGGGGCGTCGAGAAGACCACGGCCTTCCTCAATGATCTGCAGGGCCCGCCGCCGGTCTTCTCGCCGGTGTCGCAAGGCATCGAACGCATCGCCATCGGCCCGGCGGCCGCGGCGGGGCAGGGGCTGGCCTGGCTGGAACTGGTTCGCCTGCGCGAGGCGGCGCGTAAGCTGCCGGGCTCGGGCTTCGACATCCGCGCCTTCCACGACGCGGTGCTGGTTCCGGGGACCCTGCCGCTGTCGATGCTGCGGGCGCGGGTGCTGGGGGCGTCGGCGCGGGGATAGCGATCGCGCCATCCCCGGATGGGCACGGGAATCTGAAACCCTCTCCCAGAGGGAGAGGGAGGGGCCCGCCGCGTAGCGGTGGGAGGGTGAGGGGTTTGCGAAGCCCTTCCGGACAGGGCAGGATCCCAGGTGCGACAACGGTTTAGGGTGTAACCCCTCACCCTCCCACGCAAGCGTGGGTCCCTCCCTCTCCCTCTGGGAGAGGGTCGAAGCAACGGGGATCGACACGGGCGTGCAGCAAACTTATCCGACGCGCTGAAACCTCCCGTATTCTTGTCCCACCTCGCCGCGAGGAAAGGGCGCAAGGCCAGCGACCATTGCGGCGGCGGGGGGTGATCGAGCGGGGCTGGGCTTCAGGGGGATACTGAAGCGCGTCCGGGGATCCTGGCGTTGCAGGACCCGCCCGCCGTCGGCGTGGATGGGGATCAAGGCGAGTGTTGGTCAGAATTGGCCCCACGCCCCCCGACCTTCGGGACTTCGGGAAACCGAAGCTTCCGGGTCCCGGTAAGGCCCCAACTGGGCCACCCGCTGGGACGCTGACGGATAACGACCACGCGGAGCGGACGGCTTCGTCGAAACGGTTATGTCTATTCAATTCCGGACGTGGTCCGGACGCTCCGCGACCCTTTTCACCAACTCGCAGCGAACGCGCGAGGTCGCGAACCTGCGCCTCAGTGCTTGCCGCGGTCGCGTCCGAAGTTCGGCTCGGCGCTTTCCTGGCCGGCCGCCACGATGCCGCGGCGGATGGCGCGGGTGCGGGTGAAGTGGCTGTGCAGGGTGTCGGCGTCGCCCCAGCGGATGGCGCGGCTCATGGCCTGCAGGTCCTCGGTGAAGCGGCCCAGCATTTCCAGCACGGCGTCCTTGTTGGCGATGAAGATGTCGCGCCACATCGTCGGATCACTGGCGGCGATGCGGGTGAAGTCGCGGAAGCCCGAGGCCGAGAACTTGATGACCTCGCTCTCGGTGACGTTCTCCAGATCGGCCGCGCTGCCGACGATGGTGTAGGCGATCAGGTGGGGCAGGTGGCTGACCACGGCCAGCACCAGGTCATGGTGCTTCTCGTCCATCAGCTCGACCTGGGCGCCGAACGACCGCCAGAAGGCCGACAGTTGGGCGACGGCGGCCGCGTAGTGCTCGTCGTCGCTCTCGAAGGGGGTCAGGATCGTCCAGCGGTTTTCGAACAGCTCGGCGAAGCCGGCGTCGGGACCCGACTGCTCGGTGCCGGCGATCGGGTGGCCGGGAATGGCGAAGATCTTCGAGATGTCCTGGGCGCGGAAGGCCTCGGCGACATTGGCCTTGGTCGAGCCGACGTCGGTCAGGGTGGCGCCGGGCTTCATGGCCGGGATGACGATGGCGGCCACTTCGGGCGCCGACAGCACCGGGGTGGCGATCACGACCAGATCGGCGTCGCGCACCGCCTCGGCGATGTCGCCCGTCACATGGTCGGCGATGCCCAGCTCGACCACGCGGGCCCGGTGGGCCTCGCTGGCGTCGGCCACGGTGATCTGGCTGACCACGCCGTGAGCGCGAGCCGCGCGGATCACCGAACCGCCGATCAGGCCGCAGCCGATCACGGTCATCTTGGGATAGAGGATACCGGGCTTAGACATGGGGGGTAACCTCAACCCGCTCTCCCCGGCGAAGGCCGGGGCCCAGATTCAGCCAGAGCGGCTGGGGATGATGCGCCATGCGGCGGCGCTCACCAGCGGGGCGGTTGTGGGTTCGACCTGAACCCCGGCCTTCGCCGGGGAGAGCGGAAAATGAAGGGGACATCAGCGACCCACGAACTGCGTCAGCAAATCCACCACGGCGCGGTTGTGCTCTTCCAGACCGATGGTGATGCGGATGGCGTTGGGCAGGCCGTAATTGCCGACGGCGCGGACCAGATAGCCCTTGCTGGCCAGGAATTCCTCGGCCTCGCGGGCTGTCTTGCCCGGGACGTTGGGGAAGTTGACCAGCACGAAATTGGCCGCCGACGGCGTGACCTCAAGGCCAAGCCCGCCCAGCTGCTGGGCCAGATATGGCCGCCACTGTTCGACCAGGGCCACGGAGCGGGCCTGGAATTCGAGGTCGGCCAGGGCGGCGACGGCCGCCTCCTGACCGGGGATCGAGGTGTTGAACGGCGGACGGATGCGCTCGATCGGCTCGATGATCCCGGCTGGTCCATAGCCCCAGCCGACACGCAGGCCGCCAAGGCCGTGGATCTTGGAAAAGGTGCGGGTGACGATGACGTTTTGCGCCGTGCGGGCCAAGTCCAGGCCATCCTCGAAGCGCGGATCGGTGGCGAACTCGGCATAGGCGCCGTCCAGCACCAGCACTACCGACGGCGGGATGGCGGCGTGCAGGGCGCGGATTTCCTCGCCGGTCAGCCAGGTGCCGGTCGGGTTGGCGGGGTTGGCGATGAACACCAGCCGAGTGCGCTCGTCGATGCATTTGACCACTTCGTCGGCGTCAATGCGCTGGTTCGGCTCGCGGGCCATCCGCACCTCGCCCTGGCAGGCGCGGGCCCCGATGGCGTAGGCGGCGAAGCCGTGCTCGCCCTGAACGATATTGTCGCCGGGCTCCAGATAGACCTGGCACAGCAGGGCGAAGATCTCGTCGCTGCCGTCGCCGAAGGTCAGGCGTTCGGGCTCCAGCCTGTAGCGCTCGGCCACGGCGGCGCGCAGGCCATTGGCCTTGCCGTCCGGATAGAGGTGCAGGCGGTCGACGGCGGCGCGATAGGCGTCCTTGGCCGCGTCGCTGCAGCCCAGAATGTTCTCGTTGCTGGACAGCTTCACCGGATGGGCGATGCCCTCGACCTTGGATTTGCCGCCGACATAGGCGTGGATATCCATGATGCCCGGCTTGGGCATGGGACGCTGCGCGGCGAAGCGGTCGGGGGCGGGAGCGGTCATCTTGGAACTCAGTCTGAACTGGCCGTCGTCTTACACGTCGCCCACTTAAACGTCGAACGGCGTGGGCGCAGCCCCGATGACGCCGGTCAGTTTGCCGGGAGCCTGGGCCAGGCGCGCATCATTGACCTGGAAGAAGCCCGACAGCGAGAACAGCTTCAGCCCGCCGGACTCGGCCAGGGGCTCGGCGGCGACGCCGCTGGGGCTCAGGGCCTCGACGATGGCGGCGGCGCTCTTGCCCGAGTCGGTGACCCAGAAGGTCTGGTCGCCGCCGGTGGGCTCGACCTCGACCTCGGCCACGGCCAGGGCGGCCTGCGGGCCCCAACGGTTCAGGCAGGGCAGGGCGGCGAAGATCTTCAGTTTCGGCTCGGCCAGCAGGCGGCCCCACCAGTTGCTGTCCGGCGTCAGGGCCAGCACGCCGACGCCCCACGGCGTCTTGGCGGCGGCGAGCACGTCCTTGGCTTCGGCCAGGACCTGCATCCTGGGCGCGGTTCCGAACCGCAGGCGGGTCAGTTCGACGGCGCGGGTCGGATCCTTGCCGCCCCAGACAGCCAGGTGATACGGGCCCTGGCGGGCCAGGTTGTCGCTCATCACCTCGCGCCAGACGCGGATGATCAGGGCGTCATTGGCGGCGGTGCGCGGGGCGGCCAGCAGCTTGCGGATGATCAGGGCCTCGCGGCCGGGACGCAGGCCAAAGCCCGTATCGCCCGCCGCGCGCTTGGCCGCCGCGACGGCGCCGGCCAGGGCGGCCCGCTCGTCCAGCAGCTTCAGCAGTTCACCATCAATGGCGTCCAGTCGCCATCGGACCTCGTCGAGAGACGGAGGCGCGTCGGCCGCGTCGGTACCCATGTTTATCCCCGAAATTGGAGGCCGGACCATAGTCCTTGCCGCCGCCGGTGCAATAGCTGGCGTTCACGGCAAGAAACTTGCGCGCCGTCCGCCGCAGGCGCGCCTGCCCGCCGCTCAATAGACGCGCGGCGAGGGACCGGTGTCGATGGTTCCCAGACGGGTGCGGCCTTCCTGCAGGATCAGGCTGGCCTCGATGACCGGCTCGCGCCCCAGGGCCTGGGCGGCGGCGGCCAGGATCTGCTCGGGCGTCCGGGCGGCCCGGGGATCGACCCGCTCCTTGAGGGCGACCTCCAGCTTGCCCTGCAGCCGGCCATCGGCGTCGACGGTCAGGGCCCCGGACTTGGCCGTGCCCTCGGCCTCGCCGGCGCTGATCCGGGCGTTTTCCATGGTGATCGCGCCGCCGGCCGCGCTCCAGTCGCGCACGGCGTCAGCCCAGTTGTCGCCGCGCAGGGTCGAAACCTTGCTGAGGCGGGCGTCCAGGATCATGTCGGCGCTGTTTTCCTGGGCGATGCGGCCCAGCAGGCCGGTGAAGTTGGCCCGGGCGCCCTCGGCCTTGAACAGGATCGCGGCCTGATCTTCGGGGCCGGGGCGCAGGTGCAACTGCATGGTCTGGGCCGATCGCAGCGGGAAGGGCGCGGCCTCTGGCGCGGTCGAGAACACCAGGCCGGCGCCTTCGATCGAGATGCGGGGCGGGTGCTGCTTCAGGCCCGCCAGGCTGGCGCGCAGGGCCGTGCCGGCGATGGCGACGTCGCCGCCCTCCGGCCGTGTCAGCAGAGCGCCGCGCGGGGCCACGGCCACCCAGTGGTCCAGGCCATAGATCATCGCTTCGGCTCTGAGCTCCGGAATGCGCAGGGCCCAGCCGGACGGCTCGGCGACGCGGGCGTCGGCCAGGGTCACGTCCAGGCGGAACGGGAAGCCGGAAAAGCTGCGGGCGCTCCACGACAGGTCATAGCCGCGCGATTTCAGCGAGGCCGAGGCCGTATCCATCCGCTGCTCGGCCTGATTGCGCAGCCAGAACCAGCCGACGCACCAGGCCGCCGCGAAGATCAGCGCGATGATGAAAGGCGCAAACAGACCTCGTCTGCGGACTTTGCGGGGCGGCGCGGCGTCGGTATGGGTCATGAAAGAGCGCGTCCAGTCGGGATTGAAGATGAGCGTAGAGAGCGGAGACCGTTGGGTGTTCGGATACGGATCGCTCATGTGGCGTCCCGGGTTCCCGTTTGTAGAGCGAAGACGCGCGGTTCTCCACGGCCGTCGTCGCGCCTTCTGCATATATTCGGTCCATCACCGGGGCACCTACGAGCGTCCGGGGCTGGTTCTGGGTCTGGCGCCCGGCGGCTCGGTGCGCGGCGCGGCCTATCGGGTGTCGGCGGCGGAATGGGAACAGGTCTATGGCTATCTGCGCGAACGCGAGCAGCCGACCGAGACCTATTTCGAAGCCTGGAGTGATCTGAAGATCGACGGCGAGGCGGCGAAGATCTCCTCGCTGGTCTTCCTGTCGGACATGAAGCACAGCCAGTGGGCCGGGGCGCTGAGCCTGGAACAGCAGGCCGACCTCATCGCCGGCGCCAAAGGGTTGTCGGGCCGCAACATCGATTACCTGTCCGACCTTGTCGGCCACCTGCGCGAGGACGGCGTGCGCGATCACGCCATGGAGACGCTGCTGAAGCTGGTCTCGGCGCGGGAGGACGGCCCTGCGAATCCCTCTCTCTGAGAGAGAGGGCGGGGCCCGCCGCCGCAGGCGGTGGGAGGGTGAGAGGTTTCACCGTTGGCAGGGAAAGCTCGATTTCTGCCGTTGAGCAGCCGGAATGGGGAGAGCGGAAATCGGGTCAGCACCTGAAACCCGACATTTGACCCTTGGACCGCAGGCGGACGTCGCCAAGGTCCGCTATGGGTGGAGGCGGACGTTATCGGCTCGACCATGCTGACGGGTCATTCCCGCCCAGAGGCAGGACGGAACCGTCAGCGCTGAGTTTGAGCATGCCGGCCTCGCCCTGATTCCGGTGCGTGCAGACCTTTCTCTCAGCGGCGACGATGACTTTGATCGTTCTTGAGATATCTACAGCGCTGCCTGGCGGACAAACATACTCCCCGACCGTGAAGATCCGAGATGCCCGCCATCGCCAATGGGAGGCAGCCCTAGTCTCGAGATCGGTCTCCGGATCAATTTCCAGACGCTTCAGGAGTATCAGGTCCTCGCCGGAAATCCATTCCGGCCTGGTAGCTAGCGGGTCAGTCTGCGCAAGTGTTTCGCTTCTCACATGAAGGCCGATAAGCCTAGCCTCGCCATGGCGTCTAACGGTCGATAGCTCGATATTCGCCGGTCCGTTTGCGCAGGCCCGCCCATAGTCCTGGACGGACACGAACCCATATTGCGTCGGCATGGTCCGGGATTTTCCTACCTTTACTGGAGCGCCGCAGCGCCCTAATTTCCGGCGGTTGTCGCCCATCCCCGCAGCGAGCCCTAGGGCACCGCCTGAGCCCTTTTTGAACTCGTCCGCAGCTTGGTCGTATATGGCCGCATAGTCCGCAGCATCCAGTTGATCGAGAACCCGGCTCGCGGTCTTGTCGAATTGCTCATGAGAAGACGGCAGACTGCATGCGCTGAGAAGCGCAAACACTGTAGTTAAAGCTAGCGCCTGCTGCGTCGGTGTTAGGTGTCGCAAAGTTGGATCCTCAACCGCGCGCCATGCTCAATCCGGCGAGCTTGGTAATTTTCGGCGTCCATGACTAACAGTCGGCTAAGGGTCGAAAGCCGACCGCGCTTCATCCTGCCAGTCTGAAACCTCTCACCCTCCCACCGCTTCGCGGCGGGCCCCTCCCTCTCTCAAAGAGAGAGGGATCATCAAATCCCCTCGTCCTCGAGCGCCTTGGTCGCCGTGTCGATGCGGGTCTGCAGTTCGCGCATGAACTCGCCGCGTTTCAGGCCGGCGGGGATCGGCGGCAGGTAGTGGAAGACGATCACGCCCGGCTTGATCAGAAAGCCCTTGCCCCAGTGGGCGCCGCAGTTCAGCGCCAGGGGCGTCACCGGCAGGTCCAGCTCGCGATAGAGGGCGGCGATGCCGGGCTTGTAGTCGCCGGGGACGCCGACGGCGCCGCGGGTGCCTTCGGGGAAGATCACCACCTGGCGAACCTCCTTCATCTTCTCCAGCGTGTCGCGGACCAGCTTCTTGAGGGCCGTCGAGTGGCCGGCGCGGTCGACGACGACCATGCCGGCCTTCAGGCCGTGCCAGCCAAACAGCGGCACGTTCAGAAGTTCCTTCTTCATCACGAAACAGGCGTCGGGTAGCAGGCCAAACTGGCTGAACACGTCGAACATCGACTGGTGCTTGGCCGCGATCAGGGCGGGGCCGGTGGGCAGGTATTCACGGCCTCGCACCTCGACCCTGACGTCGGCGATCCAGCGCAGACCAAAGAACAGGCCCTTGGACCAGAAGGTCAGGGCGGCCACCGCGAAGCGGCGCGGCAGGGGCAGCAGGGCCACCATCCAGGTCGAGGTGAAGATCGACCAAAGCCAGAAATACAGCTGGAACAGAAACGAACGCAGATAGATCAAGATGCTTTCCTCGCCGGCTCGCCGGCCTCTTCTTTCGGCCCCAGCCCGAGGAACGCCTCGCGGCCCAGAATCGCCAGGTACTTGCAGTATTCGACGATCATCCGCCGCGCGCCGGCGTTCTGCTTCCACCAGCGATGAGCGTCGAGGCCTTCAGTGGCGACGGGATAGGGATAAAGCACAGTGTCAGGCATGGTTGCGCGCAGCTCCAGCATCGAGCGCGGCATATGATAGTCGGCCGTCACGACGATCAGGCTATGATAGCCCTTGGCCTTGGCCCACTCGGCCGTTTCCCTGGCGTTGCCGATGGTGTTGGCGGCGGCGAAGCCCAGGTCCACGCAGCAGTCATAGATCGGCTTGACGGCCTTGGTGACGTTGAGAACGTCCTCGCGGGTGGCCTCGCGATTGACGCCGGAGATCAGCAGGCGTTTGCCCTTGCCGGCTTCCAGCAGCTTGGTGGCGGCTTCCAGGCGGATGTTCGAGGCGCCGGTCAGCACCACGACGCCATCGGCGATCGGCGGCTCGCGGGCGGGGGTCGATTGCTCGACGCGGCCGGAGAACGCCAGCAGACCAACGGCCCAGACCATCACCAGGATCAACAGGGCTGCGAGGCTTTTCACGGCATGCTCCTCAAAAGTCGCAACGCAGCAAGGCGGGCGGTCAGGCCCGCGACGAGGGCGGCGATCAACGGGCAGGGCAGCGGCGCCAGCAGATCGATCCAGGCCAGGGGCAGGATCGGCGCCAGGCCCGAACCGCCGCCCAGGGTCCGTATCGCCGCGCCGATGATGGTCGCGCCCGCGCCGCCCAGCAAGCCCGCGATGGCGGCCATGCCCGCGAACCGCCACTGGAACAGGCCGGCGATAAACCGGGCTTCCGCTCCGGACAGGTGCAGCACCTCGATCACGTCGGCCCGCGCCGCCAGTCCGGCCCGCGTGGCGAAGGCGATCACCGAAGCCGCCGCCGCCGCGATCAGGGCGAACACGCCCAGCGCCGCCCAGCGGGCCAGGCCAGCGCTGCGTTCGATATCGGCGATCCAGCGGCTGTGGTCATCCACGACGGCGTCGACACCGGCCGCCTTCAGCGCCTGGTCCAGCGCCGTGGCGGTGGCGGGTAGCAGGGGGTCCAGATCCAGGGTGACAAGGCGCGGCGTGGGCAGGTCGTCGACCAGGGCCTCCTTGCCGATCCAGGGAACCAGCAGTTCCTCGGCCTTGTCCTTGGTCAGGGCGCGCGCCTCGACCACGCCCTTGACCCCGGCCAGGGCCTCGGCGGCGCGGGCGGCGGCGGAGTCGGGGGTCTCGTTGGGGCGGGCGCGGACCACCACGGTCGCTGATCCGGTCAGCTGGTTGGTCCAGCCCTCGGCCGCGCGGTTGGCGGCCAGGGCGGCCAGGGCGGTCAGGCAGGCCAGGAAGCAGAGCACGGCGACCACGAAGACCAGCGAGCCGTCGCGGGCGTCGCGCGGCGGCAGGAGCGGACCCGGCCGCCAGCGTTCGACCTGGAAGACCTCGCTCATGCGTCGCCGCCTTCGACCAGACGGCCATGCTCGAGATGCAGGGTGGGCTGGCCGGCGCGGGCCACGACATCCTCGTCGTGGGTGGCGATCAGCACGGTGGTGCCCAGGCGATTGAGCTCGACGAACAGCCGCAACAGTCGCAGCGACATGGCCGGATCGACATTGCCGGTCGGCTCGTCGGCCAGCAGCACGTCGGGCCGGTCGACCACGGCGCGGGCGATGGCCAGGCGCTGCTTTTCACCGCCCGACAGGGTGGCGGGCAGGGCATGCATCCGTTCGCCCAGTCCGACCCAGCTCAGCAGTTCGGCGACGTCGTCGCGATAGGTGGCGGGCTTGCGCTGCAGGATACGGAGCGGAAGGGCGGCGTTGTCGAACACCGACAGGTGCTCCAGCAGCCGGAATTCCTGGAAAACCACCCCGATCCGGCGGCGCAGGAACGGCAGGTCGCCGGTCGGCAAAAGGCTGACATCGCGGCCGAAAAGCTCCACGCGACCCCGTGACGCACGATGGGCCAGATAGATCAGCTTGAGCAGGGAACTCTTGCCCGCGCCCGAAGCGCCGGTCAGGAAGTGAAACGACCCGGGAGCCAGAGAAAACCCAATGTCTCTTAGCGTTTCCGGCGCGCGGCCGTAGCGCATCGACACGCCCTCGAAGCGAACCACGGGGAGGGCGTCATCGCCCTGATCTGCCTCGATCCGCAAGGAGGTGTCGCCGGGGTTTCTGGACATCAGGGACAAAATCAGCGACCCCATTTGTTAATGCGGGGAGCCTACGATTCGCGGCCATGATACTGACCTGTCCGGAGTGCGCCAGCCGCTATTTCGTCGACGACTCCAAGGTCGGTGCGGCTGGTCGTGTCGTGCGTTGCGCCTCGTGCGGCCACCGCTGGACCGCCCGTAACGAGGAGTCCACGGACCTCTTCGACGAGCCTTCCGACGCGACCCTGGCCAGCGACGCCGCCATGGCCTCGCTGGAAGCCGCTGAGGCCAGCGCGACCGTCGAACCCGAACCTGAACCGCCGGTCAGCGCCCTCCCAGGCGAGGAGCTGCCCAAGGTGTTCCGGGCCCGCGCCGACGCCGAGCGTCGCCTGCGCGAGGCGACGACCACGGGCGTAGTCTGGGCCGGCATGGCCGCTGCGATGGCCTCGATGGTGGTCGGCGCCCTGATCTTCCGCATCGACATGGTGCGCCTGTGGCCCGCCACGGCCGGGGCCTATGCCAGTGTCGGCCTGCCGGTGAACACGGTCGGGCTGGTGATCGAGAACATCAAGGCCGAGCCTTCGCTGGAAGACGGCCACGCCGCCGTGACCATCACTGGCATCATGCGCAACATCACCGACCATGCGGTGGTCGCCCCGCCGCTGCGGGTCGAGCTGCGCAACGCCAAGGACAAGCGCGTGGCCGGCCGCATCGCCGCCGCCGCCGATCCCAAGATCCCGCCCAGCGAGATCCGCCACTTCGCCATCACCATCCTGGACCCGCCCCGCACCGCCAAGGATCTGGTCATCGACTTCGCGGTCGAGCCCGGCGCGGCCAAGGCGGTCAAGGCCGCCCTGAAGACCCCGGCCAAGCACGCGGCGGACCCCGAACTGTCCCTGCGCGGCGCCCAGGATGCGCCTGCCGAGGCAGATGTGGCTGGACATGAACCCTCGGGACATGAGACCGGAGCGGCAGCCACTCCTCCCTCCGACTCTCACGAACCCGCGCATCATGAATGACACCGCCCAACCCGAAGTCCTGATTTCGGAAGCCGACATCGCCCAGCGCGTTCAGGCCCTCGCCAACGCCATCGCTCCGCGCATCGACGACGACACGGTCTGCGTCTGTCTGCTGACCGGCGGTCTGTGGTTCGCCGCCGACCTGACCCGGGCCTTGTGGAAGGCGGGCCGCAATGTCCGCTTCGACGCCCTGTGGCTGGCCTCGTATCACGATGAGCGCAAGAGCACCGGCCGCTGCGAGGTCCGCGCCGACCTGCAACGGCCGCTGATCGGCCGCCGGGCCCTGGTGGTGGATGATGTGTTCGACAGCGGCCTGTCGCTGAGCGAAGCCTCGCGCCTGGTCAAGGACGCCGGCGCCAGCGAAGTGATGACTGCCGTCTTCGCCCGCAAGCCCTGGCCGACCCAGCGCGGCATGGAGCCCGACTTCGTGGCCTGGGAAGCCCCGGCCCGCTACCTCGTGGGCTACGGCCTCGATGACGAGGGCAAGAGCCGCGGCCTGCCTTACATCGGCGCGATGGACTGATCGCGCTCTAAGCGCTTGATTTAGAGCCTTTTTATACGCCTCACATGGTCCATGTGAGGCTAAAAGCCTCTGGCGTTCTGCCTCCGCCCGCGTTAGCAGACCGCCCATGATCCGCCTCGACAATATCTCCAAGCAAAACGGCCACCAGATCCTGTTCATCGAGGCGTCGATGGGCATCCAGAAGGGTGAAAAGGTCGGGCTTGTCGGCCCCAACGGCGCCGGCAAGACGACGCTGTTCCGCATGATCACCGGTCAGGAGCAGCCCGACGACGGGCTGGCCGTGATCGATGCCGGCATGACGATCGGCTATTTCAGCCAGGATGTCGGCGAGATGTCGGGCCAGAGCGCGGTCGCCGCCGTGATGGATGGCGTCGGTCCCGTCAGCGCCCTGGCCAGCGAAATGGCCCGGCTGGAAGCGGCCATGGTCGATCCGGACCAGGCCGACGAAATGGACACGATCCTCGAGCGCTATGGCGAGGTGCTGGAACGCTTCCAGGAACTGGACGGCTATGCCCTGGACGCGCGGGCGCGCGAGGTCCTGGCCGGCCTGAGCTTCAGCCAGGAACGCATGGACGGCGATGTCGGCCTGCTGTCCGGCGGCTGGAAGATGCGCGTGGCCCTGGCCCGCATCCTGCTGATGCGGCCCGACGGCATGCTGCTGGACGAACCCAGCAACCACCTGGACCTGGAAAGCCTGATCTGGCTGGAGGCCTTCCTCAAGAATTACGAGGGCGCCCTGCTGATGACCTCGCACGACCGGGCGTTCATGAACCGCATCATCGGCAAGGTGGTCGAGATCGACGCCGGCTCGCTGATTACCTATTCGGGCGATCTGGACTTCTACGACCAGCAGCGCGCGCTCAGCGAGGCGCAGCGCCAGGCGCAATACGAGCGCCAGCAGGCCATGCTGGCCAAGGAAATCAACTTCATCGAGAAGTTCAAGGCGCGCGCTTCGCACGCCGCCCAGGTCCAGAGCCGGGTCAAGAAGCTCGACAAGATCGAACGCGTCGAGGCGCCGCGCCGTCGCCAGTCGGTCAAGTTTGATTTCCAGAGCCCGCCGCGGTCGGGCGACGACGTGATCAGCCTGCGCAATGTCCACAAGGGCTACGGCGCCCAGCCGATCTATCAGGGTCTGGATTTCCTGGTGCGCCGCAAGGAGCGCTGGTGCGTGCTGGGCGCCAACGGGGCCGGCAAGTCGACGCTACTCAAGCTGGTGGCCGGCGACACCAAGCCCGACCAGGGCGTGGTCAATATCGGGGCCAGCGTCCGGATGGGCTATTTCGCCCAGCATTCCATGGACCTGCTGGACGGCGAAGAGACGATCTTCCAGTCCATGGAGGGCTCGTTCCCGCAGGCAGGCCAAGGCGCGCTGCGCACCCTGGCGGGCTGTTTCGGCTTCTCCGGCGACGATGTCGAAAAGCCCTGCCGCGTCCTGTCCGGCGGCGAGAAGGCGCGTCTGGTCATGGCCAAGATGCTGTTTGATCCGCCCAACCTTTTGGTGCTCGACGAGCCCACCAACCACCTGGACATGGCGACCAAGGAGATGCTGGTTGCGGCCCTGGCCGACTTCGAGGGCACCATGCTCTTCGTCTCGCATGACCGCCATTTCCTGGCGGCCCTGAGCAACCGCGTGCTGGAACTGACCCCCGAGGGCGTCCACCAGTACGGCGGCGGCTATACGGAATACGTCACCCGCACGGGCCAGGAAGCGCCGGGGCTGCATCCGGGCGGGTAGGGGGGGCGAGGGGCGCCTTTTGGCGGCGGTGCTGATTTCCGCCTTCGGCCCTAGTTGGACGTTCCGTTTGCCCGGAAAGACGGCCGACGCCGGACGCCCCCTCCGTCACGATGCGTATTCGCATCGCGCCACCTCCCCCGTTTCACGGGGCAGGAGGGGTAGGCTGTTCTTCTCCTGCCCCGTAGCGAAGCGTGCGGGGGAGGTGGCGCGGCGCCGATAGGCGACGTGACGGAGGGGGCGTGCTGAGCCTGACGTCCGCAAACCACCCTAAGCGGACCTTCAAAACTCCCGCTTGCGAGCGGGCGGAGGCCGATCCCCGTGCTCCCACGAGGATAAGCACCCCTCGCGCCCAACAAATTCAACGCCCTAACCCCGCCACCCAGCGTCACGATCCAAAATCGACGCAGCCCCCTCCAAAACGCCCGCATACTTCTCCTCGCCCCACCACTGGGGAGGCCGTCCAGCTGGCGACCTGACGGGTGGTGGGGGCGGTCGAGCGGGTCGTGTTCGTCTGCGGTTGTCCCAAGGTCCCGGCGGGATCGGTTTGCGAGGCGTGGGTGGCTCCGAGTGGGTCGTCGGGCGCTTCGGGCCGTGTTGATCCGGGAGCCCCCTTCGACGACGGCGGCGAGCGCTGCAGGCGCGGGCTGAAATCGCCCGCGCGGTCCGGTGGGGTCGCTTCCCTTCCGCCCGCCAGGGGCCTAGCTACCGGAGCGGGTTAAAACCCCGCCAGCCCGGCGATGCTCCTGACCAACAGCCGCGCGGAGCGCTCCGGCCACGGCCGAAACGGTACTCCAATACACAAACTCATCCGGGTCTGGCCCGGACGCTCCGCCGCCTCCCCAAACTTGCCGGTCAAACCGGTGAGGATGCGAACCTGTGCGTCCCGTCCCAGGGCAGGCCCTGCGCCAGCCCTGTCGGCAGGGATCGAACTGGACCAGGCCGGTGGACCTCAGGCCGACATCACCTCAGAGAGGGTCGAGAACAGCAAGGCCAGTTGTATCGGTTTGGCGACCGTGGCGTTGATGCCCATCCCCTCATAGTCCTTGAGCTGATGGGCCATGGCGTTCGCGGTCAAGGCGATGATGGGCGTCGCCTGCCGCCCCGTCGAAAGCTCCTGTTCCCGTATCATGCGGCTGGCCTCCAGGCCGCCCATGACCGGCATATTGATATCCATCAGGATCACATCCCAGGATTCCAGGCGCCAGGCCTCCAGCGCCTGGAGGCCATTGTCGACCACCGTCAGTGTGGCGCAGGCTGGCTCAAGCAGGGTGCGCAGCACCAGCTGGTTGATGTGATTGTCCTCAGCGGCGAGAATCCGCAGCGCGCCCTGCGATCTCACTGGGACCAGGTCCGGCAGGATGGCCGCTGGCGCGTCCTCTTCGGCACGCGGAAGCGGCAGGCGGACGGTAAAGGTTGAGCCGATCCCGGGCTGGCTTTCCACGGTAATCGAGCCGCCCATCAGGGCCGCGAGGTTGCGGGCGATGCCCAAACCAAGCCCGGTCCCGCCAAAGCGGCGGTTGATCGAGGCGTCGGCCTGGCGGAACTGCTCGAAGATCTCGTTGAGCATGTCTGGGGCTATGCCGATGCCCGTATCGAAGACGGCAAGTTCAAGCCCGTCCTCGGTTGAGCGGCCCTGGATGCCGACCTGTCCATGCTCGGTGAACTTGATGGCGTTCGAAATCAGATTGTAGACGATCTGCCTTATTCGCGTCGGGTCGCCGCAATAGCGGCCCTCAACGGCGGAAATGTCGCAGGAGAAGGACAGGCTCTTCTTGTTCGCGAGGGCGGTAAAGGCCGCATAGGCTCCGCTGCACAAATCGCCCATGTCGAAGGCGATCGACTCCAGGGACATTTCCCCGGCTTCTATCCGGGAAAGGTCGAGCAGATCGTTGAGAATGGCCAGCAGGGTTTCGGCCGACCTCAGAACAATATCGAGCCGCGAGTGCTGGCGGGCGTCGACCGCGTCCTGGATCATGGCCTGGGTCATGCCGAGAATGCCGTTCAGGGGTGTGCGGATTTCGTGGCTCATGACCGACAGGAAGGTCGACTTGGCCTCATTGGCCGCCTGGGCCTGATTGCGGGCACGCCGCAGGTTGTCGACCAGGTCGGTCATCTCCGCCATCAGCACCGACTGCATGGCTACCGCCGTGCCCATGGCCAGGGACTGGTCCGCCTGGGAGAAGTCGGCGATGGTCAGCCCCGTTTCGGCCCAGTTGGACGCGGCCCTGACGGAATGGGCGAGGCAGAACAGGTAACCCTGCGCCAGTTCGATCACGGTTCCGGCAAGCTGTATGCGGCCATCATGGGACCGAAGCTGAATGGCGACCTTGTTTCGGGCGGCCATGGCCGGATCCAGGGCCATGATCGGTCGTTCGACGACAAACAGGCTGGCCAGGGACGCCCCTGCCACGGCGCCCGGCAGCAGTCGCGCGATCGACCGGCCGACACTTTGCAGATTGAGGCCGGCGTCTGTCAGCAGGTGACAGGGAAACAGATCGTCAAGCTGCTGGCCCGTCAGTTCAAAGCTTTGGCTCACGCGGCATCGGGCTCCGCGAGGGTGATGGTAAAGATCCGGGCATCGCCGTCCTGGCCGCTGAACTCTACCAACCCGGGCGTCGCAAATTTTTCCAACATGCCGTCGAGCAGGCCACAGACGAAGCTCTCCAGTCCCGCCCGCTTGGAATAGTAGGCCAGCCGAATGGAGCGGTCGTCCTGAGACAGGACAGAAAACTGCGGCAGCTGCGCTCCGGGCATGGCGAGCTGAATGCTGGCATGCATCTGGTCGAGGTTGTTGAGGGACTCCAGTAGCGAGGTTCCGAGGATCTGAAGCACGCCGGCATACGGTCCTTGAGCGGAGGCCCGGACCCAGTGCCGGCCGAAGGCATGAAGGGTGTCTTCGACTGTCAGACCTGCAGTGGCGGCTGCCGCGCTGATCAGTCTGAACGTCACGTCATCAGGGTAGGACTGGACACTGACCAGAATGGCGTCATCAAGATCGGCGGCGTTCAGGGTTTTGTCCCAGGCCTGCGCCCCGAACTGCTCGAGGATCATGTCCCGCGCAGATCTGTGTATCATTCCGAACATCTAGGCTGCTTCCCTGGTACTCAACACGCCTGGGCCCCCCAGGCCCACGCAGCCGCAAAGGCCGCAGGCTTCTGAACACACCGCTAAGGTCCAGATTGGTACGAGATTTCATGCCGCCGCAGCGTGCCTTAAATACCCGAAACGGGTAGTTTTGAGGTGCCGCGACATGAGAGCGATCAGCCGGCCCTCTGTCCTTTTCCCTTTATCGTAACAGTTTCCGAGCCTCGATAGCGGTACCCGGCGTTACTATGCCAAATCGTCGCAGCCCCCTTTAAGACGTCCGCAGGCATCGCCTCCCGCCATCGCAAGGGGAGGGCCTTCAGCGGGTCAATCGCGTGAAGCCGCGTGGCGATGTCGGTGCTCAGACCCAGTCGGGGATCAGGTCGCGGGCCAGCATCTCTTCATAGGACGGCCGGGCGCGAATTACCGCGAACCTGTCGCCGTCGACCAGCACCTCGGGCACCAAGGGCCGGGTGTTGTATTCGCTGGCCATGGCCGCGCCATAGGCCCCGGCCGACATGAAGGTCACTAGGTCGCCCGCCGCCAGCGGCGGCAACAGACGGTCACGGGTAAACGTGTCGCCGGTCTCGCAGATCGGGCCGACCACATCATAGGGGCCGGCGTCGCCCTCACGCTTAAGAACAGGGCGAATGTCGTGGAAGGCGTCATACATGGCCGGGCGCAGCAGGTCGTTCATGGCCGCGTCGATGACCAGGAACTTGCGGCCCTCGGGGCGCTCGTGAACGTGGATGACCTCGCTGACCAGCACGCCGGCATTGGCGGCGATCACGCGGCCCGGCTCGAAGGCCAGCTTGACGGGCAGGCCGGCCGTCACCTCGCCGACCATCGCCGCGAAGTCGGCGGGCGAGGGCGGGGTCGGCATGTTGAAATAGGGCACGCCCAGGCCGCCGCCCAGATCAAGGCGCTCGACCGACAGGCCTTCACCCAGCAGTTGCTCGACCAGGCCCCGCATCTTGGTGAAGGCCTCGCGCATGGGGGCCAGGTCGGTGATCTGGCTGCCGATGTGGCAGGCCACGCCGATGGGCTCCAGCGCGGCGTTGTTGCTGGCGTTGGCATAGAGGCGGGCGGCTTCGGCGAACGAGACGCCGAACTTGTTCTCGGCCTTGCCGGTGGCGATCTTGGCGTGGCCGCCGGCCGCGACATCGGGATTGACCCGGAAGGCGATCTTGGCGCGGACGCCCAGCTCGGCGGCGACCGACGCCACCAGGTTCATCTCCGGCTCGGACTCGACATTGATCTCGGCGACGCCGACCCGCAGGGCGAACTCGACCTCGCGCCGGGTCTTGCCGACACCGGAAAAGACGATGCGGTCGCCGGGAATGCCGGCGGCCAGGGCGCGGCGGACCTCGCCTTCGGAGACCGTGTCGGCGCCGGCGCCCAGATCGCCCAGGACCTTCAGCACCGCGACATTGGAGTTTGCCTTGACCGCATAGGCGATCAGCGGATCGGCGACGCCGGACAGTTCCAGCGCGTCGCGAAACACGGTGAAGTGCCGCTCGAGCGTGGCGCGGGAATAGACATAGACCGGCGTGCCGACCTGCGCCGCGATGCGCGCCAGGGGGACGCCTTCGCAGGCCAGGCCCTCGGGGCCGTACTCGAAGTGATTCACGTCAAAGCCTAATTCGGGGTCGCGCCTGGGAAGCCCGCCGCCGACGGGCCGCCGAACGGGTTGGGAGCGGTGCCGGCCAGCGGCGCCGCGCGGACGGTGCGGTTGCTGGACGCCGGATCCATGATTTCCTGGGCGCCACCCACGCGGGCCGGCTGGTTGGCCGTGCCGGAGGCCGCGCGGCGCTGAGCTTCCCAGGCGGCCTTCTTCTGGGCGTCCCACATCGGGGCGGGACGTTCCAGTTCGGCCTGCTTGCCGCAACCCGTAAGAATGGGGGCAGTCAGGGCCAGGGCGGCGAGGGTCAGAAGAGCGAGGGGGCGCAAGGTCATCCGAGCAGTTCCTTCCAACGCGCAATCTGGGCGCGGACCTGGGCGGGAGCGGTCCCGCCATAGCTGATGCGGCTGGCCGCCGAGGCGGCCGGGGTGAGGATGGCATAGACCTCGGCGGTGATCTTGGGCTCGATCGCCTGGAACTGTTCCAGGGTCAGATCCGCCAGATCCACGCCCAGGCCTTCGGCCGTCTTCACGGCTGAACCTGTCACGTGGTGGGCGTCGCGGAAAGGCATGTTCAGCGTCCGCACCAGCCAATCGGCCAGATCGGTGGCGGTCGAGAACCCCGCGCCGGCGGCGGCGGCCATCTTGTCGGTGTTGGGCGTCAGGTCGGCGATCATGCCGGCCATGGCCAAGAGGGAGAGTTCCAGGGCGTCGAAGGCCTCGAAGGTCGGGACCTTGTCCTCCTGCATGTCCTTGGAATAGGCCAGCGGCAGCCCCTTCATGACCACGGTCAGGGTGGTCAGCGAGCCCAGGATGCGGCCGACCTTGGCGCGGATCAGCTCGGCGGCGTCGGGGTTCTTCTTCTGCGGCATGATCGAGCTGCCGGTCGTGAAGGCGTCGGTCAGCTTGATGAAGCCGAACATCGGCGTCGTCCACAGCACGATCTCCTCGGCCAGGCGCGACAGGTGCGTGGCGGTGATCGAGGCGGCCGACAGGGCTTCCAGCGCGAAGTCGCGGGCCGAGACGCTGTCCAGCGAATTGGCGGTCGGACGATCGAAGCCCAGGGCCTTGGCCGTGGCGTGGCGGTCGATGGGGAAGGGCGAGCCGGCCAGGGCGGCGGCGCCCAGCGGGCATTCGTTCATCCGGGTCCGGGCGTCGCGGAAGCGGCTGGCGTCGCGGCCGAACATCTCGACATAGGCCATCAGATGGTGGCCGAAGGTCACCGGCTGGGCCGGCTGCAGATGGGTGAAGCCCGGCATCAGGGCGTCGGCATGGGCTTCGGCCTGGGCCAGCAGGGCGCGCTGCAGGGCGTCCAGCTGGGCGGCCGAACGGTCGCAGGCCTCGCGGACCCACAGGCGGAAGTCCAGCGCCACCTGGTCGTTGCGCGAACGGGCCGTGTGCAGCCGGCCGGCCACCGGGCCGATCAGCTCGCGCAGCCGGGCCTCGATATTCATGTGAATGTCTTCGTACTCGTCGCGGAACGGGAAGGTTCCGGTCAGCAGCTCGTCCTCGACCCTGGCCAGGCCTTCGAGGATTTCCTCGCCATCGCTACTTGCAATCACACCTTGGCTGATCAACATCCGGGCATGGGCGCGGGAGCCCGCCAGATCCTGCGCCCACAGGCGCTTGTCGAAGCCGATGCTGACATTGATCGCCTGCATCAGCTCCGCCGGTTTGGCCGAGAACCTGCCGCCCCACATGGCTTGACCCTCTCCGCCCTTGGCGGCAGCGGGTTTTTCGGAGGCGTTGTCGGTCATATGAGCGAAATCCAGTCGAGCGAGAACGGGTCGGGCGGTAACGGACCAGGTGCGGCGAAGCGTAGTCCGCTGAAGTGGGCGATCGGCGCCGCCATGCTCGTCGGCGTCGCGGCGGTTCTATACGTCATCGCCGCCGCTTCGTTCAAACCCTCAGGGCCGGCCGACCTCAATGAATTCAAGCGGGCCTCTCTGGTAAAGCTCGACGTGCCGTCATCGCCCCGCGCCGCGCCGGGCACAACCTTCTTCGATGAGGCCGGAAAGCCGGTCACCCTTGCCGACTTCAAGGGGCAGGTCGTGGTGCTGAACCTCTGGGCCACCTGGTGCGCGCCCTGCAAGAAGGAGATGCCGACCCTGGCCAAGCTGGCGGCCGCCTATGCGACCCAGCCGTTCAAGGTGCTGCCGGTCAGCGTCGACCGGGATTCGGACCTCAACCTGGCCCAGGCCGAGATGGCGGCCAATGCGCCGTTGAAGCTCTATCGCGATCCGTCCTACAAGATGTCGTTCGAGATGGAGCCGCGCGCGGCGGGCTATCCGACCACGGTGATCTACGACAAGCAGGGCCGCGAGCGCGCCCGCCTGTCTGGTGACGCCGACTGGGCTAGCCCCGAGGCGCGGGGTCTGGTCGAGAAGCTGCTGGCCGAGTAGCGGGCGATTGGACGTCGATCCCGCCGTTCTGGAACCGATCGCTGACCGGGCCTGGCCGGCGCGTGAGCGATCGGTGCTTGGCGGCTGGCGGCTGAACGCCGCCGAAGGCTGGTCGATGCGGACCAATGCCTGCTGGCCGCTGGGCGAACCGGATCGCGAGATCGAGACGGCGATCGACGCGGCCGAAGCCTGGTTCCAGGCGCGAGGCCTGCCGCCGCGCTTCAAGCTGACCGACGGGGCGACAATGCCGGAAGACTTGCCGCAACGTCTTTCGCGGCGGGGCTATGCGGACGGCAAGAAGACCCTGGTGATGATCGGCCCCGCCCTGGGGCGGTCCGATCCGGAAGTCACCCTTTCGGCCGCGCCTGACCCCAGCTTCGAGGCGGTGTTCACGGCCTCGGCGGGCGGCAATGTCGACGACGCGCGCGAGCGGCTGGAAACCCTGGCCCGCATCCCGTCCCCGGCGCGTTTCGCGCGTCTGGTCGTCGGTGGGCAGCCTGCGGCCCTGGGCGCCTGCGCCGTGGAGGGCGAGTGGGCCGGGGTGTTTGGCATGCGCACGACGTCCGAGCATCGTCGCAAGGGCCTGGCGCGGAGGGTGCTCGGGGCCCTGCTGGCCGAGGCGGCCTTGCTGGGCGCGCGTCGCGCCTATCTGCAGGTTGAGGCCAGCAACGGGCCTGCGATCGCCCTCTATGAACGCGACGGGTTTGCGGCCGGCTACGCCTATCGCTACTGGGTCCGCTAGAAGCCCATCTCCGCGCGCAGGTCCGCTGGCGTAACGCCCGCCGCCCTGAGTTCGCGCAGGGTCTGGGCCCTGTCGCGCTTGGCGTAGCGCTTGCCGTCCGGGCCGATCAGCAGGCGGTGGTGACGATAGGTCGGCGTGGGCAGGTTCAGCAGGGCCTGCAGCAGTCGCTGGATGTGCGCCGCCTCGAACAGGTCCTCGCCACGGATGACGTGGGTGACGCCCTGCAGGGCGTCGTCCAGAACGACCGCCAGATGATAGGCGATGCCGACGTCCTTGCGCGCCAGCACGATGTCTCCAGCGCTTTCGGGACGGGCCTGAATCAGACCGGACTGACCGTCAGGGCATGCCCCCTCCTCAAAGAAGGTCAGGTCATCGAACCCGCCGAGCGCCTTCTTCGCCTCTGGCAGCGACAGCCGCCAGGCGAACGCCTCGCCACGCCCCAGGCGTTCTGCCTCCTCAGCGGGCGGCAAGGGCCCGCCGATGAAGGGCGTCTGCGGCTCGTGCGGGGCGCGGCCGATGTCCAGTTCCTTGCGGGTGCGAAAGCAGCGATAGACGAGGCCGCGCTCGCGCAGGGTCTCGATGGCGGCGTGATAGTCGGCCAGATGCTCGGACTGACGGCGGACGGGCTGTTCCCAGTCCAGACCCAGCCAGGCCAAATCCTCCGCGATCGCCGCCTCATATTCAGGCCGGCTGCGGGTGGCGTCGATGTCCTCAATGCGCAGGATGAAGCGGCCTTCCGCAGCGCGCGCGGCCTCGAAAGCCGTCAGGGCCGAAAAGGCATGACCGCGATGCAGGTAGCCCGTCGGCGACGGCGCGAACCGGGTGGCGAACGCCAAGGGCTCAGCCCCGGTCGAACTTCGTGAACATGCCCAGGTGTTCGAATACGGCCCGCAGGAAGGCGTCTTCGCCGCCCAGCCGTTCCTTGAGCGGTGCGAACTGCTTGAAGCTGATCATCTCGGCCAGGCCATGGCCCGCGCACCAGGCCGCGATGGTGGCCAGTTCCAGATCGATGTCGGTAACCCCGCCACTGGACTGTTCGGAGATGGTGTTGCGCACCTGGCAATAGGCGCCTTCCTCTTTCATCTGTTCGGGCAAGGCGTCCTTGTCGCGCGAACAGTCGTACATCACGCGGTAGAGGGCGGGGTTGTCGCGCGCGAACTGCACATAGGTCACGCCGATGCTGGTCATCCGGTCGCGCGCATTGGTGGCCGAGGCGCGAGACTGGGTCAAAGCGGCATCCAGCGCCAACCAGCCCTCGTGGGCGACCGCTTCCAGCAGTTCGCCCTTGTCCTTGAAGTGGTGATAGGGCGCTGCGGGGCTGACGCCAGCTTCACGCGCCACCGCGCGCAGGGACAGCGCCGCCGGACCGTCCTTTTCCAGAATGCGGCGAGCGGCATCGACCAAGGCACGGCTCAGGTCGCCGTGGTGATAGGGGCGGGATTCGGTAGCTGCGTTGGTCATCGTCCTCACTCTAGCGCCTCCTTTCCAAAATTTCATCCAAGCACTGTAAAGATTATCTTGACGGCGTTTAGATCGATGCTATCTAAGCACTGTCCAGATCGGGCAGGGCTCCGACCGGCAACCGGCTAGGCCGACTAACCAAGAGGGATTTGCATCATGCTCCGCTCGCTCAAAGCTTTTGAAACCACCTTCGACCGTCTGGCCGGCGGTTATTTCCTTGTGCTCGCCCTGGCTGTCGCCGGCGCCGTCGCAGGCGTCGTTCTGTAAGGTCGCTTTGTCCGCGAACGACGGGGCTGGTTCTGCAAAAGACCGTCCCGCCGTCGCGTTCGCTGCCGGCTTGCGAGGCGCACGCGCTTGAAACGCTTTGCGCCGGAGGTTAGCACAAGGAGCCGACGCGCCTGGGACCTTCGGTCCGCGCCGGGAACATCCCGCCGGCCTTCGGATTTTCAGCCCATGTTGATTTCAGTCCAGATCACCCGCCGATGAGCGTCGCCTTCACCAAGGAAGGCGACAGCGAGGCCTTCGCCGCTGACCTGCTCGATCGGCCGATTTCCCCCAATCCCAACCTGGTCACGGCCAGGGGCCTGGCACAGCTCGAGACGTGGCTGGCGGACGCCCGCGCCGCCTACAGCGCCGCTCAGGCCACGGGCGGCGTCGCTGAGGATCGTACGGCCATGGCCCGGGCCACTCGCGACCTGCGATTCTATGCTGCGCGCAGGGCCAGCGCCCAGTTGACGGAGCCTGCGGGTCCCGTCGACGTGGTGTATTTCGGTCAGGCCGTCACCTTTGACCGCGAGGACGGCCGTCGCCAGACGTTCCGCATTGTCGGCGAGGACGAGGCCGATCCGGCTGACGGGTCAGTTTCCTATGTTTCGCCGCTGGCCCGGGCGTTGCTCGGCAAGACCATCGGCGACACGGCCATGGTTGCGGGCGGCGAGGTTGAGATCGTCTCCATCGCATAGAGCAAGGATCGGGTTGCCGCCGCAGGGCGTGGATGGTCTGCTCGTGGGGTGACCGCAGACCTTTCCCCCACCGCCGAGCAGATCCGGGATGCTCGCGCCCATCTCGCGGCGATCGATCCCGCCCTGGCGGCCATCGAGGCCGTGACGCCGGAGTTCCCGTGGCGGACCGCCGTGCCCGGTTTCGCCGGCCTTCTTCGACTGATCGTCTATCAACAGGTGTCCCTGGCTTCGGCCGGGGCCATCTGGAGCCGGGTGGAGGCGGGGCTCGGGGAGGTGTCGCCTGCGAAGGTGCTGGCGCTGGAGGATGTCGACCTGCAGGGCATGGGCCTGTCGCGGCCCAAGGTTCGCTACGCCCGCGCCATCGCCGAAGCGCATGTCTCGGGTCTCTGCGACTTGAACGCTCTGCGCCATATGTCGGACGATGAGGCCTCGGCCGCCCTGATGGCGGTCAGGGGCATCGGCCGCTGGACGGCCGAGACCTATCTGATGTTCTGCGAGGGACGCCTGGACGTTTTCCCCGCCGGGGATGTCGCCTTGCAGGAAGCCATGCGCTGGACAGACCGCGCCGAGATCAGGCCAAACGAGAAGCAGGCCTATGCCCGAGCCGAGGCCTGGAAACCCTATCGGGCCGTCGCGGCCCATTTGCTCTGGCGCTGCTATGGCGCGGTAAAAAAGGGCGAAATTCCACCATTCTGATCGCTTGCTGTCAGATGTCTTGGTTCCGTCGCGGAGTTGGATCATCCTTTGAAGGCGTTCGGGAATGAATGGCGATTCCCTTTGAATGCGTAGGAAGGAGGCCCGTCTTCAGTCCGATCGCGTATCCGATTCACAGGAGCCTATGCGGCTCCAGAGGGAGGTCCTGATGCAGGTCCTCTCCCGTCCACCGTCCGGCATGCCGGCGCTGGTGCTGAACGCCGACTATAGGCCTCTCAGCTATTATCCGCTGTCCCTCTGGCCATGGCAGGAGGTGATCAAGGCGGTGTTCCTTGAGCGCGTCGAGGTCGTGTCGACCTATGACCATGTCGTGCATTCGCCGTCGTTCGAGATGAAACTGCCCAGCGTTGTGTCGCTGAAGCAGTATGTGCCGCAGGACCGGCCGCCGGCCTTCACGCGCTTCAATCTGTTTCTGCGCGATGCGTTTACGTGCCAGTACTGCTCCTCCCTCGACGACCTGACTTTTGATCATGTCATCCCCCGCTCTCGCGGCGGGCGTACGACCTGGGAGAATATCATCACGGCTTGCGCGCCCTGCAATCTGCGCAAGGGCGGGCGAACGCCGCGCGAGGCGGGCATGCACCCGTTTCACACGGCGCGTAGACCCAGCATGCACGAGCTGCAGGATCGCGGTCGCCGCTTCCCGCCGGGACACCTGCATGCCAGCTGGCTCGACTACCTCTACTGGGACATCGAGCTGGAGGCGTGATGCGTCGGCGAAAAGCGGGCTGTCGCGTCAGGTGATCCGCTTGGCGCTAGGCGGATCGCTGGCTGGGAAGCTTTCCTCAAGGCTCTCGTCGATCAGGGCCTCTTGCCGATCTTCGGCGAGATCCACATGCTCGGCGAGCTGGTCATGCTTTTCACCTTCCGGCACGGGTTCCACCAGCCGGGTCGTCGGGGTGTCTTCCTTTTGGAAGGCTTCCTTGACGTCGGTTTCGCTGACGCGATCTTCCGGATGGCCGGGCTGGCCGAGGTCCTGAGCCTGGGACCAGTCGCCAAGCACGCCGGGAGCGGAGTCGTCTTGTTTCTGCTTGGTATCAGTCATGGTCATGTCCTCTGATGAAGCTGACCAACGTTTCCCGACCACGCTTGTTCCTGCGTGTTCGAAAGAACAACATCTCGCTGTTGGGGACCGTCTCCTGTACGGTGACGCATGACCAACAGACCAACCACTCTCGAACGCGCCTTCCAACTGGCGCGGTCTGGTGAATACTCGAACATCTCCGACATTCGGCGTCAGCTGAAGACCGAGGGCTTCTCCGACGCGCCCAGCCAGATCAGCGGCCCTTCCATGCTCAAGCAACTGCGCAAGCTGTGCGAAGCCGCTCGCCCGGCGGACGCCGAGACGGTCGAACCGGCGTTGGACGCTCGATAGATGGCCTTGTCCGAAGGCCAGATGCTGGCGTTGAAAAATCTCGCCCGCAAGCAGGCGGGCGATGATGTCGATTGGATCAATATCAGCGATGCGCGCGCCCTGACCGATCTGGGCTATGCGCAGCGCGATCGCGTGGGCTGGAAGATCACCCCGGAAGGGCAAGAAGCACTGGCGGCGGCGACCTGATCTAGACGGGGTCGCGCCGAGGGAAGCGTCGCGCTGCGCGATCTGAAAAACGGCCGGGGTGTTCGCCTTGGCTCGCCGCGATCGGCGTCATTACTGCGTTGCCTCTGCGACCCGCCGAACGCTCGCTCATGGCTTTGATGGCCGAAAAGGGCAGGTTGCCATGGTCGCGCGCCATCTTTCTTGCGCTTTCGATCAGGCTGGAACCATAGACCGTCAAGATACCCACGGCGTCGGCGGCCCAGTCCGCAAGGCTGGCGCTTCGGCCACCAAACATCTGTGCGACCTCCGCGGCTCCCCCAAGGATCAAGGCGGCCCGAGCCAGGTCCGAGCGACGCATGCGGGGGAATGCGGCGAAGGACACCGCCGTAAGGCCGCCGAAAGCGATAGCGTGAGCGCTCTTGTCGGTCAGGCCGACGACCGCTTCCATCCCCTGAAACGGTCCCAGCATCAGGATCGCGGCGGTCGCCGCGCCGACCAGCAGTACGGCGCGAGCGGCGATCACAACATGGTTGGGCGTCAGCATGGATGGGTTCTCGGTGAGGCCGCTTCATAGCCACGACCTCGCCCCCATTCAGTGAATGAACATCGTCAACCGAGGATGAATTCTGGCCGGCCCGGGCGGCCGTCAGGGCTTCCCGCGCTCAGCGCCAGCCGGAAAACCGCGCAGGCGGCCTCAGGGCGGAGGGGCGGACGAGACAAGCGGGACTCCCAGGTCGGTGCTTTTGCCAGCATGGGTAGGCCGGCCCTGCGCGAACGCCAAGAGGATCAGATCTTCTCGCTGATCTTGATCGCGGCCCGACAGCCCGCCTGGATCACGGCGCTCAGCAGGGGATAGGCGAGGGCTTCGCGGGCGCCTTCCTCGATGGCGAGGTCGCGATGGGCCAGCTCGTCGTCGCGAAACTGCGAGAGCTCGGCCGCCAGTTCCGGATCGCGGTCGGTAAGCTCGGCGATCTGGCCAGCATAGTGTTTTTCGATAACGGTCTCGACCGCTTCAGTGCAGGCGTGGGCGGCCTTTTCGCCCAGCAGGGCGGTGCCTGCGCCCAGCGCGAAGGCCGCTGCGCGCCATAGCGGCGACATCAGGGTGGGGCGCACGCCGCGCTCGGTCAGCAACTGATCGAAGCGGCTGAGGTGGACCTGTTCGTGGCCCTCCATCTCCTTGAGTTGCGCGGCCAGACGTTCGCGGCCGGGGCTGGCGCGCATCACCGCAGCCTGACCGCGATAGATATTGACTGCAGCAAGTTCGCCGGCCTGATCGACGCGCAGGATCTCGGCCAGGCGCGCCCGGGCGGCGCCGGCGCCGGGGCGGCGAGGGGCAGGGCTGCTCATCGCATGGCCTCGGTCTTGCGCAGACCCGCCGTCAGCGCGGCGGCGGCGAGCCCCAGCGAGATCAGGGCGTTCCAGCCGGCCATCGAGATGCCCAGGAAGATCCAGGCGGCCTCGTCGCAAGCGGGGGGCTTGATCTTGTCGCCCTTGAGCATGGCCACCAGATCGCCGGCGGCCGCCGAGGTTCCGCCACTACAGGTGGTCGGCCCCGGCCACCACTTCCATTCCACACCGGCATGAAAGGCCGCCAGGCCCGCGCCATAGAGGAAGATGACGCCCAGCAGCAGATCGAACGGCCGGTGCAGCCTTGCGGCCCAGGGGCTGTAGCGGGCGCCCAAGGCGATCAGGGCCACGGTTCCGGCGACCCAGAACACCTCGCGCTGCCGCAGGCATAGGGTGCACGGGTAGAGCTTGCCGAAGGTCTCGAAGGCGTGCGCGCTGGCCAGCATGGCGGCGCTGGCCAGAAGGGCGATGAGCGGCCACCACGCCAGGCCGAGATCGATGATCGACGTCTTGATCGGCGCAGGCGCCTCGACCGCAACAGGACCGCGCACCAGTTCGATGGCCGGCGTTTGCACCGCCGCTGGCCCGGCGGTGGTCGCCTCGGGATCGTTGATGTCGCTCGTCATACCGCGCAAGCGCCTCCGCTGCTGCCACCCAGGAAATGGCTAGCCGTCAGGCCTATGACAAGAAGCAGGAACAGGCCGCCGGCAAACAGGGCAAGGCGGCGTTCGATGACAGGCAAAAGGGCGGGGCCAAACTTCTTGACCACCCAGGCGACCGCGAAGAACCGCGCGCCGCGTGTGAGGACCGAGGCGATGATGAACATCGGGAAGCTGAACGCCGCCAGACCGGAGGCGACAGTCACCAGCTTGTAGGGAATGGGGGTCAGGCCCTTGGCCAGGATCACCCAGACGCCATACTTGCCATACCAGCACTGAAACTCGGCCAGACCACCGGCATGGCCTGTGACGGCCATCATCCAGATGCCGAGGTCCTGCAGAAAAAAGCCGATGGCGTAACCCAGGATGCCGCCCAGCACCGAGGCTGCGGTACAGATCGCCGCATAGCGCCAGGCCAGGTCCGGTCGGGCCAGCACCATGGGCGCCAGCATCACGTCGGGCGGGATGGGAAAAAAGGAACTCTCGGCGAACGAGATGGCGAAAAGGCTCTTTGGGGCGTGGCGCGAGGCGGCCAATCCCATGACCCAGTCGTACAGGCGACGCAGCATGCGAGCTCCAGTTATGTGACGCCTGTTGCTAGCAGGGGGCGCGGCCGTTGTCCCCCGCGATGATCGGCAAAGTGGTCTCCAGACCGCGCCGCCGGGCCTTCTGGCTAGATATTCACCGCCGGGGAGACGCGGTGGTTGCGGCCTGTCTGGCTGTTGCCCTCGGGGACTGTCGAGTTGGCGGCCAGACCCCGACGATCCGGTCATGGAAGAGCTCAATCAGGTTCAAGCTGAGGGGACGCGGCGTCGCGGCGCTTGGATTTCCGGCGGCGGGTGGCTATCACCCCCGTCCAAGGGCTCACGCCCACGAAAAATTCGAAAGCCGATCCGATGAGCGACACTCCTCCCGACCGCCTGGCCACCAATCCCGACAGCCCGTTCCACAACGCCGAGCTTCTTGAGCGCGGCGTGGGCATCCGCTTCAAGGGTGTCGAGAAGACCAATGTCGACGAATACTGCGTCAGCGAAGGCTGGGTGCGCGTGACGGCCGGCAAGACGATGGATCGCAAGGGCAACCCCATGACCATCAAGCTGCAGGGCGAAGTGGTGCCTTACTTCCGCGACACCGCCGAAACCGAAGCCTGACCATGTCGTTGCGCCGACTGATCGAGCTGCCGGGCTTTGCGGAGCTGGAGCACAGGGCCCTGATGAAGCCGGCCTTCGCCGAACCTCAGGCGCGTGCCGAGTTTCCCGAGATCGATCAGCTGGCGCGCGACACCTTCGGCCTGACAGCTGACGAGGCCGCCGTCATTCCCGACCCGGAAGGCTGGGACGGCATCGACATCAAGTCGATGCGCGAACAGGCCGACCAGTTCGAGCTGGAAGGCTGGGACGTCACCGACGACAAGCGCCGGCCATTGCGCATCCTGGGCCACTTCAGTCATCCGCTATGGCTGGCCCTGCGCGGTGTCGCCGGCAGTCTGCCGTTCTTCCCCGAGCCGGAAGAGACCGCCCACACCACCTCGTCCCTGGCCGCCGAGGCCAAGGCCTTTCAGCGCGACAAGCGTTAGCGCTTTTTCCCCAGTTCCGCGCCGATGTCCTTGATCGAGTTGCCCACCTTGCGATGAGCGGCGATCATCTGGTCCTTGGTCACACCCCAGCGCTTCATCCAGTATTCGAGCTGGTGGCGCTCGCGGGGATCGAGCCGGTCTTCGTCGCGAAAGTCGCGCTTGCCCTTGGGAATGCCCATGATCGTCTCCTGCGTTCGTCCGCGACCTATCCTGCGCTCCGACGGTTGTCGAGGCGACGCTCAAAGCTCACCATCGTTCACGAAAACTGAAGCCAGGAGCGCCTGTCGATGAGCGATCCCGATCTTGAAGCCATGGCGGCTGACGAGCTGTCGCGCGGCATGACCCTGACCTGGCGGGACCTGTCCAGGGTGATTCCCTGGGGCGACACCTTCGAAGGCATCTCGCCGGGGGGGCGCGACGTTGAGGTCGAGCGAAACTATCTCTGGGCCGCCGGTGAGGGTGGCGACATTCTTTGCGAGGTCGCTGTCTATGGCGGTGCGTCGCGATACGATCAGGGCGCGAGAGCCCGGGGCGTGATTTCCCGCAAAGAGTGACAACCTTCGCCGTGCAAGTGGTCTTGGGTTGCGTTAACCATAGGTCGCGCCATCATGCCGGCGCGCAGTGTGGGGAGGGTTTGGTGTACCAGTCAGAGTTTCCGGTCGATCAGCCCATCCCGATCTTCGATCCGACCCTGCTGATGGGTCTGGTTCTGGCGGCCCTGGTGATCGCAGGCTTGGCCTTTGCCGCCGGCCGCATGCTGGGCCGCAAGGACAACAGCGCGAGCTATGGCGATGTCACCAAGACCATCCATGAGGCTATCAAGGCCAAATGTGTGGCCGCAACCAGCGCGCCCTCGGGCGAGCTGGTGTCGAAGACCCAGGAACTGGTCGAGGAAGTGCAGCGGCGGATCGGGCCCGTCATCCAGTTCGGCGGCCCTTGCGCCAAGGCGATGAAGGGTTTGACCGAGGCCCTCAAGGGCGAGCCGGTCGAGGAAAAGGACAAGGGCGGCAAGGATGCGCACGGCCATGGCGGCGGGCATGGTCATGGCCACGGTCATGGGGCCGCTGAGCATGGCGGCCACGGCGCCGGAGGTCACGGCGGGCCCGTTGGCCACGGCGGGCACGACCCTAGCTGCCAGTGCGATCGTTGCGTGGTGGCGGTGGTCGAGGCCGCCGCGCCGAATGTCACGATCCTTGGTCCGCGCTTCGGCGGGCAGACGGTCGTCATCGCCAATCCCGTCAAACCCGCTGACGACCACCATGCAGAGCATCCGGAAGCCAAGGTTCTTGATCACAAGGACTTTTCCAAACAGGTCCGGATGGCGGTGGTCGAGTTTTCGGACTTCTGGAGCCGGGGCGACTGTGTGCGGGAACTGGAGCGCTGCCAGGCCGTGCTGACCAGCACCGCGCCCTTTCCCGACTTGAAGGCGCTCAAGCTTAAAGCGTCTTCGCACCACTAGCAGGCCATCGGCGCCCATGAGGCGTGCGTGGGGCGCCCTGGCTGCACAACCGACGCGCGAAATCGGGGATTTCTCTCGAAGTCGTGGCTGGACGATTGAGGCGATACGGCTCAAAGCGCCACATCAATCGGGCGCGGATCGAAACTGATCCCGGATCGGTTGACGTGACGATGCAAGAATTGGCGAAAGGTCGTCCTACAACCCGCGACCACGCCCGGGAGGACGAAAGGAACGGGCCATGACCGCAACGGTCTCTCCCCTGACGACGGCGACCCCTGAGACGCCTGAAGAGGCGCTGAGTCTCGCCGACTACGTCCCATATCGACTGGTGACGGCCGCTGCGGCTGTCAGCCGGCTGATCGCGCGCGCCTATGAAGACCGGTTTGGCCTGACCATTCCGCAGTGGCGGCTGATGTCGGTGCTGGCCGAGGGCGGGTTGACCCCGCACGCCGCTGTGACCCGCACGGCCATGGACAAGGTCCGGGTCAGTCGTGCGGCTCAGGACCTTGTTGAGCGCAGGCTGGTGAACCGGACCACCGTCCGGGCCGACCGCCGTTCGCACCGACTTGAGTTGACGGCCGCCGGACGACGCCTGTTCGCCGAGATCGCGCCCATGGCCCTGGCCTATGAGGCGGCGTTGCTGTCTGGCCTGGCGCCCAGCGAGGTCGTGATGCTGAAGCGGCTGCTGGGGCGTCTCGAAGTCACCGCCACGCAGTTGGCGGGCGGCGAGACTATGATTCCCTGAAGTCGCGAGCTTCGTAGACCGCGCGAGCGATGGCGCGGGCCAGGCAGTCGGCCGCTGCGGATCCCAGGCGCGAGACCTCGACCGGCCGTATGGCTGGATCAGAACCCAGACACACCGCGCCTGAGGCCAGGGCGAAAACCACGTCGCCGTCGAAAGCGGTATGGGCCGGCCGCACAGCGCGACCCATGCCATCGTGCGCCATCATGGCGACCCGCTTGGCTTCGGCGGTCGAAAGGTCGGCCGTAACCGCGATGACGGCCAGGGTGGTGTTCGCGCCCGTCCGTAAACGTCCCGTCGCGCCGAGCTTCGACGCGTCGGGGAGGGGCTCGGTCGCCGAAACGGCGCCCGTCGGAATGCGCCCGCCGTACTCGCCGTCGATCTCGAAGGGCCAGGCCCAGAAGGTTTCTCCATCCGGCATGTAGACCGAGCCGACGGGATTGGCCGCGACCAGGGCGCCGACAATCACGCCGCCGCCCAGATCGATCGACGCCGAGCCCAGTCCGCCCTTGACGAGGCCCGCCTTCGCGCCGCGTCCGGCGCCGACGGCGCCAAGCTCGAAGCTCTGGCCGGCAGCGGCGACCGCCGCCATCCCGAGAGCGCGATAGGGCGGGTCCAGTCCCCAGCTCTTGTCGCCGCCGTTGGCGAGGTCGTGCAATACCGCGCCGGGAACGATGGGAATGGCTAGCGAGCCCGCAGCGAGACGAACGCCTACGTCGCGGGACGAAAGAATGCTGGCGACCCCATCGGCCGCGCCAAGACCGAAAACCGACCCGCCCGACAGGCAGATGGCGTGCGCTCGGCTGAAGCTGTTTTCGGGTGCCAGCGTCTCGGTCTCGCGCACCCCGGGGCCGCCGCCGCGCACATCGACGGCCGCGCTCCAGCCTTCTGGACACAGCACCACCGTAACGCCGCTGCGCACGGCCTCATCCTGCGCGCACCCCACGGTCAGTCCGGGAACGTCCGTGATCAGGTTGCGGGGGGCGGGGCGGGGCATCATGCGAATCTCCTGTGCGCAACGACTCTAGACCCGCCCCCTCGCCACTGGAATTCGTGTCCGCCGCCTGCTAGAGAGACGGCCCTTCGCGAAGAGCGAAGTCTGCGGGCGTGGTGAAACTGGTAGACGCGCCGGACTCAAAATCCGGTTCCGAAAGGAGTGTCGGTTCGACCCCGACCGCCCGCACCATAGTCTTTTCAAGGACTTAGAGGAAAGTTCTAGCGGATCAGCTGGATCTATCCGGTAGAGGTTAAGTGATTGAATTCACTCACTTCCCTCCGCTTTCTCGGGGGGAGGTCATGAGCGACACCTCATCAGCCGGGAAACTCACAAGGCCCAACGCTCAGCCGCCTTGGCTGAGTGGCAATCCCTCATGGCCTGAGGCCCGGCCGTGTCTGCCCGAACTGCGCCAGGTGGAGACAGGTTGGGGTTAGGCTACAGCACGCTCTGGAGTGCTCCAGTCAGAAGGGGGGGCTCGACTCCAAAGCCTTTCAGACAGGGGGCTTCCCCTCAAACAGCGCACACCACCCCGGCGGAACGGATTCGTTCACTTCCTGACGATCCAATCAGGTCGAAAAATGCTCTAGCCAACCGCGCGCTGCATCATTGGAGCGTCGTCCTCAAGCCCCTCAAGCGCGATGCCGTCTTCAAAGTCCATAAGGATATCCATCAGATCAACGTAGCCCACCGCCACCGGCTTGGACCGGGGAAAGCGGTAGGACCAGAAGCTGACAATGTGCTGGAGCGCGCCCAGACGCTGGCCAAGCGACATGAACAGGTGGGGCGATTCGATCAGGAAATCGCGGAACGTCCCGGGTTTTCCATCGTCGGTCAGGGCGTGAAAGGCCCGGTCATACGTACTCAGCGTGGCTTGCACGGCGCGGATGCGCTCGCGGACTGCGGCCACAATCCGCGCTCGCGCGAGCGGGATATAGGCAGCACTCTCGGCGTCGCGGACGCCGCGAGGCGTGACCGACACCATGCTCTTGATTGTCTGATCAACGCGCGGCATCACGTCGCTCAGCACCCACTTGTAGTAGAGAAATCCCCGCCAGGCGAAAATCCCGTCCAGGAATTGCTTGTCCTCAAGTCTCAGAACCTCGCGCAGAGGGCCAAAGTCGACCTCAGGACGCGGCGAGAGCAGCTTGTCCACAAGCCTGCCGGAGGGCATGCCGGGCTGGTCGCCGCCCGACAGGGTCGACAGGGCCTGAATGTCCATCTGGACAAATTTCTGCATGTTCAGGACGTCTGCGTCGGAGATGTTGAAATATTCCCGCGCCGGCTCGATTCCGGAGCGCCGGAGATATTCCCGCAGCAGGAACGGGTCGAGGGACGGTAGCTGGTCAATCTGGTCCAGAACGTTCCGGTCGCGAGCGCCCGGCCGCAGATCGGCGCCAAAGGCTTCCTCGGTCACCGCCTCGAAATCTTTTTGGCCAACGAAGAAAAAGTGCGCCCCGGCTCGGAGGTCGGCGGCGTCGATGGGCAAAAGAACTTTTGTCGCCGACCCAACGTGCGAGTCAAACATCTCAAGCTCATTACCCCTCAGCTTGTGCTTAAGAATAATCGCCCGGTTCAGAACTCGATTTTTGAACAACGGCGCCTTTTCGAAGGCGGGTACGGCACAATGTCGCCGATGCACGTCGTACAGATTCAAAACGCGCGCCGTCGATGAGGTCCTGGAAAGATTCGTCAGTCGTCTAATCGACCGGTCGTTATCCAAAGGGCATATCCAGACTGGAGAAGGTCATAAGGATGACCCCGATGACGGCCGGCCCTTGAGCCGCCTAGGCAGAGCCCCGGAAGAGCATACGGCCAACAACGCTCGCCCCGCGATGCCAGCGGGCCAGTGCCGTCGCAGGTCATGGGCGCGCGATGGTTGCCGCAGCGCCTGGGTCTCGATGGCTAAAGGGAGATACGCGCCAGACCCCAGGCGTCGCTCGTGACGGGTTCGGCCGGAAGGTGAGATGCTCTATGCGCTTTTAGAAAACAACGCTCCAGAAACGTAGGCGGGGTTGTTTCTGAGCCGGAGAAGTTCATCGGAAGGATACTGAAACAGAACGTCCCCATTGAGCCGATCAACAGTTTTGTAGACGAAGGAACCGGTCGGCTTATCCTGTTCAATCACCAGCCTTTGGTTCTGGCCGCCGGCATGTGCCAAAGACTTGCCGTCCGGCGCCGTCGATGGCGCAGTAACCTTGGCATTGACCTCGGTAACGGCAATCGCGCGCCTGGCTGCGGCATTGCCGCTCCAGTCAATAACCGCACCGGCTTGAAGCGGTATCGACATCAGAAACCCCCTCTCGATAGCATTCGAGGCTAATCGCGCCCCATCTCCATTGTGCAGCCCCCATGGCGGCCTGCTTAAGGGGTTAGTCGCCGGCCGCACCTTTCTCAACTAGTTTTCTACCTATTTTGAGTAAAGGCCAGCCTGCAGGCTCGATCGTTTAAGCTTTCGTTCCTCAATTTCTTGGCAATTCACCTTTTGTTAACTCGCGAAACGATAACCCGGAGCAAATAGCTCATATTACTCATTGTGGATACAATACATGGGTTGGGATGGGCAATATGGCGTTGCTAGTCTGTTTTGTAAGCCTTGCGGTAACGCTAGTCCAACTAGTCGATAACCTCAGTTTTTGGGGGTCGTCGTGTGGAAAGAGACAGAACAGTCAGGCGACTGACACACATTCAGAAAACCGCTTCGACAACACGGATTTTGAATCTGGCCAGGATCAGTCGAAACCGATCCGGCTTGATCGCCAACGATAGATCTCGCCTGTTTCGCAATAGGATATTGGAGAGCTCGGTCATTATAAAACATCGGGTTCGTCCGCACGAAGCCGATATTTTTGAAGAGCCGCGATTCAATGCAACAAAGATTCTAGTTCCTTTCGACATCAATGATTTTCGCTTTGGCGCTCATTGCCTGTTTGTCGGACAGAAGAATTTCGATGCTGTTTCGGAGGACATGTTCGGCGATGACGTCAAATTCGGTAGATCAGATCGCAAGGTTCTTGATCTGATCGATGAATTGCCTTCGCTGGATCCTTTTCTGCTGCGAGAGCACCTTCGTAGAAGCGGTATTGAGCCTTCGCGGGACTACTTCTGCATTTCAGACGCCGACGTCGGGAAAATGCACAGCTATGTCAGTCAGCAGTTGGCGGGCCTCGTGCGCATGACCGGTGGCGGCGATGAGGCCACGGGGGTCGTCAACTCCGCAGACCGACTAGCAGAGAAATTGCTATCGTCGAGCCCTGACAAGAGTTTTGAGCCTCTAAAAAAGCTTCTTCGACTTAGCGAAAAAGAATATCAGGACGGCATATTTTGTTGGAGAGGCCTTCTTTACTACAAGTGGGTGTTGCACGACACCTATCCAAGACTGGGCTCTGTTCTCAGGGAGATCAAGGCGATCGCGCCTCTGGGGCGGCGAGACGCGGCCGGTGACGCCTATATCGCCGAGGCGAAATTGCGCATCGAAGGCGCCATTCGCACGTCGCTTGCACGCATTCGGAATGTCATCCGACGATACGATGACGCCTATGGCGTGCTCGTCAACGAGGGCCAGTCAGCCGCCTTTCGTCGATTTCTGATCTCTGCACCCGATATATTTATGGATATTGGCGAGGAGATCGGCGCAATACAGCATGTTGTCAGTTACTGGACGTACTGGTCTATAAGTTCCAATCTTTCGAAAGTGAAGGCATCCGAACTGACGGATATTTTCATTGATTTCGAGGAGGGGCTGTCCTCTAGCCTGCATGGGAAGACCAATGCCTGGATCTGATCTTGCCCAGCAGAGTGTGCGTCTCGTCGGCCTAGCGGTTGCCGGGGCCGACCTGGTCTTCGAAATCAGCCGTGCTGGCAGCATTCTGTTCGCCTTGGGAGCCGCTGAACATCTGACGGGCTTCGATGATGATGCCCTGGTCGGCTGCGGATGGAATGCCGTGCTCGACGACCAGGACGCGGCGATGATGGCGGCGATTGGCCCAACCGTCTCGCCCGGAGAGCGTCAGGGGCCCTTCCGGGTAAGGCTGAGATCTGCGCCCGGCTCTCGGCCAGCGCGCACGGCCAGCCTTTCGGTCTTTCGCCTGCCGCAGCGCGGAGCGAATCTATCCTGCGCTCGGAGCGCCACCGCCGTCGACGCCGGCGCCGGCGGTGGCGCAGCCTCGGACCAACTTGCGGACCGGGCCGGGTTTTGCGCGATCGCATCTGACCTGATGCGGCAGGCCCGAAAGGACGGCCTGCCACTCAGGCTGGATCTTGTCGAACTGGAGGGTTACGGCGAGGCCATGGCGGCCTTGCCGACAGACATGGCCAATCTCCGACGCAAAATCGTCGGCCGGGTGCTGCAAGCTCAGGCGATCGCTGGAGGCGCCTCCGAAGTCGCCGAAGGCCGTTTCGCCATATTCCGTGACGCCTCGGTCGCGCCTGGGCCTGTCGCCGAGCAGCTCGAGGCTGTCACCGGCATCAAGCCGGCCATTACCGACCTTAACGTCGACCTCGAGAACCCTGCCCAGGCCTTGAAGGCCATGCGCTACGCCCTGGACTGCTATATCGCCGAGGGCGCCGACGCCTCGGTCCGTGGCTTCGAAGCGACCTTGAACCGTGTGGTGCAGGATGCCGCCCGCTTCAGGACGCGGCTCGCCAACGACACGTTTCAGTTGGCGTTTCAGCCCATCGTCACCCTCGGCGGCGGCGTGCTGCACCACTTTGAAGCCTTGGCGCGCTTCGACGCCGATGTCAGCCCGGCGGACACCATCCGGATGGCCGAAGAACTGGACATGATCGTCGACTTCGACCTGGCGGTGGTGCGCTGCGCCTGTCGTCACCTCGCAGCCCACCCGCATGTGAGCATTGCGGTGAATGTCAGCGGCGCCTCCTTGCTCGACGAGCGCTTCCTGTCGCCCTTCCTCAAGGCCACGTCGGGCGACCCTTCCCTGCGTAGGCGCTTGCTTATCGAGCTGACCGAAACCGCGGCCGTGCTTTGTCTTGAAGAGGCTGCCGCGACCCTGAAAGGTCTTCGGGACGCTGGCTTTCGCGTCTGTATCGATGATTTCGGCGCAGGCTCCGCATCGCTGGAATATCTGAGTGCGCTTGAGGTCGACATCGTCAAATTCGACGGTCGCTTCGTGCGCGACCTTGAGCGCGGGAGCCGCAATTATATTCTGCTCAAGCACCTGGCTGGTCTGTGCAAGGCCCTGGGGGCGGAAACCGTGGCCGAAATGGTCGAAACGCCCCTGAGTGCCGCGCTACTGGCCGAGGTCGGGATCGAGTACGGCCAAGGCTGGTACTTTGGCATGCCCCTGACCAATCCCAACTGGGACGCTGGTCGGCAGTGGCTGCCGCGCAGCGGTCTGGGTGAAGGGCGGCCCCACCAGCCTCCCGTGGCGGCGCGGGCGCGCTACGGCGTAGGCGGGCCATCATACACCTGACGGAGCCGCCAGCCCTTCCCGTCCGACGCGTCTGACAAGCGGTGCTGTTCGCCCGGCCGTGCGGCGGCAATCAGCGCGTCAGGTCGCGACGTAGGGGCGGATCGTCTCGAGGTACGTCTTGGTCAGCGCAAAGGATTGCTTGGCCAGATCGGCAAATTCAGGACGCGAAAGCGTCTCGGAGGAGATCAGGAACTCTCTTGATCCCTGGCGGTGACAATAGCCTTTCGCGACCAGCTTCATGACGTGTCGACGAGTGGTTTCGTAGGGCAGGCCCAGATAGTTGGCGATGCTCAGGGCGGCTACCGGTCGGCGCAGGGTATCGGGGAAGACACCGTCTGCGGCCTCCGCACGCGGGACATTCTGGCGATTGAGATGGTCGACAGATGTCCTCGCCATTGTAAAAAATATCAGCATGGTTGTCGCGTCGCCGTCAAACAGCTCCAAATACACCGACATAATACTCATCAGGTAGTCGACGTTCTGGGAAAACAGGAAGCCAAGCATGTGAGCGCTAGGATATTCTTCCAGACTTTTTTTCACGCTATTTTCCAAAACAGACCATCCGAATTTACAGCGCCAGCCACAGCCTTTTCGCTGCACCCTGATGCTTTTGTCTGAGCATGGCTGGCGCCTGACCGCAACACTCTGCCTGGATGGCCCCGCAAGGCATGCGCGCGCGCCGCGAATCCTGCGCCCGAAGGCCGAGTGATAATGTTCAACAATCCACCGCAGCACAGCTAAAGATTGTTGTTTTCGCAGTTATTACTCATTTCGGGTAATTTAATCGTTATGTCTGGACGTGTACGGGGATAGCGAAGGCCGCTATAGCGGCGTGCAAGATCGATCCATGTTTGCTCACCCTGCATAACGATGGTTTTTTCAGACATCTATCCAGAGACCCCGGTCTCGGAGACTCGAAAATCATGGCGCTAGCTAGGCTATTGATCTTGAGGTCTGCTGGGCGAGCCTTGGTAATCTGCGGAGAATCCTCTTGATCTCCGCCAGCCGGACTGGGCCTGGCGGACGGCGTCGCCGGGCATTCCGATGATCAAGCGCGCTTGGACCCCCGGCCGGTTGCGGACGGCGCTGCTGGGCCTTGTGGCGCTGGCCGCGGTGTCTGCGATGGTCGCCTTGCTGACGGGCCTGAGCGCCGTCGACCCGATATCGGGTGACCTGATCACGGTTGACATCCTGTCGGCCAAAACGCTCGCGCACCTTTTGACCCAGGCGCCGGCAACGGTAACCGCTTTTCCCCCCCTCGGGATCTTTCTGCTGCTGGCGCTGGGCACCGCCGTGGCCGATCGGTCCGGGCTCTTTGCCGCCCTCGTTCGCGGCAGCCTGTCACTGATGCCCGCAGCGCTGCTCACGCCCGTTGTCATCCTGACGGGGTACCTGTTCCATCAGATTTCCGATGCTCTCTTACTTGTTTACCTGCCCTTGTCTGGCGCTGTTTTCGCGGCCCGCGGTCGTGATCCCGTCCTGGGCATATTGATTGCTTTCGCCGCCTTTTCGGGGGGCTTCGCCGCAAGTCTAGGTCCTGGCATACCCGACATCATTCTGCTCCAGCTGACCGAAGATGCGGCCCGCAGCCTTGCGCCCGACTGGCGGTATGCCCTGTTCGGCAACTGGTTCATTCTGCTCGCCGTGGCCGGGCTCTATGCCGGGGCCACCTGGGCGATTGCTGACCGCTGGCTCGAGCCCCGCTGGTTCCCGCGCACCCCGTCAACCGCCGAAGCTCGTCCCGAAGCCATTGAACTGCAGGCAAGCCTGAAGCCGGCGGAACGCATGGCCATGATCTGGGCCGGCCTCGCGGCGCTGGCAGCGGCGCTCGTCTTCATAGCGGTTATCCGCTGGGGCGCATCCGCACCCGATGGCGCCCACGATTTGAGAGCCGTTCTTGCTCCATATTTCCGCGCCATGCCGGCCTGTCTGACACTGGTCTTGCTGAGCGCCGGCTGGTCCTATGGCGCTGTGACCGGGACGCTTGCCAGTCCCGTGGCCGTTCACGCCGCGGTGGTTGACGGCCTGACGCGCCTGGCGCCCTTCATCCTGTTCGCAATCCTTATCGCCCTGTTCCTGTCAGTGCTGCACGCATCCAGAATGGACACGGTCCTGATGCTGTCCGGCGCGCGCACCCTGGCGGACGCGCAACTGGCGCCCCCCTTGATCCTGATGACGATTGTGCTCGTCACCGCCGCCCTTGACCTCCTTGTCGGCTCAGCAACGGCGAAATGGGCCGTTCTGGCGCCGATCATCGTTCCGATGCTGATGTTGCTCGGCATATCGCCAGATATGTCGACGGCGGCTTTCCGGATCGGCGATGGCGCCCTGAATATAGTTTCGCCGCTGCAGCCCTGGATCTACCTCGTGGTGCTTTACTGCCGGCGCTGGCGGTCTGGGTTCAGCCTCGCCGACGCCCTTCGGAACCTCGCGCCCTTTTCGGCCGCATATCTGGTTCTCGGCCTCATGGTTGTCGGGATATGGTCCCTCGCCGAGTGGCCGGTTGGACCCTTTTCAAGCTTTCACTACGATCCAGGCAAGGTGGCTTCGCTCTCCCGGTAGCCGCAGCCTTCATCAGGCCATAGCCTGGGCGCAAATGCGTGAGCCTGTCAGAGCAAGTTGCGGACGCCGCCCCTGGCCGGAAGCCTGCCGGGATGAGAAACCCATCCCGCCACTTCAACCCGGCGCGCCACCTCATCAGCCGGGAAACCTACAAGGCCCTACGCTCAGCCGCCCTGGCTGAGTGGCAATCCCTCATGGCTCGAGGCCCGGCCGCGCCTGCCCAACCTGCGCCAAGTGGAGACAGGTTGGGTTAGACTGACAACAGCAACACGCGGTTTGAGTTGAGGCCCCGTCTATGCCGAGCATCGGCACGGAATTGTCGGATATCCTCGAAGACACCCATGAGAGCGACAAAATTCGAGGTGGGGCCGGAGCGGACAAGTTCTATTTTTTGAGCGGTGCGGGCTTGGACAAAGTCGCCGACTTCTCCAGCGCTGAGGGTGACAAGGTGCTGCTAGACTGGGGGCAGGCCTTCACGCTCAGCGAGACTGGCGAAGGAGCGATGATCGACCTGGGGAAGGGTAGTCAACTTTTGCTCGCAGACGTAAGCGTGGCGAGTATTGGAGAATGGCTGACATTCAATTGATTTGTGGCGAAGTGCGTCTTCGAAATTAACGTCCGCATTGGGGGCGGCAATTAAACGCTGCCTTCAGCTCAAGACGGAAATGGCTTTTACAATCCGAGGCCTAAGGTCCGTGAGCGCGATGTCGTAGGCGCCTGGCGCATGCCCAACAGAGTCAGACCTATCGCACCAAGAGGTCGCACCGCGACTCTTAGGCGACCTTGGGAACGTCCGCTTTCCGGCAGTGATGAGGTTGAGGGCGCCCCAGTTTCCGGCAACGCGAAAACCTGACTCTTCTCGTACCTTGGGAAGGTCAGCCTCACAGGCGCGACGAGGCCCGTCAGATCATCCGGGTGGGTCCGACGCCGGCCTCGGAGGGCCCCCACTAGGCCGCCAATTGCAAAGATACATCGTCCTGCAGGTGGCTTTCCACGTGAACAATGTCTCGAGCGTCTCTATTCTGAGGCGATGATATCGGACCCGTATAAAGACACTAAACGCGTTAGGATGGCCGACATTGCGCGGTTGGCCGGGGTTTCAACGGCCACCGTCTCACGGGCGCTAGCCAACAACCCGGTCATTCCTCAGGAACTGCGCGACCGGATAGCCACGCTCGCCAGAGCAAAGGGCTATGTGGTTGATCAGCAGGCGCGGGGGCTTCGTCTTCAACGGACCCAAACCATCGGGATCGTGATCCCTCTGGGGCACGAGTCGAAACAGCAGATCACAGATCCCTTCTTCCAGGAGATGGTGAGCCGACTGGCTGACGAGATCACCTTGCGCGGCTTTGAGGTGCTTCTGAGCAAGGTGTCCGAGCCGACGGTCGGGTGGCTCGACAGGATTGTGCAGTCCAAGCGCTGCGATGGCGTTCTGATCATCGGTCAGAGTGACCAGCACGCCGTACTTAACGCCATGGCCGCAACCTATCGCCCCATGGTGGTATGGGGCGGGGATCTTCCCGACCGGCTCTATTGCACGGTGGGTGTCGATAACCGGCTTGGCGCGCGTTTGGCGGTTCAGCACCTGATCGGCAAGGGGCGGCGGAGGATTGCGTTTCTGGGCATGCCCGATGCGCCGGAGGTGGGACTTCGTCGGGAAGGCTATCTAGCGGCTCTGGCCGAGGCGGACCTGCCTCCATCGCCTGAGCTTCTGGTGCCGACCCACTTTATGCTCGACACCGCGCAGGCCGCTGTCGAGGCCTTGATCGAGAGCAACATCGTCTTTGACGCACTGTTCGCCGCCTCCGATCTCATTGCCGTCACCGCCATCCAGGCCCTGACGAAGGCAGGTCGAAGCGTGCCGGAGGACGTTTCGGTTGTCGGCTTCGACGACATCGCGCTGGCCCGCTACAGCGCGCCGCCGCTGAGCACAATTCGCCAGGATCTCGCGGCGGGAGCCAAGGCGATGGTCGACATGGTCTTTCGCCGGATCGCCGGAGAAGACACCGGATCCCTGTTCATGACGCCCGAACTGGTGAGGCGCGGTACCTAGAGCTTTACAGGGCTCTGTATCGAAAATATCGCAATCGATTGCGAATTGCGACATCCGCTGATTTTCATCTTGCAATCGATTGCGTAGCGGTCAGGATCACGCTCAAGCGCCCTGCCAATGGGCGTATCATTTGGGAGGATGAAATGTACGGGCGCAGAACTCTTCTTTTGACGGGCGCGGCGGCGCTGATCGTGGCGCCGACCCTGGCCCTGGCGCAGACCGTCGATAACAAGCAGGACGTCTTGGCTCTGGACGGGGTGGTTGTGACCGCCTCGCGCGCCGGCGTCACCAAGATGACCTCATCGATCTCGGTCAGCTCGCTATCCGCTGAGCAGATTTCGGCCCAGGCCCCTCGATCAACCGCCGAGATCTTCCGCGGCCTGCCGGGCATCCGCTCGGAATCGACCGGCGGCGAGGGCAACGCCAACATCGCTGTACGCGGTCTGCCGGTCGCCTCGGGCGGCGCCAAGTTCCTGCAGCTGCAGGAAGACGGCCTGCCGGTTATGGAGTTTGGCGACATCGCCTTCGGCAACGCCGACATCTTCCTGCGCGCCGACGCCAATGTCAGCCGCATCGAGTCAGTGCGCGGTGGCTCGTCCTCGACCTTCGCCTCGAACTCGCCCGGCGGCGTGATCAATTTCATCAGCAAGACCGGCGAGAGCGAAGGCGGCGCCGTGGCCCTGACCAAGGGCCTGGGCTATGACCACACTCGCGTCGATCTCGACTATGGCGGCCCGATCAGTGACACGATGCGCTTCCACCTGGGCGGCTTCTATCGCCAGGGCGAGGGCGCGCGGCAGTCTGGCTACACCTCGGAGAAGGGCGGCCAGATCAAGGCCAACCTGACCAAGGATTTCGACAACGGCTATGTGCGCCTGCACGTGAAGTATCTGAACGACCGCGCGGTGGGCTATCTGCCCATGCCGGTTCGGGCCACCGGCTCGAACGGCGACCCCGGCATCGGCTCGTTCTCCGGCTTCGACATCGGCCATGACGACATCCAGTCGGTCTATCTGTCGGCCAATCCTGGTCTGGATGGCGACGGCAATCGCCGGACCAGCAAGGTCTCCGACGGCATGCATCCCGACAGCCTGCAGTTCGGCGCGGAAGCCAAGTTCGACATCGCCGGCGGCTGGACCTTGGAGAACCGCTTCAAGGTCGCCAAGACCTCGGGTCGTTTTGTCTCGCCCTTCCCGGCGGAAGTGGCTTCTGCCTCCAGCCTGGCGACCTCCATCGGCGGAACCGGCGCGACCCTGCGCTACGCCAACGGTCCCAAGGGCGGTCAGTCCATCACCGCGCCCGCCGGCCTTAATGGCAACGGCCTGGCCATGCGGATCCACATGTTCGACGTCGAGATCAACGATTTCGGCAACGCCATGAACGACCTGAAGCTCTCGCGCAGCTTCGACGTCGCCGGGCTGTCGCCCATCGACGTGACGGTGGGCTATTACAAGTCCAGCCAGACCATCGCCATGGACTGGCTTTGGAACACCTTCCTGATGGAAGTGAAGGGCGACAACGCCGCCCTGCTGAACGTCTATAACGGCGCCGGGTCGCTGGTGACCCAGGGCGGTCTGGTAGCCTATGGCGTGCCGTTCTGGGGCAATTGTTGCACCCGTCGCTACGACGTCACCTACGACATCGATGCGCCGTATCTGAGCCTGGGAACCAAGGTCGGCGCTCTGACCCTCGACGCCAGCCTCCGCCATGATAGCGGCAAGGCGCAAGGCCGCTACGCGGGCGCCAGACAGGCGGCAAATTTCGACGTCAATGGCGACGGCGTGATCCAGCCGACCGAAGTGAGCGTGTCTGTAATCGACAACGCGAACGCCTCGCCGGTGAATTACGAGTGGAACTACACCTCGTGGTCGGTGGGTGCGAACTACCAGTTCAATCCCGACCTGGCCGCCTTTGGCCGGGCCAGCCGGGGTGGCCGGGCCAATGCCGACCGCCTGCTGTTTGGCAAGGTCGCGGCAGACGGTTCAGTGGCCAAGGCCGACGCCGTCGACATGGTCGACCAGATGGAAGCCGGCGTGAAGTATCGCCGCGACGGCTTTGGCCTGTTCGCCACCGCCTTCTGGGCCAAGACCGAGGAGCAGAACTTCGAGGCCACCACCCAGAAGTTCTTTGACCGGACCTATCTGGCCAAGGGTATCGAACTGGAAGCCAGCTACCGAACCGGTGGTTTCTCGGTGACCGGCGGCGCCACCTATACCGACGCCACCATCGACAAGGATGCCCTGAACCCGGCGGCCGTGGGCAACACCCCGCGCCGCCAGGCCAAGTGGATCTATCAGGTCGCCCCGACCTATGCCTGGGACAAGGTCACGGTCGGCGCCAGCGTCATCGGCACGGCCAAGGCCTACGCCCAGGACGACAACCAGCTGGTCTTCCCGGCCTATGCCCAGGTCAACGCCTTCGCCGAGTACAGGGTCTCCGAAGGTCTGGCCCTGTCGGTCAACGCCAACAACCTGTTCGACAAGGTGGGCCTGACCGAAGCCGAGGAGGGTTCGATCACCGCTGGGGTCGTCAACGCCATCCGCGCCCGGTCGATCAACGGCCGGACCGTCACGGCGACGCTTCGCTACGCCTTCTAGTCTCCCTGCGAACCCGCCGGACGCGCTTGTGGCGTCCGGCGGTTTTTTTGCCAAGTGAGTGGTTTATGTCGTCACCATTAGCGTCCGGGCTGTCCGGCAATCTGGCGCATGCCCAGGCCATCGACCGTCGCTTCGCCACCCACTGGCAGACGATAGAGGTCAAGCTGGCTGAGGTTTATGGCAAGGATCCGCGCTGGAGCGGGTTCATCCGTAAGCTGAAGACTTCTGTTCTGGAAGCCGCTCAAGCGCGTCCCGAATCCCTCCGCGCCCTGGACGCCGAGCGTGAAACCCAGCCTGACTGGCTCTCCGCACCCGGCCAGACCACCTACAGCTTTTATGTCGACCGCTTCGCCGGCGATCTGGTCGGGGTGCGCGGACATCTCGACTATCTGACCGATCTTGGCGTGCGCTGGCTGCATCCCCTGCCGCTGCTGGAGCCACGAAGGGGCGACAGCGACGGGGGCTTTGCGGTCAAGGACTATCGCCAGGTCGATCCCCGCCTTGGCGATATGGCCGACCTCGCAGGCCTGGCCGACGACCTGCGCTCGCGCGGCATGGGACTGATCCTGGACGTGGTCTGCAACCACACCGCCCGCGAGCATGCCTGGGCGCAGGGCGCCCGGGCCGGCGATCCCGCCTATCGTGACTACTACATCGTGCTCACACCGGAAGAGGCCGCTGTCCGCGACAGAGAACTGATCGACGTGTTCCCCGACACTGCGCCGGGCAGCTTCACGCCCTGCCATGAGATGGGGGGGCATGTCTGGACCACCTTCTATCCCTTCCAGTGGGACCTGAACTACGCCAACCCTGCCGTGTTCGCAGAGATGCTTGAAGTTCTGGTCTTCCTGGCGGCGCAAGGCGTGCAGGGCTTTCGCCTGGACAGCGCGCCGTTCCTCTGGAAACAGGCAGGCACCACCTGCCGCAACCTGCCCCAGGCCTACGCCTTGGTCGAAGCTTGGCGGGCGGCGCTGTCGATTATCGCGCCAGGCGTCGTTTTGGTCGCCGAGGCGATCGAGAGCCTGGAGCACGTCCTGCCGTTCTTCGGTGGCGACGTGGGCGGCTGCGACCTGGCCTATAACAATGGCGTCATGACTGCCCTTTGGGGCGCGCTCGCCGATGCCGACGCCGGGATCTTCCACCGCTGTCTGAGCGCTTCCGTCGGCAAGCCCGAGCGCGCGGCTTGGTTGAACTATGTGCGCTGCCATGACGATGTTATCTGGAACGCTCTGGCCAGCTATGCCCCCCGAGAAGATCTTGCCCGATGGTCGCTGTTCTATGGTGGGCAGGGCGACAGCTTCTCGCAGGGGCGGGCCTTCCAGACCGCCGCCGGGGGCGTACCCTCGACCAATGGCATGGCCGCCTCGCTGGCCGGGATTACCCCTGGCGACAACGGACAGGTTGAGGGCCCCGCGCGTCTTGCCCTGCTCTACGGGATTATCCACGCCCTCGACGGCTGGCCGCTGATCTATATGGGCGACGAGATCGGCCTTGCCGATGACACCGCCTATGCCGAGGACCCCTTGCGGGCTGGTGATGGCCGCTGGCTGCACCGCCCGGCTATGGACTGGGCGGCGGCCGCCCGTCGCGGCGATCCCGAGACGCTGGAGGGCGCGCTATTTGCCCGCTTCCGTTGGCTGGCTGCTCAGGCCCGGACGCTGGCTGGCTATGGGGTGTCGGGCGCGGCCCGGCCCCTGGATCTGGGGCCGGCCGCCGTGCTGGCCTTTGAGCGCACGGATGGCGCGAAGCTGTTCCTGTGCCTGGGCAATCTTTCCGGTGCGCCGGTGACGGTCGATTTGCCGGCGGCCTTCGCAAGCGGCGCGATTGATGTCTTGGGGGGCATGCCGCCGGCAGCCGGTCCTGTCATCTTGCCGGCCCATGGGTTGCTTTGGCTGGTCGCCCTGTGATGGCTCGGTTTGCGGGCATTGAGTTGGGTGGCACCAAGGTGCTGGTGGCGTTCGGATCGGGGCCGGATGATCTGTCGGAACCGGTACGGATTCCAACCACGACTCCGACAGAGACGCTGGCGGCGGTCCATGCCGTGCTGGAGGCTCAGCGGGGACAGTTCGAGGTCATCGGCGTCGCTAGTTTTGGTCCCGTGCGCCTGGACCGTGATGCGGTCGACTGGGGCTCGGTGCTCAAGACGCCAAAGCCGGGCTGGACCGGCGCGGCCATCGCCCGGCCGCTGCTTGAAGCGTTTGGCGTGCCTGTCGCCCTCGACACCGACGTCAACGGTTCCGCCCTGGCAGAGGGCCAATGGGGCGCGGCGCGCGGTCTTTCAGACTACGCCTATGTCACCATCGGCACTGGCGTTGGGGTTGGGGTGGTGGTCAACGGGTGTCCGGCCCACGGCCTGATGCATCCGGAGGCCGGCCACCTGCTGGTGCGACGCGATCCGGCGCTCGACCCATTCGCCGGCTGTTGTCCGTTCCACAGCGACTGCCTGGAGGGCTTGATCAGTGGCCCCGCCCTGGCGGCTCGGATCGGCCGTCCGGGCGAGAGCCTGTCGTCTGATGATCCGGTCTGGACTCTGATCGGCGACTACCTAGCGCAACTGGCCATGAGCCTGACCCTGACCACCTCGCCCCGGCGGATTATCATCGGCGGCGGCGTCGCCAGCCCGGCCTTGCTGGCCCATGCGCGTGCAGCGCTCGGTCAGAGGATGGGCGGCTATGTCGAGGCCCTGGTCGGTCGGGCCGCGCTAGAGGCTTATCTGGTTGCGCCAGAACTGGGTGACCGGGCCGGGGTGCTGGGCGCGATCGCCCTGGCCAAAGGGCAGGGTGCATGATCGCCCTGCCGACCGCTTCGCAGATGCAGCGCCCGCTCTATCGTGCGCTCCGCGAGGTGATCGCGCAGAACATTCGCGACGGCCGCCTGCGGCCCGGCGACCGCTTGCCGACCGAGCGTGATCTGGCGCGGGGGTGCGGGGTGTCCCGCATTACCGTCCGGGCCGCGCTGGACGGACTGGCCAAGGACAAGCTGGTGGCGCGCCGTACGCGCACCGGTACGATCATCACCGAACAAGCGGCGCGGAGCGTAAGCGATGTCTGAACCAGAAGGCGCCGCTCGCAGCGGCAATATCGGCGTGATCAAGGGCCTGACCTATTTGATGTTCATGATGTTCGCCATGACCACCGACTCGGTGGGCGTGATCATCCCGCAGATCATCAAGAGCTTCGACCTTGGCATGACCGCCGCCGGCTCGTTCCATTACGCCACCATGGGCGGCATCGCCTTGGGCGGTGTCGGTCTGGGCTTCCTGGCCGACCAGATGGGACGCAAGTTCACGATCATCCTGGGCCTCTCGGTGTTCGCGATCACCTCCCTGGCTTTTGCGCTGACCAGCCAGTTTGTGGCCTTCCTGGTGCTGCTGTTCCTCTCGGGCGCGGCGATCGGAGTGTTCAAAACCGGGGCCCTGGCGCTGATCGGCGACATCTCGACCTCGACCCGCAACCACACCGCCACAATGAACACCGTAGAGGGGTTTTTCGGCGTCGGCGCCATCATTGGCCCGGCCATCGTGGCCTATCTGCTGGCCTCGGGCGCGTCATGGAAGTGGCTCTACGTTATCGCCGGTGTGCTGTGCCTGCTGCTGATGCTGACCGCCCTGACCATCCGCTATCCGGGGGCGAAGATCGCGCCCGAGGCTCGCGTCGACTTCCGCAGTGTGCTGCGGGCCGGCCGCGATCCCTATGCTTTGGCGTTCAGCCTGGGGGCGATGCTGTATGTCGGCGTCGAGACGGCGATCTATGTTTGGATGCCGACCCTACTGGCTGGATACCAGGGCCCCGCCGCCTTCATGGCGCTGTATGCCCTGTCGATCTTCTTCGTGCTTCGGGCTGCTGGACGGTTCATGGGCGCCTGGATGCTCTCGCGCATGCGCTGGACCCTGGTGCTGGCGATCTGCGCGGGAGCCATCCTGGTCTGTTTCGTCGGCGCCCTGATCGGCGGACGTGAGGCGGCGGTGTTCCTGCTGCCGGCCTCGGGCCTGTTCATGTCGATCGTCTATCCGACAATCAACTCCAAGGGCATTAGCGTCTTTCCCAAGGCCGAGCACGGGGCGGTGGCCGGGGTGATCCTGTTCTTCACCTGCCTGAGTGCGGTGCTCTCGCCGTTGGCCATGGGCGCTGTCAGCGATCTTCTAGGCGGACCGATCTATGGCTTCATGCTGGCGACCGGGCTGTCCGTCGTCCTGGCCCTGGCGGCCCTAGTCAACCTGCTGCTCGACCCGGCGAAGGCCAGGCTGGAGGCGCTGGATAGGAGCGAATACGCTCAAACTTAGCCTCGTTAGGCGAGCTGCCCAGCGGGGTCGGATGACCAACTCATCTTGGCCATCAAGCCTTGGCGGAGTTCCTCCGCGCAGCGCGGCCGCCGCCGGGGGTCTTTGACCTTTCGGTCATAGCATCTCGGCAGCTTGCCACGGTCCCAAGCGTCCAGCCCTTCTAGGGGATAGAGCGCCCCTTTGCCGACCGTCACCTAAGTACGGACCCAGACGCTGCATCGCTAACGGTTACCGCACCAATGTCGCCTTTCCGGAGCGACCTAAGGTCTGCAATTGTTGAGGCTTCCGAAAGCCTTCAGGGGAGGAAGCCGCGGTCAGTACGCCGAGCGGGTCAGGCTTTGGCGATAGCGGTGTCGCCGCAGTGCTGGCGGCGGCCAAATAGATCTCAGCAGTCGCCCTCGACAGCCCCAAACGTCCAACATGTCGCTCCCCGAGCGGTGCGAGGCGCCGACATTGGCTGTGGCTGGACGGCGCTTGAGGCGCGGCTGGACGCGAGGCGCAGCAGGCCCTGCGCCAAGGTCGGGGGCGATGGCGGGCATGGGCGCGGACGATCGTCGCGGCCTGGCTGATGAGCTGTCACACCACAGCGGCGCGAGCGCACGAGCGCGCCAGGCGCTGCCCCGGCCGATGACGTCGATGATGCGAAGACCGCCGCCGCACGGGCAGACCAGGGCGGGCGCGGCCTTGGGCTCACTGGGCTTGGGAGCCTGCTCGGGCACGGCGACCGGTTGCGGCGTGCGCTCCAGGATCAGGGCGCGCAGGGTCTCCAAGGGCACGGCGTTGGGACCCTTGGCCAGCAGGCCGTAGTGGCGGATGCGGTGGGAGCCGGACGGCAGGACATGGATCAGGAACCGCCGGATGAACTCGGCCGGCGACAGGGTCATGATCGCCACGCGGGTGTAGCGGGCTGTGGTGTCCAGCTTCTTGTGGCCCAGCAGCGCCTGGATCACCCGCACGTCGGTCTTGCGTTCCAGCAGGTGGGTGATCTCCGAGACCCGCAGGCCGCGACCAAAGGCGACGCTGAGGGCGGCCTTGTGCTTGAGGCTGGGCGCGCAGTGCAGCAGCAGCGCCACCTCTTCAGGGCTGAGCACCTCGGGAAGCCGGTCCTCCTTGCGCACCCTGGCCAGCCGCTCGCCGAACTGGCGGATGGACATGTCTTCGATCATCCGCTGACGCAGCGGGGTCATGGGTGCAGAGCTCATCGGGGATCTCCTGTCTGCAGGGTTGACCCCTGATCTTCAGGCAGGATGGGCAAGGCGCCGCCACCTCAGGCTCATCCACGGCGCCGAACACCCATGCCGCGCGAGCGGCTCACTCCATTGGCGCAACCCCCGACCGCCCGCACCAGACAATCTGAGAAGTCGGGCGACAGCGCTGCTCAGGATTTGATCGTCTGCGCATCAGCCCATGATGCGCACATGGCTCCTGAAGGGCGTTGATCGGTCGTGCAGCCAGACTCATGCGTGTGCTTGTTATTGACCCTGATCCGGCGAGGGCCGCTCTGGTGGCCGAAGGTCTTGTGGGTGACCCTTCGCGACAAGGTGACGGTGGGCGCTTTGGAAGGCGCGCATAGGCTGGCTCCGCGGGCGCGGGCGCTGGCGCTGGCGCTGGCCTCGACCTTGGGCGCTGGAGGTTCCGGCGACGCCGTCTCGATGATCGCCCCTCGGGCCCTGTCCTGATCGTCATTGGCCAGGTCGCGGCGCGCGCCGATAGGCGTCAGGAGATCGATGAGATCAGCCTTTAGCCCCTAAGCCTGCGAGCCTGAGGTCCCAGCTCTGGTACGCTGCCGCGTCCATCATCGGATATTCGCTGGCCCAGGCTGTGGCCTCACCCGCCGCTTCCGCCGCCACCTGCGCCGGGTCGCCTAATATTGGGGCGATCAAGGCGACGGATCGGTGTCGCACCGTGCAGTGCGCCTGGATTCGCGCGCGTTGCGGCATTCGCGAGCGGCCAACGCCTGAAATCGGCGTCTCATCTTCGTCAGTCCTAGGACCAAACAGGATCTCGTCGGGCCTCCCCGCGCGATGAGGTCAAAGAGGGGATAGTCATGAGCATCAAACCAAAAACCCGATCGCGAAGCCTCAAACCGGCGCTTCTTGCGGCCTCGATCCTTGCCGTCGCCACGCCGGTGCTGGCCCAGGAGGCCGCGCCGTCGACGGAGGTCGATCTGGTAGTCGTCACCGGCAAGCGGGTGTCGGAAGCCAGCGTCGCCATCGGCACCGATCAGGCAACCGCAACGGTTTCCATTACGCGCGAGGCGCTGCTCTCGGCGCCGGCCGGCGTTACCGGCCTGAAGATGCTGGAGTCCCTGCCGGGCTTCAACGTCCAGGCCAATGACGCCCTGGGCATGTACGAGTTCGGCAATTCGGTCTCCGTGCGGGCCTTCAACTTCCAGCAGATCGGCTTCCTGCTCGACGACATCCCCATGGGCCGTAGCGACCAGTTCGGCGGCAGCCCGATCTATCGCTATGTCGACAACGAGAACCTGCTGCGGGTCACCGCCTCGGCCGGGGCCGGCGACGTGGCCCTGCCCAGCTATGCGTCGCTGGGTCCGATCGTCGACTATTTCACTCAGGCCCCCAGCGAAGTAGCCGGCGGCTCGGCCAGCTACACGCGCGGCAGCGACGCCCTTAAGCGCACTTTCCTGCGGCTGGAGAGCGGCAAGGTCGGCCCGTTCTCGGGCTATGTCAGTGGCTCGTGGATCGAGGGCGACCTGTGGCGCGGCCCGGGCACCATCGATCGCACCCACTATGAAGCCAAGCTGCGCTGGGACATGGGCGAGGCGACCAGCCTGACGTTCCAGACCGTGCACAACGACTATTTCGACTACGACTCGCCGTCGATCACCAAGGCGCAGTATTTCGGGAACGCCAACGACATCTTCGGCCGAAAAGGGCGCGACTTCGCCTATCTGGGCTATGTGCCGGTATCCGGTGCCGTTGGCTCGCCTGCGACAGCGACCTCGCTGCCGATGACGACAGCGGGCGTCGCCTACTCCAACACCGCCTATAACCAGTACTACAAGTTCGCGATCAACAAGCGGAAGGACCACCTCTACGGCCTGACCCTGAAGACCGCGCTGGGCGAGGCGATCGATCTGACCGCCACGGCCTATTACGAGGACAAGAGCGGCTATGGCGTCTCGCCGGAGGCCTATGCGACATCGCTGACCAGCCACAATGCAGAACGCCTGATCGTCGCCGGCCTGACCGCGCCCAAGGGCATCCAGTATGGCCTGTCCGGCGTCGACGGCACCCGCCAGGGCGTCACGGCCAAGGGCGAATGGCGCATCGGGATCAACACTGTCGAAGCCGGCGTCTGGCTTGAGGACGACGACTACCACCGCACCCAGGCCCGCTATAACGTCCAGGGCGGCAATCCCGATGGCGCGCCGCTGCTCAACGAACCGGTCCACCTGCAGCGCAACTACACCTCGACCCGCCAGACGATGCAGTTCTTCCTGAAGGACACGCTCAGCCTGCTGGACGACGACCTGAAGCTGGAATTCGGGTTCAAGACGCTGGACGTCGATTACGAGATCAGCGGCTATCGCAACCCGGCCGACTACATCAATCGCCGTCAGCCCAGCATCAAGGCCAACTGGTCTGACAGCTTCCTGCCACAGATCGGCATGGTCTATTCGGTGGGCGCGCGCGACCAGGTCTTCGCATCATACTCGGAGAACATGGCCCTGCCGCGCGGCGCTGATGACGTGCTGTCGGCCGCCAGCCCGCTGGTCCCGGCGCCCGAGGCCGAAACCTCGACCAATTGGGAGCTGGGCTATCGCGCAAATCGGGCGACCTTCAATGCCTCGTTCGTGGTCTACAAGACCGAGTTCAAGAACCGCCTGCAGTCGTTCTCCGCGCCGGTGCCTGGCAGCACCACGACCGAGAGCTTCTTCCAGAATGTCGGCGCGGTTGAAGCGTCGGGGGCCGAGTTCAGCGGCCAGTGGAAGCCGGATCTCTTCGACGGCAAGGTCTATTTCAACACCAACATCTCGTACAATATCTCGGAATTTCAGGATGATATCGCCAACTTCGTCCTGACGCCGACGCCGGCCGCGCTGAAGATCGCCGGCAAGAAGGTGCCGGACTTCCCCGAATGGATCTTCCAGGGCGGGGTCACGCTCGAGCCGACCGATGGTCTGGTGTTCAACCTGTCGGGACGCCTGATCGATGACCGCTTCACCAACTTCATCAACAGCGAGCACGCGCCCGGCTACATGATCTGGAACGCCTATCTCGACATGGGCGACGGCTTCGGCTTTGGCCCGTTCGAGCAGGTCAAGGCGCGGGTCAATGTCGATAACATCTTCGACACCGACTATCTGGGCACGATCGGCACGACCGTGAACACCCTGGCGACCTTCCGCCCGGGCTCGCACCGCACGATCCAGTTCACCCTGTCGGCGGACTTCTAGAGGCTGGGCCGCTCGCCGCCTCCGGGCGCGCGGGCGGCCTCTACCTCCCGGATCAGTTCGGCCAGCACGGCGCGGCCCCTGATCCTCCGGCCGTGGCCGGAGGGTGTCGTGAGGCGCCCAACCGCTTTCGCGACTGCCGTTCAAATCAGATCAGTTTAGTAGGTATAGAGGGAAGCTGAAGCCGCTGGCTCAATCGACGGTCGGATCGCCGCGATGCAGGGGGTCGGGCAGGGGATCGCCAGCCTTCACGAACTGCAGCGACACCGAATTGATGCAGTAGCGCAGCCGCGTCGGCTGCGGACCGTCCGGGAACACGTGACCCTGGTGGCTGTCGCACCGGGCGCAGCGCGTCTCGATCCGCGTCATGCCATACGAAGAGTCGGTGATCGCTCGAACATGGTCCTCGGCGAACGGCGCGTAGAAGCTGGGCCAGCCGGTGCCGCTTTCGAACTTGGTCTGATGCCGGAAAAGGGGCAGGCCGCACAGGCGGCAGCCATAGACGCCCGGGCTCTTTTCGCCCAGCAGGCCGCCGCAGAACGGGGCCTCGGTGCCATGCTGCAGCAGAACCCGGGCCTCCTCGGTGGTGAGCGCGGCCTCCAGGTGATGGCGTTCGGCCTCGTTGGGCGCAGTGAGGTCAAAACCGGCGGTCGATCGGGTGGCGGCGTCTGTCATGACACCCAATGTAAGACGCCCGGAACGAATCCGGTAGAGACAAGCCCGCCATTTGGGCCGCCAACAGGACGGAAAGAGCCAATGCTGACCTGCACGACCCCTTCGATCGCCGAGCGCGAGACCGTCGCCACCCTGGGTGTGGTGTCGGGCGAGGCGATTATCGGCGCGCATATCTTCCGCGATATCTTCGCCGGCATCACCAATATCATCGGCGGCCGGGCCGGCGGCTACGAGAAGGCCCTGCGTGAAGCCCGCGACATCGCCCTGCAGGAAATGAGCGAAGAGGCCCGCCGCCTGGGCGCCGACGCCGTCGTGGGCGTGGATCTCGACTACGAGTCGCTGGGCCCTGACGGCGGCATGCTGATGGTCACCGCCGCTGGCACCGCCGTGAAGCTGCGTTAGGGGAAGGCCGATGACTGTCGCCGTCGCATTTCTGCAACCGGGCTGGGCCGATTGGGAGGCCGGGCCTGTCCTGGCGCTTCTGCGTGAGCATCTGGGCGTCCAGATCGAAATCGCTACGCCGGATGGCGAGCCCCAGACCTCGATAGGCGGGCTGCTGGCCGCAGCAGACTACAGGTTCGATGATCCGGTCCTGTCTGACGCGGACGTCTTCCTGCTGATCGGTTCGGACGCCTGGACGAGCTTCCAAGACGAGGCCGTGTTCGGCCTGCTGCGACAGGCGATCGCCGACGGCAAGATCGTCGGCGCGATCTGTGCGGGCACGGTCGCCGCGGCCCGGGCGAGGTTGTTCGACGGGCGCGAGCATACCTCCAACGGCAAGGACTGGCTGGAGGCGCAGGCGCCGAGCTATGGCGGCGGCGCCCGTTATGTCGATCAGGCGAGGGCGGTGACGTCAGGCAGGATTGTCAGCGCCGCCGGTACCGCGCCGGTCAGTTTCGCGGCCGGTGTCGCCCAGCTGATCGCGCCGGAGTCCGAAGCGCTGATCGCCGGCTGTGAGGCGATGTTCGCCAGAGAGTTCGCCCCAGACTGACGACCCTTGGGTGGGCGGGGCCGTCGCCGATCCCGCCCGCCCGAAGTTGCTTACTTGGCCAGGGCGGCCGCGCCGGCGCGCGCTACGACGCCGTCCTGCGCGCCCGAGCCGCCCGAAGCGCCAATGGCCCCGACGATCCGATTGTCGATGATCAGCAGTTCGCCGCCTTCGATGGCCAGGGCCCCGGTGAAGATGGCGTTCAGCGTCCCGCCCTTGACCGCGTCCTGGAAAAACAGCGTCGGGCGACGGAAGCTGGCCGAGGTCTCGGCCTTGCGGCGCGCCACGTCGTTGGAGCCGTACTGGGCGCCGTCCATCTTTTCGCTGAGCACCAGGGCGCCGTTGGGTTCGACCACGGTGATGACCATGAACCAGCCGTTCCTGACGGCCTCGGCCTGGGCGGCGGCGACCGCGACCTTGGCCTCGGCCAGGCTCACCGACCGGCCATAGGGCGGATAGACCGGCGCGGCGGCAGGCGGCGCGGCGGTCTGGGCCATGACGGGCGCGGCGAGGGCCATGGCCAGCGCGAGCGCGGCGATGTGAGCGGTGGGCTTCATTTTGGCCGTTTCTCCCCGGAGCAAATTCTGCGAGCACTGTTTCTGGAAACCGGTGTCATGCCCTGACTCCGCTTTAGCGCCGTAGGGGCAAGGTTGCAAACAGGCGAGGGCCTGATAACCGGTGTCCAACAAGACAATACGCTTGCCGGGGGCCACACCATGTTCAGCAAGATCCTGATCGCCAATCGAGGCGAAATCGCCGTTCGCGTCATCAAGACGTGCCGTCGTCTCGGGATCGCGACGGTGGTAGTCTATTCCGACGCCGACGCTGGCAGCATGGCGGTCGAGATGGCCGATGAGGCGGTGCATATCGGCCCGTCGCCGGCCAATCAGTCCTACCTGATCGCAGACAAGATCATCGACGCCTGCAAGCAGACGGGCGCCCAGGCCGTGCATCCCGGCTTTGGCTTCCTGTCGGAGAACGCCGGCTTCGCCCAGCGCTGCGCCGACGAGGGCGTCGTGTTCATCGGGCCCAATCCCGGCGCCATCCGCGCCATGGGCGACAAGATCGAGAGTAAGAAGTTCGCCCAGGCGGCGGGCGTGTCCTGCGTGCCCGGCCATATCGGCGAGATCGACGACACTGCCCATGCCATCAAGATCTCCGAAGAGATCGGCTATCCGGTGATGATCAAGGCGTCGGCCGGCGGCGGCGGTAAGGGCATCCGCGTGGCCTGGACCCGCCAGGACGTCGAGGAAGGCTTCCCGGCTGTCCGCGCCGAAGCCAAGGCCAGCTTTGGCGACGACCGCATCTTCATCGAGAAGTTCATCGTCAGCCCGCGCCACATCGAGATCCAGGTGTTGGGCGACAAGCACGGCAATGTCGTCCACCTGTTCGAGCGCGAATGCTCGATCCAGCGCCGCAATCAGAAGGTCATCGAGGAGGCTCCCAGCCCGCTGCTGGACGAAGCCACCCGCAACGCCATGGGCGCCCAGGCCGTGGCCCTGTCCAAGGCCGTCAACTACGACAGCGCCGGCACGGTCGAGTTCGTGGCCGGCCAGGACAAGAGCTTCTTCTTCCTGGAAATGAACACCCGCCTGCAGGTCGAGCACCCGGTCACCGAGCTGATCACCGGCCTGGACTTGGTCGAGCAGATGATCCGCTCGGCTTGGGGCGAGAAACTGGCCTTCGAACAGAAGGATCTGAAGATCAACGGCTGGGCGATCGAGAGCCGCATCTATGCCGAGGATCCCTACCGCAAGTTCCTGCCCAGCATCGGTCGCCTGGTCCGCTATGACCCGCCGGAAGAGGGCCAGCATGAAGGTTATGTCGTCCGTAACGACGCCGGCGTCCGCGAGGGCGACGAGATCTCGATGTTCTATGACCCGATGATCTCCAAGCTGTGCACGTGGGCCCCGACGCGGATCGCCGCCGTCGACGGCATGGGCCGGGCGCTGGAGGACTTCCACATCGAGGGCCTGGGCCAGAACATCCCGTTCCTCAATGCGGTGATGGACCAGGAGCGGTTTCGCTCCGGCCAGTTGTCGACCAACTACATCAAGGACGAGTTCCCCGACGGCTTTGCCGGCACCGAGCCGACGCCGGTCCAGATCGACATCCTCACCGCCGTCGGCGCGGCCATGCAGCGGGTCTATGCCGCCCGGGCGCGCACCAATGTCGCCGGCCTCAATGGCGCCGTGCGGGACGAGTGGGTGGTGGCCGTCGGCCACGCCAAGCGTCGCGTGAAGCTGTCGGGCGACGAGGACCTGACCGTCGAGCTGCTCGACGAGGGCCGCTCTCTGATCCTGAGCGACGTCGTCTGGCGTCCGGGCAAGCCGGCGTTCCGCGGCGTGCTGGGCGGGTCAGCCTTCACCGTTCAGGTCGCCCCGGCGGCCGAAGGCTTCACCATCCGCCACCGCGCCGCCAAGGCCCGGGTTCTGGTCCTGACCCCGCGCTCGGCCCAGCTGCACGACATGCTGCCCGAGAAACAGGCGGCCGACACGTCCAAGCTGGTGCTGTCGCCGATGCCGGGCCTGGTGGTCTCGATGGACGTCACCGCCGGCCAGCAGGTCCGCGAGGGCGAGGTGGTCTGTGTGCTCGAGGCCATGAAGATGCAGAACATCATCCGCGCCGAGCGCGACGGCGTGGTCAAGGCCGTCAACGCCAAGGGCGGCGATCCTGTCGCGGCGGATGAGGTGCTGGTGGAGTTCGCGTGAAGATTGTGATTTGCTGCGCTTCATCACCGAAGCGAGGTCGATCTTGACGTTGTTACAAAAGCTTTTCAGTTTTCAGGGGCGGCTACGGCGTCGAGATTATTGGCTTCTGACGCTTGCCATCGGCCTTGTGAACCTAGTCATCAGAGCCGTACTCGCGGCTGGGCTTGACCTGAATTTTCTTGACCCACGGCTAAACCTACTTGGCCTTGTGACGCTGTGGCCGATCCTCGCCATTCTTATAAAGCGCATGCATGACAGAGAGCGGCCAGCTTGGATCGCATTCCTAGGCTACGTACCGCACTGGTTTGTCCTGAGCGCGGTCTTCTATCCCTTCCCGCAATGGACCTTGGCCGTGGCCAACGGACTGGGCTTTATCGTGGGGCTTTGGTTCTTGGTTGATTTTGGAATCATGGAAGGAACGCTGGGCGCAAATCGCTACGGGCGTTCCCCGAAACATTCTAAGGAACAGCCTAGTGTTTTGGCCTTGGGGTGATCTCTCTTCCGGGCAGCAGATCAAGCGCCTAGACTGGCAGCGGTACTAGTCGACTCGGAGCCAGGGCACATGAACGGTCAGACTGAATGGGCGGAGCTGTTTCTGTCGTCCAATGGGCGGCTGTCACGCACCCCGTTTCTGATCGCCGCCGCCGTGTTGATCGGCTTTACGGTGATCTATGAGGCCATAGCGGGCTACACCCTGCACTGGCTGACCGGCTGGCTGGTCTATCCGGCCCTGCTGTTCTCGGGCGCCTGTATCCTGTCCAAGCGCTTGCATGACCGAGGCCGGTCGGGCTGGTTCGCGGCCCTGATCCTGGTGGCCGTTGTGGCCGTGTGGCCGCAGCCCGAGCACTTCCTCGACTTCGTGTTCTCGATCGCCATCCTGTGGGCGATCGTCGAACTGGGCGTCATGGGCAGCGAGCAGGGGGCCAACCGCTACGGACCCAGCCCGCTGAAGAGCACAGTTTCGATCTAGACCGGCGCAGCGGCGTCCTCAACCGGCCCAAACACCCGCTGGAAGCTGGCCTTGAGGGCCGCGTCGGCCTCGTCCATGGTCACCGGCAGGCCCAGATCGACCAGGCTGGTGACCCCGTGCTCGGTCTGGCCGCAGGGAACGATGCCCGAGAAGTGGCCAAGGTCTGGCTCCACGTTCAGACTGATGCCATGAAAGCTGACCCACTTGCGCAGCTTGACCCCGATGGCGGCGATCTTGTCTTCGCGCGACCAGCCCGCGCCCCTGCGTTCGACCCAGACGCCGACCCGGCCCTCGCGCATCTCGCCGACCACGTTGAAGGCGGCCAGGGCGTCGATGATCCAGGCCTCCAGCGCCTCCACGAAGGCCCGCACATCACGCCCGCGCTGAGTCATGTCCAGCATCACATAGGCCACCCGCTGGCCGGGGCCGTGATAGGTGTACTGGCCGCCGCGCCCGCTCTCGAACACCGGGAAGCGGTCGGGCTCGATCAGGTCCGCGCCCTTGGCCGATATGCCGGCGGTGTAGAGCGGCGGATGCTCCAGCAGCCAGACCAGTTCGCCCGCCGTTCCCTCGGCGATGGCGGCGGCGCGCGCCTCCATGGCGGCAACGGCTGCCGGGTAGGGGACATAATCGGTCGAAACCGCCCAGCCCACGGGCGCGCCGTCGCTGCGCCCCAGAAGCGGGTTTCCTTTATTTTCAAGGCTTAACGGGCGATCAAGCATACGGCCCTATTCTTGCAATCTCGATGCCGCGACCAAGAATGGTCGAGAGTCGATTTTAGGGGCCTTAGTTCGTGAGCCAGGTCAACGCCGTCAATGTCGAGATCTCCGTTCTTTTGGGGCGCTCGATCCTACCCATGCAGCAGCTGCTGCGCATGGGCCGTGGCGCGGTGATCCCGCTGGACGCCAAGACCAATGACGAGGTCTGGATCCTGGCCAACAACCACCCCATCGCCCGCGGCGAGATCCAGATCAGCGACGATCGCATCGCCATTCAGGTGACGCGCGCTGCTGATGTCTATGACTATATGGCCGGCGGCGTCTGACGCTCGCCAGTTAGTTCGCTTTCAACGAACTCTGCCCTTTCCAAACCAGATTCAGTTTGCTACCAGCCGCCCCTCACCACGTGCGGTCGTGGCGGAATTGGTAGACGCGCAGCGTTGAGGTCGCTGTGCCCGAAAGGGCGTGGAAGTTCGAGTCTTCTCGACCGCACCAGGTGAAACTGACTAGAGCGTGCTTGGCGAAATCGGTTTCCGACTCGCTGGGCGCGCTCTAATCGTTTTCAGGCCTGACTTTCCCAAGGGAAGCTGGCCAGCCATCCTTCGGAACACGCCAGCGACGCCAAGCCCTTTGAGCTCAGGAGGCCCCCATGACCCGGGACATCGCCGAACTGACCGACGACGCGCTGGACAAGGCTCCGTTCCCCCAGGTCGCCCTTCCCGAGGATCTTGAAGACCTCGCGCTGGGCGACGACTACGCGCTCAATCCCGAATATGTCGAGATGGTGATCGACGCCGCCGACAGCGGCAACACCGAGCGCCTGCGCGAGCTGGTCGGGGCCCTGGAGCCCGCCGACGTCGCCGACCTGATGGGCTTTCTGTCCTCGGCCTATCGCGAAGAGGTCATTCCGCTCCTCGATCCCGAGGCGCTGGGCGAGATCATCTCGGAGATGGACGAGAATCTTCGCGAGGAGATCCTTGAGGCCACGCCCTCGGTAGCCCTGGCCCGTGCGCTGGAAGAACTCGACACCGACGACGCCGCCGACGTCATCGACGATCTGGACGACACCAAGCGCTATCAGGTGCTGGCCGCCATGGGCGAGATCGATCGCGCCGCGATCGAGACCACCCTGTCCTATGAGGACGAGACCGCCGGCCGCCTGATGCAGCGCGAGTTCCTGGCGGCTCCCGAGTTCTGGACGGCCGGTCACACCATCGACCACGTGCGCGAGGCCGGCGACTCGCTGCCCGAGCTGTTCTTCGACGTCTATGTGGTGGATCCGACCTACAAGCCCGTCGGCGCCATTCCGATCAGCCTGTTGCTGCGCAGCCGCCGCGAGACGCGGCTGGCCGACCTGATGGAGGCGGTGACCGAAATCCAGGTCGAGATGGACCAGGAAGAGGTCGCCTACATCTTCGACAAGTATCACCTGATCAGCGCGCCTGTCGTCGATCCGGGTGGCCGGCTGGTGGGGCAGATCACGGTCGACGATATCGTCGAGGTCATCCGCGAAGAGGCCGAGGCGGATATCCTCGCCCTGGCCGGCGTGTCGGACGCCGGTCGCGACGCGACCGTGATTGACATCGTTCGCGCGCGCCTGCCGTGGCTGCTGCTGAATCTGGTCACCGCCAGCATCGCCGTCAGCGGCGTTGCGGTGTTCCAGGAAGAGATCGCCCAGCTGGTGGCCCTGGCCATCCTGATGCCCATCGTCTCGTCCCTGGGCGGCAATGCAGGCACCCAGAGTCTGGCCGTTGCCGTGCGCGCCCTGGCCAGCAAGGAGCTGACCACAGCCAACGCCCGCCGCATCGTGCTGCGCGAGGTTTCCGTGGGGCTGGTCAATGGCCTGTGTCTTGCCCTGGTGATGGGCGGGGCCACCTATCTGGTCTTTGGCCCGGAGGATCAGCACGGCAAGCTGGCGATCATCGTGGGTCTGGCCCTGGTGACCAACATCTTCACGGCCGCCGTCGGCGGCATCCTTGCGCCCCTGGCCCTGGAGAGGATGGGACGGGATCCGGCGGTGTCGTCGTCGATCTTCGTGACTTTCCTCACGGATTTCACGGGATTTTTCGCGGTCCTGCTGATCGCGGCCCTGCTGCTCCACTAAAAAACTGGTTCGCCCGTCACGGGAACACCCAAACCGGCCCCTATCTTGCCGGGAGAGAGACGAACGCAACTGCGTCTGTCTCAAACTGGGTCATTCTCCGCGATGAAACCGCGTCATCAGGTCTCCCGCGCCGCCGTCGATCTCATCAAGAGATTCGAAGGCTACCGGATGAAAGCCGCTCAGCTCCCCGATGGGCGCTGGACGATCGGTTACGGCCATACCCTCACCGCGCGCGGTGGGGCGACCGTTTCGGAAAAGGACGCCGAGGCCCTGCTCCTCTACGATCTGATCTCGGTGGCCCATGCGGTCAACGAACAGACCTATTCGCCGCTGAACCAGAACCAGTTCGATGCGCTGGTCTGCTTCGCCTTCAATATCGGGCTCGACAACTTCGTCCGCTCCGGCGTCCTTCGCCGGATCAACGAGGGCTCGCTGCTGCAGGCCGCCTGCGCGATGGAGATGTGGCGCAAGGCCGACTTCGAGGGCGAGCGGATCGTCATCGACGCCCTGGTCCGTCGCCGCTCGGCCGAGAAGGCTCTGTTCCTGACTCCGGCCGATGGTGTCTGGATCGCCGCGCCCAGCCCGATCCTGCGGCCCAAGGTCGACTACGACGCCAGCTGCGCTGTGCCCAAGCAAACGCCGGCCACGGTCATGGCCCGCTTTGAAGGCGACCGCGCCGTGGTCGAACGCGAGGACGGCGCGCCTCTGGCGATCGTCGTTCCCGACGAGGAAGGCCCGACCGCCAGCGAACAGGCCGCCGCCGCCGTCGGCGCGCGTCTTGAAGCGATCCTGGCCGACAAGCCTGCGCCGGTCGCGGCGCCTGTGGCCCCCGCCGTCGTTCGCGACGATCTGGTGCTGCCCGAACCGCCGGTTCCGGCCGCCGCGCCGCTGGCCGCCGTTCTCTACGAGGATTTCGAAGAGACCGTCAGCGCGCCGTTCCGCCTGACCCCGGAGCCCGTCGCCCCGGTCGCTCCGCAACCGATCGCTCCGGTCGTTGATTTCATGCCGCCGACGCCGGCGCCTGTCGTCGAGCCCACCCTGTTTGAGACCGCTACGCGGACCTCGCCCTCGGTATTCAATCTGGACGGCTTCTCGACCAGCGAAGACGTGGCCCTCAGCGCGCTTGATGTGCCGTTCGCCGAGCCGGAAGCACCACGTTTTGGCAACCTCAGCCTGCTGGTCAGCCTGGGCGTGCTGGGCCTGGCGATGTTCGGCGGCGGGGTTCTGTGGATCCTCACCGTCGCCTCGGGCCCGGGCTTCTCGCAGATCAAGATGTTCGGCTATGGCGCCAGCATGATCGGCGCGATCTGCTTTGTGGTTTCGGCCTATCTGCTGCTGCGCAAGCTGGCGGGTCCCGACGAGGCCGACCAGGACTGATCCCGGCTGAAAAGCTGGTGAGCATGAACGCCCGTGGGTCTCGTTGATCCGCGGGCGTTTGTGCTATGCGAGTGCGCATGATGACAAATTCCGCACCCTCGATGGACTTCGCGCTGGGCGAAACGGCCGACGCGATCCGAGACACCACCGCCCGCTTCGCGGCCGACAAGATCGCGCCGATCGCGGCCCGGATCGATGAAACTAACGAGTTCCCCCGGGAACTGTGGGTCCCGATGGGCGACCTTGGCCTGCACGGCATCACCGTCGAGGAAGAGTTTGGCGGCCTGGGCCTGGGCTATCTCGAGCACGTCATCGCCATGGAGGAGATCTCCCGGGCCTCGGCCTCGGTGGGCCTGTCCTATGGCGCCCACTCCAATCTGTGCGTGAACCAGATCCGCCGCTGGGGCACGACCGAGCAGAAGAACCGCTATCTGCCCAAGCTGATCAGCGGCGAGCATGTCGGCTCGCTGGCCATGAGCGAGGCCGGTTCGGGCTCTGACGTGGTCTCGATGAAGCTCCGCGCCGAACTGAAGGGCGACCGCTATGTGCTGAACGGCACGAAGTTCTGGATCACCAACGCGCCGCATGCCGACACGCTGGTGGTCTATGCCAAGACCAGTGATCGCGGCATTACCGCCTTCCTGATCGAGAAGGGCATGAAGGGCTTCAGCGTCAGCAAGAAGCTCGACAAGATGGGCATGCGCGGCTCCGACACCGCCGAGCTGGTGTTCGAGGACTGCGAAGTTCCCGAAGAGAACGTCATGGGCCCGGTTGGCGGCGGCGTGGGCGTGCTGATGAGCGGCCTGGACTATGAGCGCGCGGTGCTGGCCGCCGGGCCCCTGGGCCTGATGCAGGCCTGTCTTGACGTGGTTCTGCCCTATGTCCGCGAGCGCAAGCAGTTTGGCCAGGCTATCGGTTCGTTCCAGCTGATGCAGGGCAAGGTGGCCGACATGTATGTCGCCCTGAACTCGGCCCGGGCCTATGTCTATGCCGTGGCCAAGGCTTGCGACGCGGGCAAGACCACGCGCTTTGACGCCGCCGGCGCGATCCTGCTGGCCTCGGAAAACGCCGTGCAGACCTGCCTGGAGGCCATCCAGGCCCTGGGCGGCGCGGGTTATACCCGGGAGTGGCCGGTCGAGCGGTTCCTGCGCGACGCCAAGCTGTACGACATCGGCGCCGGCACCAACGAAATCCGCCGCTTCCTGATCGGTCGCGAACTGGTCGGCGGTTGACCTTCAAGGCATGAAAAAGGGCCGTTCCGATTGCCCGGAACGGCCCTCCATCGTCGTGGCCGCAGTGCGCGGCGTGACTGAAACCTTGGAGCGATTCAACGCCTCTAGGCGGATACCTCGATCTTCAGGCTCCAGGTCACGATGCGCGACCTCGGTTGGAGACAATGAGACACTGGTCACCTCCTTTCAGATGTTGAACAACACAAGGGGAGTATGAGCGCGAATTTCGCGAAGAGGGAAGTGGCTATTCTCGCGACCGCTTGACGCAGCCTTGCCGCCTGAAATCAGGACGCCAGCAGCTTCAGGCCCACAACAACCGCCGCCCAGAACAGCAGTGTCGCGCCGATCATCATCGGGCGGGGCAAGTAAAGCCTGTGAGAATGGGGCGGCATCATCCCCGCCGCATCCTTGCGGCGATCAACGACCATCGTGAGCTTGACGGGCCGAGGCATGGATCGGTGTCCTTCCCAAAGGTCTCTCTAGCGGAGACCTGACTTAGATATACGGTGAATCGCGCATTAACAAAGACGTTAACGAGTGCTGCGCTGTCTCCGGCGCGCGCCAATTGTCGCACCCGAAGTGAAGGCCACGTCTATGCCTGTCTGGAACCCCGACATCTACGCCCTGTATCGGAGCTATCGGGAGCGACCCGCGCTCGATCTTTTGACGGCGCTGCCGCGTGACGTTGATCCAATTCAGATCTGGGACCTGGGCTGCGGCGCGGGCGAGCAGGCGGCGCTGCTGGCGGCGCGACATCCCGCTGCGATCGTGCACGGCCTGGATTCATGTCCCCAGATGCTGGAGCGGGCGAGGGGGCTTTCCACCCGGGTGGACTGGGTTCTGGGCGATATCGCCAGCTTCGCGCCCGATCACCCGGTCGATCTGCTGTTCACCAACGCCGCCCTGCAATGGGTCGACGACCATGCCGTCCTGTTTCCGCGCCTGGCGAACGCCTTGGCGCCGCGCGGCGTGCTGGCCTGCCAGATGCCGCTGGTGACCGATGTAGCCTGGCGAAAGACCCTGGGCGAGATCGCCGCGACCGGTCCCTGGGCCCCGCGACTGGCCGGCGTCGAGGGTGTGCGGCCCTCCCACGATGCGCGCGACTACTACGCCTGGCTGGCGCCGCTGTGTCCCGAGATCGATATCTGGACGACCACCTATCTGCACGCCCTGCACGGTCAGGATCCGATCGTCGACTGGACGATGGGGACGACGCTTTTGCCCTATCTGGACGCCCTGACCGACGCTGAGGAGAAGGCGGCGTTCCTTGACGCCTGGCGGGCGCGGCTGGCGCGCGACTATCCGCGCCGTGAGGACGGCGTGACACTGTTTCCGTTCACCCGGATGTTCATCCTCGCCCGACGGGATTGAGCGCCGTGCGGGCGCGTTCGGCCAGGCTGGGGCGGCGGCGCAGGTCGGTGACCGGCCTGTCCAGCCCGTCGAGGGCGATGCCGGCCGCGATCTTGCCGGCCGCGACGGCCGGCGCAAAGGCCCGCCAGTCCCGGATATCGATCTTGTCCAGTTTCGGCGTGATCAGCACGTCGGAGGCTTCACGGCTGGCGGCCAGGTCGCGGCCTGTCGAGACGGTCGCGGCGCGCATCAACAGGGCCACGATGGGCGGTCCCTTGCGCCATTCGCCCGACCAGATCCACTTCCACAGGGACGCCGGCGCGACCACGTCCTCGTCGGTAATGCTGCGACCGCGCGTGACGTCCACCCCGACGATAGGCCCCAGCTGCATCGAACGCATGACGTCAGCCGGGAAGTTCTTCATCACTGCGCCATCGACCAGCACCGCGCCGTTCTCGCACACCGGGGGCAAGACGCCGGGCAGGGAAATCGAGGCGCGCAGGGCGTCATGCAGTCGCCCGCGCCGGTGCAGGTGATAGGAGCCCGATGTCAGGTTCGAGGAGACGCAGAAGAAGGGCAGCCACAGATCGCTGATCTGGACGTTGCCAAAGTGCTCCTCTAACCGCGCCTTGACCTTGTCGCCACGGGTCATGGCGATCATCGGGAAGGCGATGTCGTCGAGGGGGCTGGAGTCGACGAAGGCGTGGCGAATGCGGGTTTCCATCTCGCCGTCGTCCCAGCCCATGGCCAGGCCCGCCGCGATCACCGCGCCCATCGAGGCGCCGCCGACGAAGTCGATGGGAACGCCGCGCTCGCGCAGGGCTTCAATGGCGCCGATATGGGCATAGGCCCGTGCGCCGCCGCCCGACAGCACCAGGCCTACCGACTGCCCGGTCAACATCCGAGCCAGACGCTGCACGTCGGCCATCCCGTTCTCGCGCAGATGGAACAGCCGCGCCGCCTTGGTGGCCTCCATCCAGGCCTCCGAGCCCTGGGGCTGCTTGAGGCTGCTCGATTGCAGCAGGATCAGGTCGACTAGCCGCTGGGCCTGCAACGGGCCGGAGGCGTAGGACGGAATAGCGTCGGGCGGCGTGCGTTCTCCGTGTCCAATGCGGAACAGTCGGTCGACCTGGCGGCCCACCACATGCTTCCACTGGGTCTCGTCGGCCTCGGCCACATAGAGAACGAAGTCGTGCTCGCGCTCGACATTGCTGAACCACTCGGTCGGCGCCAGCTGCGACTCGGCGCCTTCGACCGTCACGGAATAGCCGAGGGCTTCCATGCAGCGCGCCAGCCGTTCGACGACGGGCCGGATAGCCTGACCGGGCTCGACGGCGATGAATCCGAAGACCGACGGATCGCCTATTGCCGCGTGGGTCTGGGCCTGGCGGGCGCGACGGATCATCAGCCGCGACAGTTCCAGCATCACCGTCGGGTCGTTCTCTGCCGCCTCGAAGAAGTCGGCGCGGGGCAGGGCCAGAACCTCGCTGTCCCGCAGCGCCACAAGATTGGCCGAATGCGGGGTGCCGCCGATCAGGGCCATTTCGCCGGCCGGTTCGCCGGGGCGGATCACCCCCAGGAACTGAGGCTCCTGGCCTTCCTCGCGCCGAAAGGCGCCGAGGCGGCCGGTGCGCAGGAAATACAGTTGGTCGGCTTCCTCGCCCGGGGCATATAGCGTCGCGCCGCCAGGCAGAGAGAACCACGACGCCACCCCATCGCGCCGCTCACGGGCGAACAGGCGCGCCAAGGCAGAGTCGTCGAAGGCGTCCAGAGTCGTTCCCACGACGGGACGCTAGCTTGAATGGCAAGGCTTGACCATCGCGGTGCGATCGGTCCGAACTGTCGCGCCCTGGCCAAGACCGTTCGCGGAGGGTTTTCGCGGATTACTGCTGGGCGAGAGGCGAAAACTACCGCCTTTCGGGTTTGAAAGTAAAAGGCTATGCCGCTCACATGCCGAAGCTGAACTCCGTTATCGATCCGTCCGGCGAGACCTTCGCCCGCAACGCCGCCCACAATCGCGGCCTTGTCGAAGAGCTGCGTCAGCGGGTGGCCACGGCCGCCCTGGGCGGCCCCGAAGCGACCCGCCAGCGCCATGTGGCGCGCGGCAAGCTGTTGCCGCGCCAGCGCGTCGAGCGGCTGCTCGACCCGGGTTCGCCATTCCTCGAGATCGGTCAACTGGCGGCCTGCGACCTCTATGGTGGCGAGGCCCCCGGCGCCGGCGTGATCACCGGCATCGGCCGGGTGTCGGGCCGTGAGGTGATGATCGTCGCCAACGACGCCACCGTGAAGGGCGGCGCCTACTTCCCGATGACGGTGAAGAAGCACCTGCGCGCCCAGGAGATCGCGGCCCAGAACCGGCTACCCTGCGTCTATCTGGTCGACAGCGGCGGCGCGAACCTGCCCCACCAGGCTGAAGTCTTCCCCGACCGCGACCACTTTGGCCGCATCTTCTTCAACCAGGCCCGGATGAGCGCGGCGGGCATCGCCCAGATCGCCTGCGTCATGGGATCCTGCACCGCCGGCGGCGCCTATGTGCCGGCGATGAGCGACGAGACCGTCATCGTCCGCGACCAGGGCACCATCTTCCTGGCGGGCCCGCCGCTCGTGAAGGCCGCCACGGGGGAAGTCATTTCGGCCGAGGAACTGGGCGGGGCCGACACCCATGGCCGTCGCTCGGGTGTCGTCGATCACGTGGCCAATGATGACGAGCACGCGCTGGAGATCGTCCGTTCCATCGTCGCCAACCTCAACACCACCAAGCCCGCCGAACTGGTGATTACCGAGACCAGGGCGCCGCTGTTCGACGCCGAGGAACTCTACGGCATCGTCCCGACCGACGTCCGCGCGCCCTATGACGTCCGCGAGGTCATTGCTCGCATCGTCGACGGCAGCGAGTTCGACGAGTTCAAGGCGCTGTATGGCACCACCCTGGTCTGTGGCTTCGCCCGTATCTGGGGGCAGCCGGTGGCGATCCTGGCCAACAACGGCGTGCTGTTCAGCGAGAGCGCCGTCAAGGGTGCGCACTTCATAGAACTGGCCTGCAAGCGCAAGATTCCATTGGTCTTTCTGCAGAACATCTCGGGCTTCATGGTCGGGGGCAAGTACGAGGCCGGCGGCATTGCCAAGGACGGCGCCAAGCTGGTCACGGCCGTCGCGTCGGCCGAGGTGCCCAAGTTCACCGTCCTGATTGGCGGCAGCTTCGGGGCCGGCAACTACGGCATGTGTGGCCGGGCCTATTCGCCCCGTTTCCTGTTCACCTGGCCCAACAGCCGCATCTCGGTGATGGGCGGCGAGCAGGCCGCCAGCGTGCTGGCCACCGTCCACCGCGACGCCGCCAAGTGGACCGACGAGGAAGCCGAGGCCTTCAAGGCTCCGATCCGCCAGAAGTACGAGGATGAGGGCAATCCCTACCACGCCACCGCGCGCCTCTGGGATGACGGGATCATTGATCCGGCTCAAACTCGCGACGTCCTGGGTCTGGCCATATCGGCCAGCCTCAACGCGCCGATCCCGGAGACGACGTTCGGCGTCTTCCGGATGTAGCTATGACTGCCGCGCCCCATCCTCGTCTGGCTCCCTGGACCGAGACGCTGTTTCCCGCCTGGGAAGCGCTGAACCGTGATCCACGGGTCGCCCACTGGCTGGGCGGTGCAATGAGCGCCGCGCAGAGCCGCGCCACGTTCGAACGCGTGGCGTCAGGTCTGGTCGACGACGGCTGGGGGATCTGGGCGGTGCTGGATGAGGCCGGCGAGGCCGTGGGCGCGGCGGGGCTGCACGCCCTGGACGGCGCCCTGGGGTTCAAGGGCGTCGAGGCCATGTGGCGTCTGAGGTCCGACGCCGTGGGGCGCGGCCTGGTCTCGGGCGTCATGCCGGCGATCCTCGCCGACGGCTTCGGGCGTTTGCCTGTCGAAGAAATCGTGGCCTTTACGGCCCGCTCGAACGTTCGGTCCCAGGCGGTCATGCGGCGGCTGGGGTTCCTGCGCGATGAGCACAGGGATTTCGATCATCCGGGCCTGTCTCAGGACCACCCGCTGCGACCGCATGTGATGTACTGTCTGCCCAGAGTTCAGGAAGGCCCAGACCGATGACCAACCCTATCGCCGATCCGATTGTCGAAGTTCCCGACACCGACGCCGTGAGCCCGCTGGTTCACCTGGAAAGCACGCCTGAAGGGGCGGTGACCGTCTGGATCAACCGGCCCGAAAAGAAGAACGCCTTTGACGCGGCGACCATCGCGGCCCTGCGGGAGGCATTCGAGACCCTGCACGGCGCCGAGGGCGTGCGCGTCGTGTTCCTGCGCGGCATGGGCGGGGCGTTCAGCGCCGGCGCTGACCTGAGCTGGATGGCCGACGCGGTCGACTGGAGCGAGGATGACAATCGCCTCGACGCCCTGGAACTGGCCCACATGCTCAAGGCCCTGCACGACGTGCCGGCCCTGACCGTAGCCCTGGTCGAAGGCCCGGCGTTCGGCGGCGGCGCCGGTCTGGTCGCGGCCTGCGATCACGCCATGGCCACGGCGGACGCCACCTTCAGCTTCTCGGAGGTCAAGCTGGGCCTGACCCCCGCGACCATCAGCCCCTATGTCATCGCGGCTCTGGGCCCGCGCACGGCCAAGCTGCTGTTCGCCACGGGCCGGGTGTTTGATGCGGATGCGGCTTGGAGCTACGGCCTGGTCGATGAAGTGTTCGACGATGTCGCCGGCCTTGAGGTGGCGCGCGACGCCCTGATCGAGGAGATGGTCGCCTGCGCCCCCGGCGCGATCGGCGACGCCAAGGCGCTGGTCAACGACTTCGCTGATCAGAAACTCGACAAGGGCCTGATCGAGGAGACCGCCAAGCGCATCGCGCGCCGCCGCGTGTCCGAAGAGGGCCAAGAGGGCGTGCGGGCCTTCCTGGCGCGTCGCAAGCCGTCCTGGACGGAATAGACTGAATTCAACTGACCCTGCTCCTCTTCACCCTTTCCCAGATCTAGGTCCTTTCCCTCCCGTGATCTCTTCCGTCCTCATCGCCAACCGGGGTGAAATCGCCCGCCGGATCATCCGCACTGCCAAGGAACTTGGGGTGGCGACGATCGCCGTCTATTCCGAGGCCGACGCTGACGCGCCGTTCGTGATGGAGGCCGACAGCGCCATCCTGATCGGCGCGGCGCCGGCGCGGGAGAGCTATCTGGTTCCGGAAAAGATCCTCGCGGCCGCCCGGCAGATGGGGGCCGAGGCGATCCATCCCGGCTATGGCTTCCTGTCCGAGAATGCCGACTTCGCCCAGGCGGTGCTCGATGCGGGTCTGGTCTGGATCGGCCCGCCGCCCAGCGCCATCCGCGCCATGGGCCTCAAGGACGCCGCCAAGAAGCTCATGATCGCAGCGGGCGTACCCACCACGCCGGGCTATCTGGGCGACGATCAGTCCGTTGAGCGCCTGGCCAAGGAAGCGGCCATCATCGGTTACCCCGTGCTGATCAAGGCCGTGGCCGGCGGCGGCGGCAAGGGCATGCGCAAGGTGCTAGCCGCTGCGGACTTCGCCGAGGCCCTGGCCTCGTGCCAGCGCGAGGCGGCCGCCAGCTTCGGCGACCAGCGCGTGCTGCTGGAGAAATATGTCACCCGCCCGCGCCACATCGAGGTGCAGGTCTTTGGCGACAGCCACGGCAATGTCGTCCACCTGTTCGAGCGCGACTGCTCGCTGCAGCGCCGCCACCAGAAGGTGATCGAGGAGGCTCCGGCCCCCGGCATGGACGAGGCCACCCGTCAGGCCGTCTGCGCCGCCGCCGTCAAGGCCGCCAAGGCCGTGAACTATGTCGGGGCCGGGACCGTCGAGTTCATCGCCGACGCCAGCGAGGGCCTGCGCGCCGATCGCATCTGGTTCATGGAGATGAATACCCGGCTGCAGGTCGAGCATCCCGTCACCGAGATGGTCACCGGCCAGGACCTGGTCGAATGGCAGCTGCGCGTCGCGTCTGGCGAGCCCTTGCCCCTGGAGCAGGACGAAATCGAACTGGATGGCTGGGCGATGGAGGCTCGCCTCTATGCCGAAAACCCGGTCACCGGCTTTCTGCCCAGCACCGGCAAGCTGAAGCATTTCCGCCTGCCTGAGGGCGACGTGCGCGTCGACAGCGCGGTGGAGGAGGGCGGCGAGGTCTCGCCGTTCTACGATCCGATGATCGCCAAGCTGATCGCCCATGGCGTCGACCGCGAGGACGCCGCCCTGCGCCTCGCCGAGGCCTGCGGCCTGGTCGAGGTCTGGCCGGTCAAAACCAACGCCGCCTTCCTGGCCCGTTGCGCGAGTCATCCGGATTTCGTCGAAGGCCGGATCGATACGGGCTTCATCGAGGCTCGGCTGGACGAACTGGTCGGGCGCACCTTCTCCGACGCCCCGACCCTGGCCGCTATCGGCCAGCGCCTGGAAGGCTTTATGGATGCCGATCAGCCCAAGGCCGATCCGTTCGTCAGCGCGCCATCGCGTCTGCTGGGCTTCCGCATGAATGCGCCCCGCGCGGCCATGGACCTGCCGATGAGCATCGACGGCCGCAAGGTTCCGTTGCGCGTCGCCCTGGCCGGTGGCCGCGGTGATGACTGGTCCTGGGACATCACCGTCGAGGACGGCCGGGCTCTGGACGATGTCGATGTCCTGCCCGGCGCGCATGGCGATGGCCCGCTGCGGGTGTTCGAGGGCGGCGACGTCCAGGAGTTCGACTTCAGCTACCAGGGTGGCGGCGCTCATTCGGCCGCCTCGGATGGCGCGATCCTGTCGCCCATGCCGGGCAAGATCGTCTCGGTGGCGGTCGAGGCCGGCCAGAGCGTCGTCAAGGGCCAGACCCTGCTGACTCTGGAAGCCATGAAGATGGAGCACGCCCTGGCCGCGCCGTTCGACGGCGTGGTCGCCGAGCTGTCGGCCGTGGCCGGCGGTCAGGTCAGCGAGGGTGTGGTGTTGGCCAGGCTGGAACCGGCGGCCTGAACCGCGCTAACAACCGCCCATGCCCCTGCACATCATCAAGCTGGTCGTCGGTTGCGATACGATCGAGGACCTGCTCGCCTGGCACAAGACCGGCGAGCCGTGGATCATGCACACCCGCATGACGCCCAAGCGCGTCGACGAGGTGCTGGACGGCGGCTCGCTGTATCGCGTCTTCAAGGGCCAGGTCCTGTGCCGCCAGAAGATCCTGGCCATCGACACGGTGGGCGAGGGCGCGGCCAAGCGCTGCGAGGTGACGGTCGATCCGCCGATCATTCGTGTGGTTCCGCAGCCCAGGCGGGCCTTTCAGGGCTGGCGCTATCTGCCGGCCGAGGATGCGCCGGCCGATCTGACGGAAAGCGAAGCCGCGGACATGCCTCTGGATCTGGCCCGCCAGCTGCGTGAACTGGGCGCCTGGTAGATTTTAGCGCGACCGTTAGCGAAAAAACAACTTCAAGGCGTGCAATCTGCTTGCAGAGACATAGAGGGCAAGTCGATGAGGGCGTTGTACGCAGTGATCGGCGTGGGTCTGATGTTCGTCAGTCTGGTGGTGGGGCTGCTGATCGCGCTGCACCCGATGGACTGATCCTGCATGTCAGCCCACGGCCATGTTGTCGATCAGGCGGGTCTTGCCCAGCCAGGCAGCGACCAGGATGCGGCCGTGCGCGTCTCCGATCGGGCCGGGCCCCAGCTTCGACAGATCAGACGCCTCGCGGATATCCAGATAGTCGATCGGGCCAAAGCCGGCGGCGTTCAGCGCGGCCTTGCCCGCAGCTTCCGCCTCATCGATAGCTCCGCCCTCCGACACAGCCTGGGCTGCGGCGCGCAGAGCCCTTGGCAGGGCGGCGGCGATCTGGCGCTCTTCGGGCGACAGATAGGCGTTGCGGGAAGACAGGGCCAGGCCGTCCTCGGCGCGGGCGGTGGGGGCCGAAACGATCTCGACCGGGAGGTCCAGGTCGCGCACCAGGCGCTTGATGACCTGCAGCTGCTGGTAATCCTTCTCGCCGAACACCGCGTAGTCGGCCTGACACTGGATCAGCAGCTTGGCCACCACGGTCGCCACGCCGCCGAAGAACTGCGGACGGGCCGCGCCCTCCAGCGGTTCGGACACGCCCGAGACCTGGATCGCGGTCGAGAATCCCGGGGCATACATCTCACTGGCCGAGGGCGCGAACATCAGGTCGCACCCGACCGAGGCCAGCTTTTCGGCGTCGGCAGCCTCGCCGCGCGGATAGGCGTCGAAGTCCTCGTGCGGAGCGAACTGCCTGGGATTGACGAACACGCTGGCCACCGTGCGACGGGCCTTGGTCTGGCCCAGCTTGATCAGGGTCAGGTGGCCCTCGTGCAGGGCGCCCATGGTCGGAACCAGGGCGACCTGATCTCCGGCGGCCTTCCAGGCGGCGACGTGGTCCCGCAGATCGGAAACGGTGCGAACGATGGTGGGGGAAGCTTGGGGCATCGACGGCCTGCTGTGCGAACTGGCGTCGGCTTATGGCCGAGGGGGGCGTCGGCGTCCACCTTGCCGCCCAGGCAACCACGGGTGCGGCGCCCCCTGCGACAAAAGGGCCTGTGGAACAATGCGATGACCTCTCGGCTGAGCCATTGCGTGCATGTTAACCTTTCATCGACCGCGCGAGTCGCGGTGGATGAAGGAGCGAGCACATGGCTGAGACGCGCGTGATCGTGGTCGGCAACGAAAAGGGTGGGGCGGGCAAGTCCACTATCGCCGTGCACCTCGTGACGGCCCTACTCTACGGCGGCCTCAAGGTGGCGGTGATCGACCTGGACCTGCGTCAGTGCACCTCCATGCGCTTCTTCGAGAACCGCCGCGCCTGGCTGGAAAACAAAAAGCTGCCTCTGCCCGAGCCCATCCAGCTTCGGCTCAGCGAGGACGACATCGCCCTGGCCGCCGCGCCCGAGAGCGAGCAGGTCGAACGCTTTGAGATTGCCTTCGCCCGCGGCCTGGAAGAGGCCGATTTCGTCCTAATCGACACTCCTGGTGGCGACACCGCGATCTCGCGCCTGGCTCACAGTCGGGCAGATCTGATCGTCACCCCGATGAACGACAGCTTTGTCGACTTCGACATGCTGGGTCACGTCGATCCGGTGACCATGGAACTGACCACGCCCAGCCTCTATTCGCAGTCGGTCTGGGAGGCCCGCAAGGCGCGCGCCATGAGCGGTCAGCGCCAGGCGCTGGACTGGGTGGTGCTGCGCAACCGCCTGGCGACCACCGAGGCCCGTAACCGCAAGCGTCTGGAAGACCGCCTGACGGCGCTGGCCAAGCGGGTCGGCTTCCGCATGGGGCCGGGCCTTCGCGACCGCGTGATCTATCGCGAGCTGTTCCCCTTCGGCCTGACCATCGCCGACCTGTCACCCCAGGTTCGCCCGGTGCCGGTGTCACTGCAGCATCTGGCCGCGCGCCAGGAACTGCGCGCCCTGATGCATTCGCTTGGTCTTTCGGCCTATTCCGGGGAAACTCTGCTCGCCGCTCAGTAGGGGCCCCTCGGGGGCAGCCTGAGCGCGTCCGGAATCGCGATGATCTATCTGTTGCTTGGCGGCATCGTGTTGGCCCTGGTGTTCTGGGGTAGCAGAAAGCCGTTTCTGAAAGGGGACGGCTGGCGAGTCGGCGCCGGCGTCGCCGCCCTGGCCGCCTTCGCGGGCGCGGCCTACACCACCATTCGCGGCGGTTGGGGCACGGGCATTGTCCTGGGCATTATCGGCCTGTGGAGCGCCTCCGAGGCGCGTCGGCGGCCCGTCACCCGCAAGGCCGCCTCACCAGCAGAGTCAGGGCCGACCCTCTCTGAAGCCCGCTCGATCCTTGGCGTCGGTCCGGACGCCACCGCGGGGGAAATCCGCTCTGCCCATGCTCGCCTGATCCGCCTGGCCCATCCTGACAAGGGCGGCACGGCCGGACTGGCGGCGCAGCTCAATGCGGCGCGCGACCGTCTTCTGAAGCCTTAGCGGTCAAAAAAAGAGCCCGGGCGCTGGGCGCTCCGGGCTTGATTTGATGGTCTGTCGTCGCCGAGATCAGCGCGGCGCAAGCACCATGCAGGGCTGACGCTTGGCGGTGATCGCCGCGCATGTGCTGCGCGCGGCCTCGGCCGTCAGGCCCTGGAACTGGGCGCGGAATGCGCCGCCGGCCGCGCCTTCGACCGCGCCCTCGGCGTCGGCCACGAACTTGGCGAAGCGGCCGCGCACCAAGGTCAACTGCTTGCTGGCCAAGCCCTTGGATTTGAAGGAGCCGACCTGGACGGCCCACTCGCCCTTGGGCTTTTGGGCGGTCTTGGCGGCCTTGAGCGTGGGCGAGACCTTTACGGGCTGAGTGCGCGGCGTGTCGGACAGCACGATCTTCAGGCCCGACTGCTCGCCGTCGCCCTGTTCGATCGAAGGCCGCATGATCGGGCCATTGGGCTCGGTCTCATAAAGGTTGGCGGCGATGGTGGTGCGGTCGCCGTGAGCGCGACGCTTGAGAACCTCGAAGCCGGTCAGCAGCAGGTCTTCCATGTTGTTGTCGCGCCAGGCGGTCGAGGAGCCCCCCAGAACCACGGCGATCAGACGGCGACCATCGCGCACGGCCGAGCCGGCGAGGTTGAAGCCCGAAGCGTTGGTATAACCGGTCTTCAGGCCGTCAAAGCCGTCCATGCTGTCGAGCAGGCGGTTGTGGCCGCGGATCGTATTGCCCCGGAACGCAAACGACCGGACGCTGAAATAGCTGTAGTACTGCGGAAAGTCGCGCATCGTGGCGCGCGACAGGATGGCCAGATCGCGGGCCGTGCTGATCTGGCGGCTGTCGGGCAGGCCCGAGGCATTCACGAACCGCGTATTGCGCATGCCCAGTTCCTGACCGCGCAGAGTCATCAGCGCCGCGAAGCGGGCCTCGCTGCCGGCCAGTTTTTCGGCCACGGCGACGGCGACATCATTGGCCGATTTCACGGTCATGGCGCGAATCGCTTCGTCCACGGTCAAGCTGTCGCCGGCGGGCAGGCCCAACTTGGTCGGCGCCTGGGCGGCGGCTCGGGGCGACATGACGATGCGGTCGGTGGGCTTTAGCCGGCCTTCGCTGAGCGCCTCGAAGGTCAGATACAGCGTCATGACCTTGGTCACCGAAGCCGGGTAACGAGGGCTGTCTGCCCTTTTGTCGTAAAGGACTTCGCCAGAATTGGCGTCGATCACGATGGACGCATACTTCGGCTCAGCGGCGTTCAGCTGCAAATATGGGATCTGCGCGGCGACGGTGGTCGGCGCCATGCCGGTCAGGCACGTCAGCGCGACGCCGGCAGCGGCGAACAGGGAGCGAGCGGAGCGAAGCTTGGCGAACATAAATGAGCGTCCGTCATAAGAATTGAACTGAGCGGTTCCGCACCGCCACACGCGTGACCCTAGCATGAACTGACCCGCCTTTAGCCAAAGTAAACAACCGGTGAGCGATGTTGTCGCGAGTGCGAAAAAAACGTGCGCGTTGCGGTCGAGCTTCAGCATGACGCTAGGTCATGGTGCGCTGCACAATTTTCTTGACTGCTGCAGTGCAGCATGGCAAATCGGTGTTGTCCCAAGCGCATGGGGCTGCTCGCACAGCTTCGCCATGCCCCGCCATTTGCCAGGAGACTCCCCATGGCCGCCGCCGAAACGATGAAGAAGACCGTCGAACAGTTCAGCACCGCCTCGAACCAGGCTTTCAAGGACGGCGTCGAGAAGTCGCTGGCCGCCCTGGCGGAAGCCAACACCGTCTCCAAGAAGAACCTCGAAGCCGTCGTCGCTTCGGTGACCGCCGCCACCAAGGGCGCTGAAGCCCTGGGCGCCGAGACCTTCGCCTACTCCAAGAAGGCCGCCGAAGATCAGGTCGCCGCCGTGAAGTCGCTGGCCGGCGCCAAGAGCGTCCAGGAAGCCATGGAACTGCAGACGACCTGGGCCAAGTCGGCCCTGGAAGCCTACATCGCCCAGATGAGCAAGGCTTCGGAGATCGTTTCGGCTTCGATCAAGGACTCGATGAAGCCCCTGAACGAGCGCGCCAGCGCCGCTGTCGAAAAGTTCCAGGCCGCCCGCTAAGGCGACTTCGGGTCCGCGCCCGGCGCGGTCCCGCCAGACAAGATTGAAGGCCCGAACCGGCGACGGTTCGGGCCTTTTTTCTTGTGCCCGCCCTGTGCGGCGTTAAGCATTGCGGCTCGTGAATGGAGTGCGTGATGTCGAAGATCGATGACCGTTTGAACGAGCTTGGCGTCGTGCTGCCGCAGCCCGTGGCCCCCGTCGCCAACTATGTGCCGTTCGTGCGGTCGGGAAACCTGGTCCACATTTCGGGCCAGATCTCGCTGGATGCTTCGGGCGGCATCAAGGGCACGGTCGGCGTCGACGTCGATCTGGAAACCGCCCAGAAGGCCGCGCGCCTTTGCGGGATCAACCTGCTGGCCCAGATGAAGGCCGCTTGCGACGGCGACCTGGATCGGGTGGTGCGGGTGGTCAAGCTGGGTGGCTTTGTCCAGGTCGGTCCCGACTTCACCGACATTCCCAAGGTGGTCAACGGCTGTTCGGACCTGATGGTCGAGGTGCTGGGCGACGCTGGTCGCCACGCCCGCTCGGCGGTCGGTGTCTATCGCCTGCCGCTGGGCTTTGCGGTCGAGGTCGATGCCGTGGTGGAGATCGCCTGATGCGTCCGCATGAGCGTCCGTCGACCGAGGTGTTTGGCGAGGCCTGGGAGCGCCTGTTCGAGCCCGCCATCGCTCACCGCGGCCTGTGGACGCCCGGCGGCGCGCCCGAGAACTCGCTGGCCGCCTTCCAGGCGGCGTGCGCGCGGGGCTATGCCATTGAGCTCGACGTCCAGCTGACGGCCGATGGCGAGGCGGTGGTCTTCCATGACGATCGCCTGGACCGCCTGACCGGCCGGGAGGGGCGTCTGCGCGACCATACCGCCGCCGACCTCGGCGCCATGGCGCTTGGCGGAACCGACGAGACCATCCCCACCCTGGCCGACACCCTGACCCTGATCGGCCACCGGGCCATGGTCTATATCGAGTTGAAGACTCCGTTCGGCGAGGTGGGCGAGCTTGAGAAGCGGGTCTCCGAGATCCTGATCGATCATAATGGCCCCACGGCCGTGATCGGCTTCAATCCCTATTCCCACGCCTGGTTCGCCGACCATCATCCGCAGATCCTGCGCGGCCTGGACTCCTACGCCTGGAACGACGACAGCGCTCGCAAGCTGGCGCCGGAGGTTCGCCGGTCGCTGGCCGCGCTGGAGCAGGTCGAGATCGCCCGACCAGACTTTCTGGCGCTTGGCCTGGACATGCTGCCCAGCGCCCGCGCCGACCTCTATCGCGCCAAGGGCATGCCGGTGGTGGCCTGGACGGTGCGGTCGCCCGAGCAGTGGCACGCCGTCAGTGACCATTGCGACAACCTGATCTTTGAGGGCTTTGAGGCGTGACCTCGGTCAAGGCGGCGGTTCGCGTTCATCGCGAAATCGCCGAAATCGGGCGCGAGGCCTGGGACGCCTGCGCCGCGCCGACCGGCGATCCGTTTGTCAGCTACGACTTCCTGTCGATCCTGGAGGAAAGCGGCTGCGTCGCGGCGCGCACCGGCTGGGCCCCGCAGCATCTTTCGGTCGAGGATGAGAACGGCGGCGTGGCCGGCGTGATGCCGCTGTATCTGAAGTCCCACAGCCAGGGCGAGTACGTGTTCGACCATGCCTGGGCCGACGCCTATGAGCGGGCAGGGGGGCGGTACTACCCGAAGCTGCAGTGTTCTTCGCCATTTTCGCCGGTGACCGGGTCGCGGCTGATTGTGCGGCCCGATATCGACGCGGACGAGGGGCGCTCGGCCCTGCTGGGCGGAGCCCTTACCCTGTGCCAGCGCATGGACGCCTCGTCGCTGCATGTGACCTTCCCCAACGCTGACGAGTGGGCGTGGATGGGTCAGCGCGGCCTGCTGCTGCGCCAGGACCAGCAATATCACTGGGAAAACGCCGGTTACGCCACCTTCGAGGATTTCCTCGCCAAGCTGTCGTCCAACCGCCGCAAGACCATCCGCCGCGAGCGCCGCGACGCGCAGGACGGGATGGAGATCGTGGCCCTGACCGGCGATCAGCTGACCGAAGCGCACTGGGACGCCTTCTTCGGCTTCTACATGGACACCGGCAGCCGCAAATGGGGCCGGCCCTATCTGAACCGGCAGTTCTATTCGCTGCTGGGTCAGCGGATGGCCGACAAGGTGATTCTCCTGATGGCGCGGCGGCCGGGCGGCCCGTGGATCGCCGGGGCGCTGAACCTGCTGGGCCGCGACTGCCTCTATGGCCGCCACTGGGGCTGCGCCGAGGACGTGCCGTTCCTGCATTTCGAGCTCTGCTACTATCAGGCCATCGAACATGCGATCCGGCTGGGTCTGCCGCGCGTCGAGGCCGGCGCCCAGGGGCAGCACAAGATCGCCCGCGGCTACCTGCCCAGCGCCGTCTATTCGGCGCACTGGATCGCCGACCCGATGTTGCGCAAGCCCGTTGCCGACTATCTGGACCGCGAGCGCGAGGCGGTGGTCAGCGACATGCAGATGCTGAGCGAGGAATATTCGCCGTTCAGGGAAGAGCGATAGCGGCGGCTTGCGCGCCTCCCGTGGTTTGCTACGACACCGCTCGCATGAGGAGACGGCCATGAGCCTTCACGGAACCTACGACCCCGACAATATCTTCGCCAAGATCATCCGGGGAGAGATGCCGGCCGTGAAGGTGTTCGAGGACGATCAGGTCCTGGCCTTCATGGACGTGTTCCCGCAGGCTCGCGGCCACATGCTGGTGATCTCCAAGACCAGCAAGGCCCGCAACCTGCTGGACGCCGAGGCCAAGACCCTGGGCCGCCTGATCGGCGCCACCCAGAAGGCCGCCGCCGCCGTGACCGCCGCGCTCAAGCCCGACGGCGTCATCGTCACCCAGTTCAATGGCGCGCCCGCCGGCCAGACCGTCTTTCACCTGCATTTCCACGTCATCCCCCGCTACGAGGGCGAGGCGATGGGCCGGCACGGCGAGGGCATGGCCGATGTCGAGGAGCTGAAGGCCCTGGCCGAGAAGATCGCGGCGGCGCTTTAGGCGATTTGCGACCAAGGCATTCGCGTTAAGGTGGCGTGCGGAGGGGGATTCGCATGCGGCTGCATCCAGTGACCTGGCTGATGATTATGGGCGTGATGCTGAAGCTCGGCGTCCTGGCCATAACGCTCGCTGGTCTTGTGGCTTCGGTCGTCTATGTCGAGACCGATGGCATGCGGCCGGAAGATGCTGCTTTCGTGCTCGGCGTCATTACCGAGCCGATGGCCTGGAATCTTCGCGAGCTCGCTCAAACAACTCTTCTGGTCGGCATGGCCTTCTGGATCGAGGCGCTTGTCCGGGTTCATGGCCGCCTCCAATACCTGAACACTCAGACACTCGGGGAGAAGGCGCATGCCTGATCAGTATGCCGCGCCGGCTGACCGCTCTTTGGCCTTTCTTCGTCGCCTACATCCCGTGACCCGGCTGATCGTCGCCGCAGGCCTTTTGCACCTGTGCGGCGATGTCGCCGGAGGATTGCATGCGCTGTGGCTTCGACAGAACGCCATGGCATTGGCCGATCAAGGTTCGATTATCCAGATGATCTCGAACGGCGCTCACGCCTTGGCCTACACGATCAGCTTCTTTGGTACGGCGGCGACCGTCGAGTACCTCTTCCGCATCTGGCGGGAGGTGGTGCTGATAAAGGAGCGTCAACCATCTTCCTGATGGAGCCGCGCCTCGAAACGCCACGCCTGCTTCTTCGTCCGCCGACCGAGAGCGATCTGGACGGCTGGGCGGCGCTGGACGCTGATGAGCGAGCCACCGCCTTTATTGGTGGTCCTCAGGATCGCGTCTTCGCTTGGCGGGGGCTCGCTACGGCCGCGGGCATGTGGGCGCTGCGAGGTTGCGGTCTTTTTTCGGTGATCGAGAAAGGCTCTGGCCGCTGGATCGGTCGCGCGGGCCCATGGATCCCCGAAGGCGCGGAGGGAACTGAGATCGGCTGGGCGTTCGCGCTTGAAGCCCAAGGCAAAGGATACGCGACCGAGGCAGCCCAAGCCGCCATGGGCTGGGCCTTCGATACGCTGGGTTGGACCGAGGTGATCCACGGCATCGACGCAGAGAACACCGCGTCCATCGCCGTGGCGCAGCGCCTCGGTTCTACCTGGTTGCGAACCGCCGCCGAGTCAGATGGCAAGCTCACGCAAATCTATGGGCAGAGCCGCAGTCAGTGGCTGTCGACGACAGCGTCGGTCTGATCGCAGGGGCGTTATGGACCCGAATACTTTTCTGTGACTCCATCGACCCTTGGCGATGGAGTTTCACCCTATGATCGAGTTCGAGGACCACCCGCGCGGTCTGGTGAGATTGATCTACGCCAGTCGCGCCACTGGCGGCGCGGTTTCCAGCGACATGGCCACGGCGATCGTCGCCAAGTCGATCCAGAACAATCGCGTTTCCGATATCTCCGGCTTGCTGGTGATCGGCGCGGATCGCTTTCTGCAAGTTTTGGAGGGGCCTGCCGGCGAGGTCGAGCAGACCTTCGCGCGTGTGGCTTCGGATACGCGCCACAGCGATATGACAGTGATCGCCAGACGGGCTGGAGGGACGCGCATGTTCCGCAACTGGAACATGGCCTGCCGCCATCTGGGACTTGGTGACGCCGGTGCGTTGAAAGCTGTCGGATTGGCGTTTTTCGCACCCGAAAGTCTGGATGAGGAGAGGGCCTTGACCCTGCTCAAGTCCTTCGGCGAGTTTCATTTGCAATAGGGCCTTTATTGCACATCCTTGCAGCGCCACGGATGCTCATCCCGCCTGGCGCCTCTGCCACCCAGGTCTGGTGCTCGCGCACCTGATGTCGTCAATCAGGCCGAAAATCCACTAGGCCGCCCTGTTGGGCACGGCGTTGGTGGCTGCGGCGATCAGGGTCATCAACTGGATCGGCTTGGCGATGTGGTCCACCATTCCGGCCGCCAAGCAGGCGGCAATGTCATCCGTCGAGGTGGCGGCGGTCATGGCGATAATCGGCGTCCGCCCGACGTCGCCGCCAAGGGCCTTGATCTCGCGACAGGCCGTCAGCCCATCCATGACCGGCATGTGCAGGTCCATGAAGATGGCGTGATACGAGGCTTGACCGGCGCGCTGTACGGCGTCCTCGCCGTTCTCGGCCGTATCGACCTTGAACCCTGCCGCCTCCAGCATCTGGCTGGCGATTTGCCGGTTCATGGGGTGGTCGTCCACAACAAGCAGGCGAAGATCCTGGGGCGGGGCCGGCGCAGCCAAGGTTGGCTCCAGGTGGTCAACGCGCGTCATCAGCAGGCTGAAGGTGAAGCGGGACCCCAGGCCCACCGTGCTTTCGACGGTCAGGCAGCCGCCCATCATTTCGACCAGGGCGCGCGATATGGCCAGGCCCAGGCCTGCGCCGGAGAACTTTCGGGTCGGGGTGCTGTCGATCTGGGAGAACGGCCGGAACAGCAGCGGAAGATCGTCCGGCGCGATCCCCATGCCCGTATCGGCCACGCAGAAGGTCACTTCGTCTACGCCCTCGACATCGCTGGACTTGATTGCGACTGACAGGGTGATGTGACCGCGCTGGGTGAACTTGGCGGCGTTGCTGAGCAGCTTGAACAGGATCTGAGTCAGGCGATTTTCGTCGGCGCTGTGCAGGGACTCGGCCAGGGCGCTGATCTCGACCCGCAGGGCAATCGGCCGGTCGCCAAGCAGCGGCAGGATCAGGTCTGCGACGCGCTCGCCGAGAGCCGGGATCGAGACGGGCGCGAGGTTCAGCTGCCTCTGCCGCTGTCCGTCCCCGACGCTGGAATAGTCGAGCACGTCGTCAATTAGCGAGACCAGGACACCGCACGAGGCCTGGATGGCCGCCAGCGGCTCGCGCGTGGATCTGGGAAGAGCGCGCTTGGCGCTGAGCAACTGCACATGACCGCTGATGCCGTTCAGCGGCGTGCGCATCTCGTGGCTCATCACCGCCAGGAACCGGCTCTTGGCGATGGCGGCGGCCTCGGCTTCACGCCGGGCTGCGCGAGCGGCCGAGAGGGCGCGGCTCAACCCATTCTGGGCCCGCGTTCGCTCCGACATCACGCTGATGATCGCCAGAGCACAGAACTGAATCGCGGCCAGATAGGTCTGCAAGGCCAGAATCCGGCTGGAGATGTCTTCGTACTGGGCCGCGATCGGGCCATGGCCCGTGGTCGTGCTGCCGGCCGTCAGGAAAGCGAATCCGGCAATGGCCAGGATGGCCCGCGGCGGATCCAGCCGCAGCAGAACAGCCAGCAGAAGGGGGAAGCTGAGGAAGAGCGGCGCGGCGGGCAGGAAGTGGAACAGCATCGCCGCCACGATCAGGGCGGCCGCCACCAGATGCATTGGCGCCGCGCTCTTCAGGATCTGGGGCGTAGCGTATCGCCGCATTCTGCTCAGCAGCAGCACTGCCGGCGCGCCGATCATCATCCCCAGGAAATCGCCCCCGACCCAGGCGATCCAGATGGACCCGAAATCACCGCCGATGAGCCGCGTGAGTAGCGCCGCGCCCAGGCTGCCCATGATCAGGGTGGTCGGCAACACGGCCAGCAGGGCGACCCGCCAAAGTCTGCTGAAGTGCTGAATGTCCAGGCCCGCGCCACCGACCTGACGGATCAGGAAGGCTGCGGCCACCGACTCGGTGAGGTCTAAACTGGCGATCAGGGCGGCCTGGCTGGGCGCGCTGCCCGTGAGCAGGGCAGCCAGAAAGTCGACCAGCGCGCAGGCCAGCGCCAGGGGAATTGCCGTGCCGCGCGGAAGCAACAAAAGCGCCGCGGCCAGCACGCCGTTGTTGATCCACAGAACCGCCAGGCCGCCGGCGCCGACGGTCATGGCGTATGCCGCTGCGGCGATGATCACATAGGCGGCAAAAAAGACCAGCGGCCACCAAGCTGGCCGCGCCGTCTGTGCAGGACGAAACAGGCCGCGCACTGGCGTTCGCACCCGGTATCCTTTTTCTTCAGTTCATCCAGAGACTTTATTGATTTTGGGGGCTTGTAAAGTTGTCTTGGCTGCAAACCGAAAGAGGCCCGGATCACTCCGGGCCTCTCGATGATCTTGGATCTATTCGACCAGGGCCGGTTCGGCCTCGCTCTCGGTGGCTGCGGAGCCCTTGGCGGGTTTCTCCGGGGTGCTCTCGATCTCGAAGTCGATCTTGCTGTCCTTGAGGATGATCTTGACGTGGCCGCCGCGCACCAGACGTCCAAACAGGATGTCGTCGGCGAGGGGCTTCTTGATGTGCTCCTGAATGACCCGGCCCAAGGGGCGGGCGCCGTAGAGCTCGTCGAAGCCGTTCTTGGCCAGCCAGTCGGCCGCGTCGTCGGTCAGCTCGATCGTTACGTTCCGGTCGGCCAACTGGGCCTCCATCTGCATGACGAACTTCTGCACGACCATCCGGATGATCTCGGGCGTCAGCGGCTTGAAGGCCACCACCGCGTCGAGGCGGTTGCGGAATTCGGGCGTGAACAGGCGCTTGAGGGCGGCCTCTTCCTCGCCCAGAACCTTGTCGCGACCAAAGCCGATCGACTGGCGCTGGGCGTCCGATGCGCCGGCATTGGTGGTCATGATCAGGATGACGTTCCTGAAGTCGACCTTCTTGCCGTTGCTGTCGGTCAGCACGCCGTGGTCCATGACCTGCAGCAGGATGTTGTAGACGTCCTGGTGAGCCTTCTCGATCTCGTCGAGCAGCACGACCGCGTGCGGGTGCTGATCGACGGCGTCGGTCAGCTGGCCGCCCTGGTCATAGCCGACATAGCCGGGAGGAGCGCCGATCAGGCGGCTCACGGTATGGCGCTCCATGTACTCGGACATGTCGAAGCGGATCATCTCGATGCCCAGCGTCTGGGCCAGTTGCTTGGCGGCCTCGGTCTTGCCAACGCCCGTGGGGCCGCTGAACAGGAACGAGCCGATCGGCTTGTCGGCGTCGCGCAGACCGGCGCGGGCCAGCTTCATGGCCGAGGACAGTTGCGCAATCGCATCGTCCTGACCAAACACCGCGCGCTTCAGATCCGTTTCCAGCTCCTTGAGCGCCTCGGTGTCCGACTTGGAGACGGATTTGGGCGGGATACGAGCGATCTTGGCCACGACGGCCTCGATCTCCTTGACGCCCAGAACCTTCTTGCGACGGCTCTCGGGCAGCAGCATCTGGCCGGCGCCGGCCTCGTCGATCACGTCGATCGCCTTGTCGGGCAGCTTGCGGTCGGTGATGTATTTGGCCGACAGCTCGACGGCCACCTTGATGGCCTCGTTGGTGTATTTCAGCTTATGGAAGTCCTCGTAGTAGGTCTTGATGCCCTTGAGGATCTTGATGGTGTCTTCGATGGTCGGCTCGTTGACGTCGATCTTCTGGAAGCGGCGGACCAGGGCCCGATCCTTCTCGAAGTGCTGACGGAACTCCTTGTAGGTGGTCGAGCCCATGCAGCGCAGGCTGCCTGACGCCAAAGCGGGCTTCAGCAGGTTTGAGGCATCCATCGCCCCGCCGCTGGTCGCGCCAGCGCCGATCACGGTGTGAATCTCGTCGATGAACAGCACCGCGTTGGGGTGGTTCTCGAGTTCCTTGACCACCTGCTTGACGCGTTCCTCAAAGTCGCCGCGATAGCGGGTGCCGGCCAGAAGCGCGCCCATGTCGAGCGAGAAGATGGTGGCGCCGGCCAGGACCTCGGGCACCTGGTTGGTGATGATCTTGCGGGCCAGGCCTTCGGCGATGGCGGTCTTGCCGACACCGGGTTCGCCCACCAGAAGCGGATTGTTCTTGGTGCGACGGCACAGGATCTGGATCGCGCGTTCCACCTCGCTGGCGCGGCCGATCAGCGGATCGACCTTGCCCTGACGGGCTTTCTCGTTGAGGTCGACGCAATAGGCTTCCAGCGCCTCGCCACCGGTCTTGGTGTTGGGCTTCTCGGCGTCGTCTTCCGTCGTGCTGTTGCTGGCGCCCTTGACGGCCTTGGGCTCGGACGCGCCGGCCTTCTTGGCGATGCCATGGGCGATGAAGTTCACCGCGTCATAGCGGGTCATGTCCTGCTCTTGCAGGAAGTAGGCGGCGTGGCTTTCGCGCTCCGAGAAGATGGCCACCAGCACATTGGCGCCGGTCACTTCCTCGCGGCCCGACGACTGCACATGGATCACGGCGCGTTGAATCACGCGCTGGAAGCCGGCGGTCGGCTTGGCGTCTTCTTCGTCGTCAACGACCAGCGAGGCCAGTTCGACGTCAAGATAGTTGGCCAGGCTCTTTTTCAGAGCGACCAGATCGACGTCGCAGGCGCGCATCACGCCGGCCGCGTCGTCGTCGTCGGTCAGGGACAGGAGCAAGTGCTCCAGGGTGGCGTACTCGTGCTTACGCTGGTTGGCGTAGGCCACGGCGCGGTGGAGGGATTCTTCGAGAGGGCGAGAAAACGAGGGCAAGGGGGGAGGCTCCTCAGTCTTTTTCCATGGTGCACTGCAGGGGGTGCTGATGACGGCGCGCTGAGTCGATGACTTGCGCAACCTTCGTTTCAGCGACTTCGTAGGTATAGACGCCACACACACCAACACCGTGTTGATGAACGAGCAGCATGATCCGGGTCGCGTCTTCGCGTGACTTGTTGAAGAACCGTTCGAGGACGTACACGACAAATTCCATTGGCGTGTAGTCGTCGTTCAGAATCAGTACTCGATAGAGCGAAGGCTTCTGTGTCTTCGGCTTCACCTCAGTGATGACCGAAGAACCAGATCCGTTATTCTGACCGCCTTGCTTCCGCTCGGCCATTGACCGTTTTCTCCCGATGGGCCGAACCACCCACCTCGTTAGGATTAGATATGGAAACGCGCGGGCTTTGGAAGGGGCCGACGCGCCGCTGCGCCGCTTTAACACAGGGGCGCCGTGTAAAATGGCTTCACGATTGGGAGAACAGGTGCCGTGCGACGACGGTTTCCTGGGCGAGGAGCCGAAATGGTGAGCGACAGCGTGTCGCGCAAGGGGTGCTTGGCTAGCGCCGAGCGCCCGGACCGCTAGTGGACGGGCAGGGTGTATTGCAGATCATAGAGGTGCTTGCCGTCGACGATCTCGATGGTCAGGCTTCCCGCAATGCCCTTCAGCGCGCCGCTACCGGAGTCGGGCACGATCTCGACACTCAGCTTGCGTTCGGCTCCGCGCATGACCCCCTTGTGGACCAGGGCGAAGCTGCCGGCCTTGCCGTGCAGCGTTCCGGTCACGCGCTCGACGGCCACATAGACAGCCGAACCGGGCGTGTCGGCGCTCGCGGTCAGCATCTGGCCCTTGCCCGTCGCTTCCAGATCGCCGTGGAAGGTCTTGTCCAGCGACAGGCGGCCCAGGGTCGAGCCTTCGCCGACGTCCTGGTCCTGCGGCGCCATCTTCACGTCGAAGGGGCCCTTGGCGTGATGGGTCATGGCAGTGGCTCCGGGCGGTGATGCTGGGGCGGTCTGGGCGGCGGCGATCGGGGTCAGGGCCAGCGTCGCCAGCAGCGCGAGCACAAAGAGGGACGGGGATGACATGCTGGCTCCTGGGACAACGCCGATCCTTGATAGCCGAACTCAGGATGCGGGCAACCGTCAGCGGCTCTTGAGCGCGCGCCCCGTCATCACCGCGCCGGCCCCGAATTTGCCGCGCAGCACGTCGATGGTCTTTTCCGTCTTCAGAGTCAGCCGCTCGTCGCCGGCGAAGAAGTCGTCGGCCGCGCCCTCGGCCGGGACGAACTCGGTCAGGCCGGCCCCGATCAGGCGGTAATAGGTTCCACCGGGCTCGGCGGCCAGCAGTTCGCGGGCCACCTGGAACAGGGTGCGCGCCGTCTGGGTCGGCACGGCCAGGGTGCGACGGCGGGTGTGGACCTTGAAGTCGGGCGTGCGCAGCTTCAGCGTCGCCACCCGACCGGCCACGCCCTCGGTTCGGGCCTGCCGGGCGACGCGCTCGCAGAGCGGCCACAGCTCGTCCTCCAGGTCCTCGCGCTTGAAGAGGTCGTCATTGAAGGTGGTCTCGGCGCTGATGGTCTTTCGCACCTGATCGGGATCGACCAGCCTTGCGTCCTGACCCTGGGCCAGGCGATGCAGGCGCAGGCCGCTCGAGCCCAGGGTGGCGGCCAGATGCTTGAGGTCGGCTGCGGCGATGTCGCCCACGGTGCGAAAACCCTCGGCGGCCAGGGCCGTGACCGTGGCGGGGCCGACGCCGGGCAGGATCGAGACGGGCTTGCCGGCCAGGAAGGTCCTGGCCTCGGACGCGCCGATCACCGAGAAGCCGCGCGGCTTGTCCAGTTCCGAGGCGATCTTGGCCAGAAACTTGTTGGGGGCCAGGCCGATCGAGACCGTCAGGCCCACCTCGCGCTCGATCTCGGCCTGCAGACGGGCCAGCACCAGGGCGGGCGGCGCGCCGTGCAGCCGCTCGGTGCCCGACAGGTCCATCCAGGCCTCGTCCAGCGACAGGGGCTGGACCAGCGGCGTCAGGGCCTCCACGCGGCTGAAGATCGCCCGGCTGGCGGCCTTGTACTTGGCGAAGTCCGGCTTGATGACGACGGCCTGCGGACACAGCTGCAGCGCCTTGTACATCGGCATGGCCGAGCGCGCCCCGCTCATGCGGGCGATATAGCAGGCGGTGGTCACCACGCCGCGCTTGCCGCCGCCGATGATGACGGGAAGGTCGCGCAGTTCTGGCCGGTCGCGCTTTTCCACGGCGGCGTAGAAGGCGTCGCAGTCCATGTGCGCCATGGCCAGATTGGCCAGATCATCATGGACGACCAGACGCGGCGAGCCGCAGGCCGGGCAGCGCCGGGGCCTGTCCTCGCCGGTCCAGAAACAATCGCGGCAGAGCGCCTTCATTCTCAAGCGTGGCTCTTCAGAAACCCGAAACGCAAGGTGAACCTATCGCGAATCGATGGTGAGGCGTTCAGTGAACCGCCCCTGTTACGCGGATGATCCTCGTGGACCTTGAACTCTTCAAACGCCTGCGACTACAAGGCTACACGCCGCGAACCATGCTCGATATCGGCGCGAACGTGGGCATGTTCACCTGGTCGTTCATGCAGGTGTATCCGTCCTGCAAGCCCACGATGATCGAGCCCAATCCTCACTGCGAGGAGAATCTGGTCAAGTTTCCCTTCGAGCGCCACATGGTGGCCGCCTCGAACGAGAACGGCGAGGCGGAGCTTTTCCTGACCCGCGAATGGCTGCAGTCCACCGGCAGCTCGCTGTATCGGGAAAACTCGCAGCACTTCCGAGACGAGGTCGTCATCCGCGAGGTGGTGCCAAAGGCCCGCCTGGATGATCTGCTGGCCGACCGGCAGTTTGATTTCGTCAAGATCGACACCCAGGGCGCGGAACTGGACGTCCTGCAGGGCGGGCGAGAGGTCATCGGCAAGGCCGACTATGTGATGATCGAGATCTCGCTGGCCGACTACAATCCCGGAGCCGGGCGCGCCGAGGAGATCATTGCAGCGCTGGCCTCGATGGGGTTCGTCACCACCGAGACCCTGGCCCTGTTCCGCTGGCAGGGCGAGCCGGACGGCAAGGTCGTGCAGATCGACTGCATCTTCGAGCGCCGCGTGCCGCGCCCCTCGCAGGGCGGGGTGTTTGCGCCGCACAATGACACCGCAGGGCTTGTCGCGTTCCTGCAGGATCAGAAACAGCGCAACTGGAATTTCAGCGTCCTGCAGATCGGGACGGCGCCGCCCGAGCTGAGCGGTCTGGCCAGCGCCACGATTGGCGGGCCTGAAAGCGCGTCAGCCACCCATTTTGCCGGCGACCTGAACAATGAGAGCACCTGGCGGGCGCTGCTGGATCATGTGGCCCGGCATGGGCGGTTCTCCTATGCGGTCTGCCCGCATGTGATCCAGCGCCTGGCCGATCCGGACCTGCTGCTGCGCATGCTGCCGCTGGTCGCCGAGGCGGGATTCCTGTCGGCGCCGGCCCGGTACATGGAGCTGTCCAAGACCGAGGGCCCCTATCGCGGCGGCATCGATCACCGCTGGATCCTGGATTCGTTCGAGGATCGGCTGACCCTGGCCCCGAAGCTGGGCCTGCTGGAATACATGGCGCTGCAGAACGAAGCCGCCATCACCCAGTATGGACCGTCCGAGTATCAGGTGACCTGGCGCGGCGCTCTTGACGTTCAGAGCCTGTTCCAGCCCGGCCTGCACCAGCAGGACGTCATCAGTCGCTACAGCGCCTTCCTCGACCGGGCTTGATCCCGGTCGGCCCTCAGCCCGGCGGCCACAGCCAGGCCGCGCCGCGGACGCCGGAACTGTCGCCGTGCCGGGCCTTGAGCACCGGGGTCTCGAAGGCGTCGGAAAACACGTGCGGTGCGATGGCGGCGGGCAGGCGCGCATAGAGGGCGTCGACGTTCGACAGGCCGCCGCCCAGCACGATGACATCGGGGTCGATCAGGTCGCAGACGACCGCCAGGGCGCGCCCCAGACGGTCGATGTGGCGATCCAGCGCCGCCAGGGCCTCGGCGTCGCCCGCCTCGATGGCGGCCAGGGCCGCCTGGCCGGTCGGATGGCCGGCGTCGCGGGCGAAGGCCGGGCCGGCGATCCAGGTTTCCAGGCAGCCCTTGCGACCGCACCAGCAGGCCGGGCCGGGATATTCCTCGGGCTTCGGCCAGGGCAGGGGCATGTGGCCCCACTCGCCGCCTATGCCGTTGCGCCCCTCGATGATGCGACCGTCGACCACCACCCCGCCGCCGCAACCGGTGCCGAGGATGGCGGCGAACACCACGCCTTGCCCGGCGCCCGCGCCGTCGGCGGCTTCTGACAGGGCCAGGCAGTTGGCGTCGTTGGCCAGGCGCACGGGGCGCTCAAGCCGCGCGGCCACGTCCTGTTCGAAGGGGCGGCCATTCAGATAGACGCTGTTGGCGTTGCGGATCAGGCCCGTGCGCGGCGAGAGCGAGCCGGGAATGCCCATGCCCAGCCGCGCCGCCTGGGCGCCGGCCATGGTTTCGGCGTCGGCCAGCAGGTCGGCGACGACCTCGAGCGCCTCGTCATAGTTGCCGGGGTTGGGCTTGCGGACGCGGGCCACGAAATGGCCGTCGCTGTCCAGGGCGGCGGCCTCGATCTTGGTGCCGCCGAAATCGACTCCGAAACGGATCATGCAAACAGTCGCGCCTCGATCGCAGTCTTCAGGTGGGGCCAGTGGTCGATGCGGGCATGACGGTCCGGCGCGCTGGGCGCCAGGGGGCGCAGCCGCTCGTCGCTGACCATCTGGAAGCGGGTGACCGTGGGCGCGCTGGCGGCGACTGATTCGAGCTGCGGCAGCAGGTCGTCGATGAACACCGAAGGTCCCGAGGTGCGGCTGGACAGCTGGGCCGCCGACGGGCCCTTGGGGCCGCTGTTGATCACCAGCGGATAATCGAAGCCATGGGTTTTCAGCCAGCGGGCGCGGGCCTGCCGGCCGTGCTCGGGAGCGTTGGTCAGAATCACCACGCCGGCGCGGGTCGACAGATCGGCCAGAGCGTCGGCCGCGCCCTCGGCGGGCATCAGGTCGTCGGCCCCGTCGCGGAAGAAGTCGTCGAACAGCACCTTGCCGGCGATCAGGTCGAGGTGATCGGTCTCGCCGGGGCGATAGATGTTCTGGAACAGCGCGAAGCGATCGACGCGCAGCTCAAAGCCGTGCCGGCCGATGAACGATCCGAAACCGCGCATGAACTGGGCCAGAACCTCGTCCACATCGACAATCACCAGCGGCGCGCCGGGGTCGATGATACAGGCTTGAATATCTGAGTAACTGGGTTCCATGATCTGCGATCGGCCGGTGTTAACGCGATTAGCGCGGGCTTAAGGATATTCGTGCGATCTGGAAGTCAGAAGCGACGCGAATCCCTCAGGCGTCGCCACGGACCGTATGGTCGGGGTCAGGATGACGAAGAAGGTCCTCATCGTGGAGGATAATGAGCTGAACATGAAGCTCTTTCATGATCTGCTCGAAGCCCAGGGTTATGAGACCCTGCAGACCCGTGAGGGTCTGCAAGCGCTGTCCATCGCCCGGGAGCACCGCCCCGATCTGATTCTCATGGATATCCAGCTGCCGGAGATCTCGGGACTCGAGGTCACCAAGTGGCTCAAGGAGGACGAGGATCTGGCGCACATCCCCGTGGTGGCCGTCACGGCCTTCGCGATGAAGGGCGACGAGGAGCGGATCCGGGAGGGCGGCTGCGAGGCCTATATCTCCAAGCCGATCTCGGTGGCCCACTTCCTCGACACCATCAAGCGTCTGCTGGAGAAGACCCCGGCATGAGCGCGCGAATCCTCGTCGTAGACGACATCGAAGCCAATGTTCGCCTGCTCGAGGCCAAGCTTTCGGCCGAGTATTATCAGGTCAGCACCGCCAACGACGGCCCCACGGCCCTGGCGATGGCGGCCAATGATCTGCCCGACATCATCCTGCTGGACGTGATGATGCCGGGCATGGACGGTTTCACCGTCTGCAAGCGTCTGAAGGAAGACCCGATCACCCGCCATATCCCGGTGGTGCTGGTCACGGCGCTGGACGGTCGCGCCGACCGTATCCAGGGCCTGGAGGCGGGCGCCTCGGACTTCCTGACCAAGCCCATCGACGATGTGATGCTGTTTGCCCGCGTGCGCAGCCTGACCCGCCTGAAGCTGGTCATCGACGAACTTCGCCAGCGCGAGGCCTCGGGTCGCCGCATGGGCGTGATCGCCGGCGCCGCCTCACGGCTGGACGGCCTGGGCGGCCGGGTGCTGATCGTCGACGACAACGAACGCCAGGCCCAGCGCATCGCCGCCGAGCTCAGCATCGAACACCGCCCCGTGGTCGAGTCCGACCCCGAAAAGGCGCGGATCAGCGCCGGCGGGCCGGTCGATCTGGTGATCATCAATGCTGCGGCCAAGGGCTTTGACGGCCTGCGCTTCGCCGCCTCGCTGCGGTCGACCGAGCGCACCCGGCACCTGCCCGTGCTGGCCATGGTCGATCCCGATGAGCGTTCCCGGATGGTCAAGGCGCTGGAAATCGGCGTCAACGACATCCTGCCGCGCCCGATCGATCCGCAGGAGCTGTCGGCCCGGGTCAAGACCCAGATCCAGCGCAAGCGCTACACCGACTATCTGCGCAACAACCTCGACCACAGCCTGGAACTGGCGGTCACCGACCAGCTGACGGGGCTGCACAACCGCCGCTACATGACCGGCCAGCTCGACTCGCTGGTCCAGCGTTCGACCCTGGGCGGTGACCCGGTCGCGGCCCTGCTGATCGACATCGACCACTTCAAGAAGATCAACGACACCTTCGGCCACGACGTCGGCGACGAGGTGCTGCGCGAATTCGCCCTGCGTCTGGCCTCCAATGTCCGCGCCATCGACCTGCCTTGCCGCTATGGCGGCGAGGAGTTCACGGTGATCATGCCCGATACGCAGCTGGAAGACGCCATGCGCATCGCCGAGCGCATCCGCATGCACGTGGCGGGCTCGCCGTTCCGGGTGGCCCAGGGCAAGGAACTGCTGACCGTGACGATCTCGATCGGCGTCTCGGCCACCCTGGGCGAGCACGACACCCCCGAGGCCCTGCTCAAGCGGGCCGATGAAGGCGTGTACGAAGCCAAGGCGTCTGGTCGCAACGCGGTGGTCGGCCGGGTCGCCTGACGGCTTTTCGCGCCGCCGCTCTTTTCCTGGGCTCCTGACCGCGTCCCTCCTTGCACGGAGCAGGCGATCGGGCTTTTTAGCCGGGATGAATAAGCTGCTTACTTCCGGCGCGCTTGCCTGCGCCGCGCTCGCCCTCAGTGCTCCGGTCCTGGCCCAGCCTCGCGCCCTCACCAAACCTGATCCCAGGCTGGTGGTGGTGATCTCGATCGACCAGTTCAGCGCCAATCTGTTCGCCCAGCATCGGGCCGAGTTCACCGGCGGCCTGGGCAAGCTGGCGCGGGAAGGCGTGGTCTATCCCAGCGGCTATCAGTCGCACGCCATGACCGAGACCTGCCCGGGGCACTCCACCTTGCTGACGGGCAAGCATCCCAACAAGACCGGCATCAGCGCCAACGACTGGTACGACGCCGGCCTGGGCAAGCAGGTCTATTGCCTGGGCGACGACAGCGTCGTCCTGGCCCACGATGCCAAGGGCCGCGCCGTCAGCCCGAAAAACATGGTCGCAACCACCTATGGCGACTGGCTGAAGGCCGTCTCCCCGACCAGCCGGGTGTTCGGCGTCTCGGGCAAGGATCGTGGCGCGATCACCATGTCGGGCCACAAGGCCGACGGCGCCTTCTGGCTACAGCCGGGCTTTGGCTTCACCACCTATGTGCCGCCGGGCGAGACCGCCGAGGCGCGTCTGAAGCCGGTTGCGGCCTTCAATGCCAGGATGCTGGCGGACCTGAAGAAACACCCGTTCGTCTGGAACTATGCCAAGAGCCCGATCGACGCCCTGACTGGCGGCTCGGCCAGGCGCTGCAAGACCCTGGAGGCCGACTACGAGACCGGGGGACGCCAATGGGGCGCGGCCCTGCCGATCCCCGTCGCGGGTGACGAGGCGGGCAAGCTGCGCGACCTGGGCTCCAGCCCCTATACCGATCAGGTCACCCTGGAACTGGCGGCTCAGTTGCGCGACGCCTACGGGCTGGGCGACGGGCCCCAGGTCGATGTCCTGACCGTCAGCCTTTCGGCCACCGACTATATCGGCCACCGCTACGGCACGCGCGGCCCGGAGATGTGCGACCAGATCGCCCGTCTGGATGACCGCCTGGGCGAGTTCCTCGACAAGGTCGGCAAGGCCAAGGGCGGGGTTTTGGTGGTGCTGTCCGCCGACCATGGCGGCGCTGACATGCCCGAGCGCCTGCACGAGGAGGGCTATGACGCGGGCCGCATCGCCACCAAGCCGTGGCTGGCCAAGCTGAATGAGATGCTTCGCGCCGACCTGGGCCTCTCCTACGACCCGCTGGTCGCCGATGGCGGCATCAACACCATCGATGTCGTCGGTCCAGACAGGAAGGCCCTGCCGCCGGTTGAGCATATGCGCGTCACGGCTGCCGCCCTGGCCCTGGTCTCGCGCCAGCCCGAGGTGGTCGAGGCGTTCGACGTCAACAGCCTGCTGACCCTGGCTCCGGAGCCGGTCGACACCTCGCCCGAGGAAATCTCGATCCGCGAACGCATGCGCCGCAGCGCCTATCCGGGTCGCTCAGGCGACATCGTCGTCGCCTTCAAGCCCGACCTCGTGCCCGCAACGGCCGGCGCGACCTATGTCTCCACCCACGGCAGCCCGTGGGACTATGACCGCCGGGTGCCGATCATCTTCTGGTGGAAGGACGGCGCGCCCCGCGAGCGCGTCCTGCCGCTGGACACGGTGGACATCGCCCCCACCATCGCAGCGGTGACGGGCGTGAAGCCACCGGCGGACATTGATGGACGGTGCCGGCCGTTGGGGGCAGGGCACGATTGTTAGCCGGAAGACTCGCCCCCTCCTGACCGCTTCGCGGTCGTCCTCCCCCGTAGGGGGAAGACGCTCTCATCTTCCCCCTACGGGGGAGGAGCGCGCAGCGCGGAGGGGGCAAGTCATCAAGCCCCCTGAATCAAAAACGCCCGGCTATCGCTAGCCGGGCGTTTTGTCGTGTCGTACCGGTCAGGCAGATCTACTTGATCTTGCCTTCCTTGAATTCGACGTGCTTGCGGATGACCGGATCGTACTTCTTCAGCACCATCTTCTCGGTCTTGGTGCGGGCGTTCTTCTTGGTCACGTAGAAGAAGCCGGTGTCCGCCGTCGAGTTCAGGCGGATCTTGATTGAAGCCGGTTTGGCCATGGTCGAATCCCTGCGGTATCGCGCAGGGTACCCGCGCGCTGGAAATGAGAGGCGCGGAACATACTCATCAATGCGCCAAAGTCAATTGCCGGCGGGGCACCGTGTGTAGGGATAGTCCACCGATCGGGCCTGACCGCCGATCTGGCCCTCGATCCGGCCGATAATCGTCCGGGCGTCCACGCGCTTGTACAGAATCCGCTGGGGAAAGTCGTGGGCGGCGTCCTCGAACACCACCGTGTCGTCGGTGATCTCCTTCAGCGGAAAGTCCGCCTCGGGCTGGCCCGAGGGCTTGGCGCTGAAGGCCAGTTTGCCGTCGAGGCCGGGCGCGATTCGCAGGAATTCGAACTCGCGCACCTTGCCGTCCTTCAGGGTGCGGCTCATGCCCAGCATCACGCCGCCGCCGGGGGCCATCCACTGCTCGTCGACGCGGCCGTTGGAGCGGACCTGCATCCAGCAGCCCGTCATCCAGGCCAGACGGCTGATCTCGGGCTCAGGCGCGGGCGGCGTGGTCGCCAGGGCGGACGCGAACAGAAGGACCAGCATGTCGATCTCCCCCCCAGAGGCGCCGGCTCAGACATAGGTCAGGTTCCGGGCGCCGTTAAGGAAACGCATGAAGGGGGCGGGGCGTCCAGCATCCTTCAACCTCTGGCCGATCTCGGCGACCACGAAGCGGGTGATGTTGGGCAGGTCCAGGGCCATGGCCTCATCGAAATCCACCCAGGCGATCTCGTCCAGCTCACCGCAGTCGGGCTGGCGGTCCAGGCTGATCAGGGCCTCGGCCGACGCCATGAAGAACCGGGCGTCGAAGCGGCGGGTGCGATAGGGCGGGGTGATCGCCCTGGCCACGAAGGCCAGCGGCGCCAGGTCGGGCAGGGCCCCCTGGGCCAGGAAGGGCCGCCAGGCCCCCGCGGCGGGCCGTGAGGGCGCGGGACGGGCCAGCAGCAGGCCTGTTTCCTCGAAGGTCTCGCGGATGGCCGCCAGGCCCAGCGCGCGGGCCAGGGTGGCGGGGCTGGGGTGGCGGGGCTCGTGGGTCAGGCGGGCGGCGACCTCGGGCGCAAGCTCGCTGGCCGAAGGGGCGCGATAGTCGCCGCGATCCACCCGGCCGCCGGGGAACACCCACTTGTCAGGCATGAAGGCGTGGCCGCCCGCGCGGCGTCCCATCAGCAGGCGCGGCTTGGCGGCGTCGGTGCGCACGATGATCAGGGTGGCGGCGTGGCGCGGTCGCAGCACGCCGGTGCCCGGCTCGCGCACGGCGGCGTCGTTGATCGTGTCGAATTTGGCGTCGATCGGCTCGTCCATGACCCAAGCTTAGTCCGATCGCGCCATTCGCAAAGCCGCCCCTTACGTCAGCTTGACCATCCCGCTGCAAGCACCCCAATGTCCGCCGGCTTTTCAGAGGACGACGCGCATGTTTGGACGGGTTTCGACGCTGGCGATCATGGCTGGCCTGGCTTTCGGCGCGCCGGCCCTGGCTGCGCCTTCCGCGAGCAAGGTCGAGGCCGCCGCCAAGGCGGTCCAGCCCAAGGTCATCGCTTGGCGCCGCGACCTTCACCAGAACCCCGAACTGGGCAACCAGGAGGTCCGAACCGCCGCCATCGTCGCCAAGGAGCTGAAGGCCCTGGGCTTTGAGGTCCGCGAGGGCGTGGGCAAGACCGGCGTGGTCGGCATCCTCAAGGGCGGCAAGCCGGGCAAGGTCGTGGCCCTGCGCGCCGACATGGACGCCCTGCCGGTCGAGGAAAAGACCGGCCTGCCGTTCGCCTCCAAGGCCACAGCCACCTGGGAAGGTCGCACGGTGCCGGTGATGCACGCCTGCGGCCACGACACCCATGTCGCCATGCTGCTGGGAACCGCCACGGTGCTGGCCGGCATGAAGGCCGACATCAAGGGTACGGTCGTCCTGATCTTCCAGCCCGCCGAGGAGGGCCCGCAGGCCGGCGAGGAAGGCGGCGCCAAGCTGATGATCCAGGACGGGGCTCTGGACCAGCCCAAGGTCGACGCCATCTTCGGCCTGCACATCGGCCCGGCCGACGCCCACCTGCTGAACTACCGGCCGATGGGCTTCTACGCCTCGTCCGACCGCATCGCGATCACGGTGAAGGGCAAGCAGACCCACGGCGCGCGGCCCTGGGCCGGCATCGACATGGCCAGCGTCGCGGCCGACATCATCCAGGCCATGAACCAGATCGCCGCCCGTCAGGTCGATGTCGGGGTGTCGCCCTCGGTCGTGACCATCGCCACGATCAACATGGGCATGCGCCAGAACATCATTCCGGAAGACCTGGTGATGGGCGGCACCATGCGCACCTTCTCGACCGAGCGCCGCGCAGACCTGATCGACAAGGTCCAGAAGAGCGTCGCCGCCATCGGCGATCGCTACGGCGCCAAGGCGCAGGCCGTGTTCACCCAGCCCTATCCGGTGACCTACAACGATCCCGACCTGTCGAAGTGGGTGAAGACCTCGCTGTCGAAAGCCTCGCCCGGCAAGGTCGACGACAACGCCGCCCTGGTCACCGGGGCCGAGGATTTCTCGATGTACGCCCAGAAGGTCCCGGGTGTGTTCATCCAGCTGGGCGGTCGCCCGGCCAGCGTTCCGGCGCAGGGTGCGCCGGCCAACCACTCGCCCTATTTCGACATCGACGAGGCGGTGCTGGAGACCGGCGTGAAGGCCGAGGTGTTCATGGCGCTGGATTATCTGGAGAAGAAGTAGGGGGAGTGGACTGGCCCCCTCCGCGCCTGCGGCGCTCCTCCCCCGGAGGGGGAAGATGATTTCATCCGCCCCCTACGGGGGCGGATGACCGCGTAGGGGTCAGGTGGGGGCGAGGGGTTTGCGCGCCCCAAACCACGGCACCAGCCGCCGCAAAGCCTCCTCGACCTCCGCCGTCGACACCGCGAAGCTGATGCGCATGAACCGGTGTCCCTCGACGGGATCGAAGTCGATGCCCGGCGCCGTAGCCACCCCCGTGTCGGTCAGCAACTGCTTGCAGAACGCCATCGAGTCGTCGGTCAGATGGCCGATATCGGCCCAGATGTAGAAGGCCCCGTCCGGCGGCGCGATCTTCGCCAGGCCCAGCGAGGGCAGGGCGTCCAGCAGAAGCTGGCGGTTGCGACGATAGACCTCGACATGGCCGTCGAGCTCCTCGTGGCAGTCCATGGCCACCAGGCCGGCGTGCTGGCTCAGCGACGGGGCGGTGAGGAACAGGTTGCCCATATAGGCCCGCGCCCGGTGCACGTGGTCCAGCGGCGACAGCAGCCAGCCCAGCCGCCAGCCCACCATGCTGAAATATTTCGAGAAACTGTTGACCACCAGGGCGCGGGGCTCGAACTCCAGCATGGAGCGGACGGGGCCAACGTAGGACAGGCCGTGATAGATCTCGTCGCTAACGATCCGGATATTCCGTGTACGGCATATGTCCGCGATGGCGGCCATTTCATCGTCGGCGATGACGGTGCCGGTCGGGTTGGCGGGGCTGGCCACGATGACGCCGGCCGGGGCGGGATCCAGCGCCGCCAGGTGCGCGGCGGTCAGCTGATAGCGATCCTCCGGCCCGCAGGCGATCTCGACCGGAACCAGGTTCAGGGCCTTGAGCGTGTTGCGATAGGCCACATAGCCGGGACGGGCCAGGGCCACGCGGTCGCCGGCCTCGAACGACGAGGCCAGGGCCATGACCAGGGCCGGCGAGGCGCCGCAGGTCAGAATGATCTGCTCGGGATCGACCTGGACGCCGTGCCTGTCGTCATAGTGCCGGGCGATGCGAGCCTTCAGCGCCGGGCTTTCCCAATAGCCCAGTCCGTCGGTGTCCAGCACGTGGTGAGCGCGGGCGATCGCGGCCTTCGGCGCACCCGTCGAGGGCTGGCCGAACTCCATGTGGATCACCGAGCGGCCCTCGGCCTTGAGCTGGTGGGCCAGGCGGCTGATGGCGATGGCGTGGAACTGGTCGAGGTCGGGGCGCATGCTATCGCCGCTTGCCGCGCCGAACGCCCTTGGGCAGCCCGCCACGCGGCTTGACCGCCGCCTGACGCCGGGCCCCGAGCCTTGGCAAGGGCGCCTTGGGATCTGCCGGCAGCGGCTCGCTCAGCATTTCGAACAGCAGGCCGCCGGTCACCGGGGTGGCTTCGACCAGCTTGACCTCGACATTCAGGCCCAGCGGCCAGCGCTTGCCGGTGCGCTCTCCGACCAAGGCGTGCATGCGTTCGTCATGGACGAAGAACTCTGCGCCCAGGGACGAGATCGGGATCAGGCCGTCGGCCCCGGTCTCGTCCAGCTTCACGAACAGGCCAAAGCGGGTGACGCCGGTGATGCGGCCATTGAACGTCGCCCCCACCCGGTCGGACAGGAAGGCGGCGATATAGCGGTCGGTGGCGTCACGCTCGGCGGCCATGGCCCGGCGCTCGGCATAGGTGATGGTCTCGGCCGTATCCTTGATCTGGCTGATGTCCTGATCGGTCAGGCCATCGCTGCCCAGCCCCAGGGCGCGGATCAGGGCCCGGTGCACGATCAGGTCAGCATAGCGGCGGATCGGGCTGGTGAAGTGGGCGTACTTGGCCAGGTTCAGGCCGAAATGGCCCAGATTGTCGGCGCTGTAGTGGGCCTGCATCTGGGTGCGCAGCACCACCTCGTTGATGATGGCGGCGTGCGGTCCGTCGCGGGTCTCGTCCAGCAGCTTGTTGAAGCGCGAGGTCTGCGGGGCCTCGCCCTTGTTCCACTTGATTTCCAGCGTCGCCAGGAACTCGGCCAGGTTCTGCACCTTCTCCTGGCTGGGCGTGTCGTGGACACGATAGATCAGCGGCGTGCGCTTGGCTTCCAGGCTCTCGGCGGCCGAGACATTGGCCTGGATCATCATCTCCTCGATCAGCTTGTGGGCCTCGAGGCTGGCGCGGCGGTTGATCGAGGCGATCTCGCCTTCTTTGGTGATGACGATCTTGCGCTCGTCGCTCTCGATGCCCAACGGCGAGCGGATGTCGCGGCCCTTGCCCATCAGGCGGAAGGCGGTCCACAGGGGCTTGAGGATCGGATCCAGCAGGGGCGGGGCCTTGTCGCCGTCCTGGCCATCGGGCGGGATCACACCGTCGATGGCGGCCTGGGCCTGCTCGTAGGACAGCTTGGCGGCAGAGCGCATCAGGCCGCGCACAAAGCGGTGGCTCTTCTTGCGACCGGCGCTGTCGAACACCATCCGCACCGCCAGGGTGGCGCGGTTCTCGCCTTCGCGCAGCGAGCACAGGCCGTTGGACAGCACCTCGGGCAGCATCGGCTCCACCCGGTCGGGGAAGTAGACGCTGTTGCCCTTTTCGCGGGCCTCGCGGTCCAGGGCCGAGCCCGGGCGCACATAGGCGGCGACATCGGCGATGGCCACCCAGACGATCCAGCCGTCCACATTGTTCGCGTCGGGATCAGGATGGGCATAGACGGCGTCGTCGTGGTCGCGGGCGTCGACGGGGTCGATGGTCACGAACGGCAGGTCGCGCAGGTCGTCGCGGCCTTCCAGGGTGGGGGGCTTGGCGGCGGCCTCGGCTTCAGCCTCTTCGGAGAAACCGGTCGGGATGCCGTGGCTGTGGATGGCGATCAGCGAGGCGGCGCGCGGATGGTCCTCGCGGCCCACCACTTCCAGCACCTTGCCCTGCTTGGGGCCATAGCGGCCGGCGGCCGTGCCGACCTGGGCGATGACCAGATCGCCGTCCTTCAGGTCCTTGGCCTCCTGCTCGTTGAGGATCAGGCTTTCCTTGGACTTGCGATCCACGGGCTCGACCCGGATCTCGCGGCGATGCCGGCGGATTACGCCCAGAATCTTGTGAGCGCTCTGGCCCAGCCTCTTGATCAGCCGGGCTTCCATCTCGCCGTTTTCGAGGCGCTCGAAGCGCACCAGCAGGCGGTCACCCATGCCCGGCGCGCCGCCGGCGTTTTCGTTGCGAGCCGGCGAGAGGCGCACCAGCGGCGCGTCGTCGCCGGACTTGGTCAGCTTGACGAACATGTCGCCGTCGGCGTCGCGATCGACCACGTCGGCCACGCCCACCGGCGGCAGCGAGCCGGCCTCGGCAAAGCCCTTGCGGCCGCGCTTGCCCAGGTCGCCCTGGGCCTCCAGTTCACGCAGCATTTCACGCAGGGCGCGGCGATCGGCGCCCTTCAGACCAAAGTGGCGAGCGATGTCGGCCTTGCCGCTCTCGCCGGCGCTGCGCAGGAACGCCAGCAGGGTCTCACGATCCGGCAGGCCTTGCGGCGGCTTGGGAGCAGCGGGGAATTTCGACGACTTGGGCGTGCGCGGTTTGGCCATGTGCTGGGATAACCCGGCAGCGGGGGGAATGGCCAAGGGAAAGACGCTGGAACCGGCCGCGATTTGCCGGGCACGCGTCCGTCGGCAAGGGAATGGGTCGCGATGATGATCTAGAGTTCGGTTGCGGCGAGGGGGGCGAGGGCAAATTTCGACCCGAAAGCGACATTCGCCAGCCTCGGTTCCAGTCCGCTAGGTCTTAACTCTCAGTCGTCCCATGTAGTCCCGCTTTCCGATCGGCGCGCCATTTACCCGCAGGATGTCGTACGCCGTCGTCGCGTGGAAATGGAGATTGGGGAGGCAGAATGACAAAATGAAGCTATCAGCAGTGAACGGCAGGCTTACGTCGCCTGACTGAAATAGGACGTCGCGATTGGCGAGGTCATCAATCTGTTTACGGTCCAGTAACTCCAGCGCTTTTCGAGCGCGTTGGATCGTCTCTTCCAATTCTCGATATTCAAGCGGTCGCGATGCTTTTGGAGGCTCGAACACTCCGCTTTCAATACCCTGAATTGCGCCTACCGAGTAATGCGCTACAGCAATAACTTGGAACTTCAGCGATGCCATGTCCTCAACCAAGCGACATGTCGTCAGATCGTTTGGGTCACGACCGATGTCGATGTAGTGACGTCGGCTACGGTCAAGAAAGCCTGCCATGGCTGCTAGTGTCTGCGCGAAGCAAGCAACGCTCAAATCGTAAAACGATGTTGCCATATGACTGCCCCCTCAAGGAGATGATCAGCCCGGCTGATGGCCGCTCACCACGCCGAGCAGACCGTAAGCACGTCCGCTCTCGGGGGCTTCTAACCGGCGTAGCTCAGTAGAGGTCCTCAATCGACCGCGGCGGTTGCTGGGCCGGAGGGGTCGTTGCAGCCGTCGGCGCGGCTTCCGACGGCGCGGGTGGGGTCTCGATCACCGCCGGCGGGGCTTCGGCCTCGGCGGTCTTGACCTCGACGGCCTTGACCTTGGGCTTTTCGGGCGGCGCCGGCACGTAGAGCGGAGCCGGGGCCGCGTCCTTGACCGGCACACCCGACACCTCGGCCAGGGGTGCGGTCGAGGCGCTGGTGTTGGGCTTGCCGCCCTTCAAAGCATTGCTCACGCCCATGACGAAGCCCAGGACGCTGACCAGGATCAGGCCGGCGACCACGACGGTCAGGGGCAGGGGGCGTTCAAGCGACGTCATGCCGGTAATCTAACCCCGGATCGCAAACATGGGTAGGGTCAGGCCCCCGTCTCGGTTGAAGACTTTGCGGGCTTCTTGGCGGCGGCCTTTTTAGGAGCCGCTTTCTTGGCCGCCGGCTTTTTGGCGGGCGCCTTCTTGGCCGGAGCCGCGCCGTCAGCGGCCGCCTTTGCCTTGGCCGGAGCCTTGGTCGCCGCCTTGGCCGGGGCCTTCTTGGCGGCCGCCTTCTTCACCGGCTTCTTGCCGCCGCCCTTGGCGACGCGTTCGGCCAGCAGGACCACAGCCTCGGCCAGGGTCAGGGCGGCCGGATCAGCGCCCTTGGGCACATTGGCGTTGGTGTCGCCGTGCTTGATGTAGGGACCAAAGCGGCCCGACAGCACCTTCACCGGCTTGCCGTCCTCGGGGTGGACGCCCAGGTCGGCCAGGGCCGCGGCCTGGCCACGCTGCGGACGCCCGCCGCCGGCCCGCTTGTCGGCCAGCAGGGCGACGGCGCGGTTCAGGCCGATGTCGAACACCTCTTCGGGGTTTTCCAGATTGGCGTAGGTGCCCTCGTGCAGGACGAAGGGCCCAAACCGGCCAAGGCCGGCGGTGATCTTCTTGCCGTCGTCGGGGTGCATCCCGACTTCGCGCGGCAGGGCCAGCAGGCGCAGGGCCTTTTCCAGGTCGACGGCGGCCGGCAGCCAGCCCTTGGGCAGGCTGGATCGTTTGGGCTTGTCACCGCTCTCGGCGGCCGGCGGCTCTTCGACATAGGGGCCAAAGCGGCCGTTCTTCAGCCACACCGAGCGACCGGTCTCGGGATTGATCCCCAGCTCCTTGTCGGCGGCCTCGGCCTCGCCTTCGCCTTCAGCGGTGGCCAACTGGCGGGTGAAGCGGCATTCGGGATAGTTGCTGCAGCCGATGAAGGCGCCGAACTTGCCGACCTTCAGCGACAGCATGCCCGTCCCGCAGGTGGGGCAGATGCGCGGATTGGAGCCATCGCCCTTGTCGGGGAAGATATGCGGGCCCAGGGCGTCGTTCAGCGCGTCCAGCACGTTGGTGACGCGCAGTTCGGCGATCTCGCCGACGGCGGCGGCGAAGTCTTTCCAGAAGTCGCGCAGGAACTGTTTCCAGTCCAGCTTGCCGTCCGACACCAGGTCCAGCTGCTCTTCGAGGCCGGCGGTGAAATCGTATTCGACATAACGACGGAAGAACTGCTCCAGGAAGGCGGTGACCAGGCGGCCCTTGTCTTCCGGGATGAAGCGGTTCTTCTCCATCTTCACATATTCGCGGTCGCGCAGCACGGTCAGGACCGAGGCATAGGTCGACGGACGGCCGATCCCCAGCTCTTCCATCTTCTTGACCAGGCTGGCTTCCGAATAGCGCGGGGGCGGTTCGGTGAAGTGCTGGTCGGCGCGGGCGTCGATCACCTTGGCGCTGGCGCCGTCCTCGATCATCGGCAGGCGGGCGCTGTCCTCGTCGCCGTCGTCGTCGCGGCCTTCTTCATAGACCGTCAGATAGCCGGGGAAGAGCACGACCTGGCCGGTGGCGCGCAGGCCTGTCTGGCCGTCGTGGCTTTCGATGTCGACCGTGGTGCGCTCGATGCGGGCGCTTTCCATCTGCGAGGCGATCATCCGCTTCCAGATCAGCTCGTACAGGCGGCCCAGATCCGGCTCCAGGCGCAGCGAGCCCGGATTGCGGCCCAGGCTGGTCGGGCGGATGGCTTCGTGGGCCTCCTGGGCGTTCTTGGCCTTGACCTTGTAGTAGCGCGGCGTCTCGGGGACGTAGTCCTTGCCATAGACATTGCCGATGACGTCGCGGGCTTCGGCGATGCCCTCGGGGCCGACCGCCACGCCGTCGGTCCGCATATAGGTGATCAGGCCGACGGTCTCGCCGCCGATGTCGATGCCTTCATAGAGCTTCTGCGCCGCCTGCATGGTGCGCTGGGCGCTGAAACCCAGCTTGCGCGAGGCTTCCTGCTGCAGGGTCGAGGTGGTGAAGGGCGGGGCAGGCGAGCGCTTGCCGGGCTTCTTCTCGACGGCAGCGATCTTGAACACGGCCTTTTCGACTGCCGCCTTGGCGGCCAGGGCCGAGCCCTCGTTGTTCAGGTCGAACTTGGTGAGCTTCTTGCCTTCGTGCTTGATCAGGCGGGCCAGGAACGGATCGGCGCCGGCCGACACGTCGGCGTCGACGCTCCAGTATTCCTGGGTCTTGAAGCGCTCGATCTCCATCTCGCGCTCGACGATCAGCCGCAGGCAGACCGACTGCACCCGGCCGGCCGAGCGGCTGCCCGGCAGCTTGCGCCACAGGACGGGCGAAAGGGTGAAGCCGACCAGATAGTCGAGCGCGCGGCGGGCCAGATAGGCCTCGACCAGCTCCATGTCGATGTCGCGCGGATTGGCCATCGCTTCCAGCACCGAGGCCTTGGTAATGGCGTTGAACGTCACGCGCTGGACGGTCATGCCTTTGACCGCCTTCTTCTTCTGAAGGACCTCCAGAATGTGCCAGCTGATCGCTTCCCCTTCGCGGTCGGGGTCGGTGGCCAGGATCAGGCGGTCGGCCCCCTTCATCGCGTCGACGATGTCGGAGATGCGCTTGGACGACTTGGCGTCGATCTCCCAGCTCATCGCGAAATCGTTGTCGGGCTCCACCGAGCCGTCTTTCGACGGCAGGTCGCGAATATGGCCGTACGAGGCGAGAACCGTGTAGTCGGACCCGAGATACTTGTTGATGGTCTTGGCCTTGGCCGGGCTCTCGACGACGACGACGTTCATTAGGACTCTTGTACCCTGGGGGAGGATCGCCCTGGAGGCGAGCGGCGGAAAGTGGGGGCGCGACGGGGTGTCTGTCAACGCGGCCTGTTCAAACGGCGCCGTTTCCCGTGATTTGGTAGTCGATTGTTAAGGTCGGTCGGGTGATAGTTGAGGCTGAACCCAAACCCTTTTGGCGCTCATGAACGTCTCGACCATCAACCGGATCGCCACCGAGGCCTATGTCTCGCCGATCCAGCCCGTCAAGCCGGTGACCTCCAACGCGGAACGCGCGCAGATCGCCGACCGCCTGCGCGACGCCATTCGCGCCGCCCCGGCCCAGGGCACCGGGCTGATGATCGACCTCAGCGTCTAGGGTTTCAGGCCAGAAGTCGCCGATCAGGCCGCTTCGCCACCGACCAGCCTTCGCATCGTCTCGGGATCCCGGGCTATCGCCGTCAGCAGCGTTCTGGCGGGCGCGTCTGGCGTGGTTCGACCTTGTTCCCAATCCCGGACTGTCGACAGCGGCAAGCGGAATGCCGCAGAGAACGCCGCCTGGGTCATGCCTAGCCGACCGCGGATATCCTTGATCGCGTTGACGCGCTTGAACCGGGATAGCTGCTCCTCGGTCAGCGGCGGGCAGTCGGGATCGGACAGTGCGGCGGCGTTGATCTCTTCGTCTGTCATCGCCTTGAGGCGATCCCAGTCGGTCTTGCCCATCGGCAGATCGCCGCTACGCACCGCGAAAGTACCTTTTGCTTTCGACGGGGTTGGCGGGTCTGGCTGAGATGATCCGGTAGTGATTTTGGACATGTGAGACGGTGACGACGAAGAGGACGGCCCCGAAGCAGGCGCCAATGATCTGGATGCGTTCTTCGCCGTAGTCGAACCGGTCATCGACATCCTCCATACGCCAAGGGTCCAGGATCGCGTGACAGGCGTCTTTGAAATCAACCCCATGTTTGGCGAGGTTGCTCCGAGCCTTCTCAAGGTCCCATTCGAATTCAATGTCCGCAGTACCGGTATCCAGTACTTGGGGCAAGGCGCTGTTGCATCAAACCCCCGCCACCATCCCTCCGGCCAGCAGTTCCGCCCGTTCGGCGAGGGCCAGCTCCACCAGGGCCGCCATCACCGCCGAGGTCGGGGCGCCGGTCGCCCGGACCAGCTCGTCGCGCGAAACGGCCGTGGGTGAGAGCAGGGCGGCCAGACGCTCGCGCAGGGCGTCGAAGTCAATGTCGGCTGCCGGCTCGCCGTCATAGTCCCGCTCGCGCTCGCGCAGATGGGTCTGGCCCGATAGGTTGCGCAGCACGTCTTCGGCGCCTTCGCACAGGATCGCGCCCTGGCGGATCAGGTCGTTGGTCCCCCGGGCGCGCGGGTCCAGCGGCGAGCCGGGCACGGCGAAGACATCGCGGCCCTGCTCGGCGGCCAGGCGGGCGGTGATCAGCGAGCCGGACTTCAGCTCGGCCTCGACCACCACGACGCCCAGCGACAGACCGGAGATGATGCGGTTGCGGCGCGGAAAGTCCTTGGCCTGGGCGCGGCGGTCGGGGGCGCTTTCGGACACCACGCAGCCCTCGGCGGCCAGACGCGCGTGCAGGGCGCCGTGCTCGGGCGGATAGATGTCGCCAATTCCGCCGCCCAGCACGGCCACCGTGCCGGTGCGCATCGCGCCCTCGTGCGCGGCGCCGTCGACGCCGCGCGCCATGCCGCTGACGATGACATGGCCGGCCTCGCCCAGCTCGGCGGCCAGCTGGCGGGCGAAGCGCTGGCCGGCGGCCGAGGCGATGCGGGCCCCAACGATGGCGACGCTGGGCCGGGGCAGCAGTTCGGCGCGGCCCAGGGCCCACAGCACCGGCGGCGGCGGGTCCAGCGCCGCGAGGCGAGCGGGGAAGTCGGGCTCGCAGCCGCACAGCAGCCGCGCGCCCATGGCCGCGCCGGCCTCCAGTTCGCGTTCGATGGTTTCGCGCAGGTGAATGTTCAGAGGGGTGGCGCGGCCGCCGCGTCGCGACAGGTCGGGCAGGGCGGAAAGCGCGCGCTCGGGCGTGCCGAAGCGGGCCAGCAGGTGCTCGAAGGCGACGGGGCCGACCGTCTCGGTGCGCGCCAGCCGAAGCCAGGCCAGGCGCTGAACGTCCGAGAGGCGGCCCGGAATCACGCGGCCGGAGGCGGGGTCTCCGCCGCCTTCTTCTTGCCGATCTTGGGTTCTTCGCCCTTCAGCAGGCGGGCGATGTTCTCGCGGTGGCGGATGAAGATCAGCACGGCCATGAACAGGGCCAGCACCAGCATGGCATAGGGCTGGTCGGTCGCCAGGGCGAACGGCGCGGCCAGGGCGGCGGCGGTCAGGGCGGCCAGCGAGCTGATGCGGAACAGGGCGGCCATGGCCAGCCAGGTGACGGCGGCCAGCACGCCCACGGGCCAGCAGGCGGCCAGCAGCACGCCATAGAAGGTGGCCACGCCCTTGCCGCCCTTGAACTTCAGCCAGACGGGGAACAGGTGACCCAGGAACGCCGCGCCGCCGGCCAAAGCGACGATGGCGGCGCTGTCGTTGGTCAGCCAGCGGGCCAGCAGCACGGCCAGCACGCCCTTGCCGGCGTCGCCCAGGAGGGTGATGGCCGCCAGGTCCTTGCGGCCCGAGCGCAGCACGTTGGTCGCCCCGATATTGCCCGAGCCGATCTGGCGGATGTCGCCGGCCCCGCCCAGGCGGGTGGCGATCAGGCCGAACGGGATCGAGCCGAGGAGGTAGCCTCCGACGACGGCGATCGCGAGCGTGAGATAGACGGCTTGAGCGAGATCTTGCACGTTTCGACCCTAAGGCGAGTTGCGCGCGATTTCAACCGCTGCGCAAGGATGGTGAGTGATGAAGGTGTAGCAGGAGAGTCGCGACAGGGGCCAGCAGACTAGGCGTGCGACGACCTAGGTCGGATCGAGTGGGCGTGTCGCCCAGGACCAGACGGATACAATCTTCACTTCGCCGCGTTGATGCTCTTGGATCAGGCGTTCTTCGCCATTGGCCGCCCGCAGAGCGAAGTGGAGATTGTCGAAAGGGCCAAGTGCAAGCTCATGACTTTCCGACCTGACCGACCGTAAGCCTTGAAAGCGGAGCAGGACGTCTCCACTCAGGATCATGGTGAGATCCCGGCCGGCCTCCTCGATCGATGTCAGCTTGAATTGGTTGTCGTAGGGGCGTCCAAACCAACCACTGGGTAAAATCAACCCGCCGGGTCCCTCGGTATCGAACCACGTCTGGATGGTTTCCGAATGCCGCATCTTGCTTCTCGCCCGCTAGTAGGATCGTGACGTCCTACCCCTCTGCCCGGTGCACCACCCGCCCATCCACCAGCGTCATGAGCACCTGACCCTGCAATCGCCGCCCGTCGAACGGCGAGTTCTTGGACTTCGAGAGCAGCTTGCCTGCATCGACGATGATCGGCGCGTCGATGTCGCACAAAACGAGATCTGCCGGCGCGCCGGGCGCGATACGGCCGCCGCGCAGGCCCAGCAGTTCGGCGGGCGCCAGGGTCACGGCGCGGATCAGGTCGACCAGCGGCAGGCGCTCGTCGTGATACAGCGACAGCAGGGCCGGCAGCAGAGTCTCGACGCCGATGGCGCCGGGGGCGGCCTCGTCGAAGGGCAGGCGCTTGTCCTCGGCCGGGGCCGGGGCGTGGGCGGAAACGACGATGTCGATCAAGCCTGACGCCAGGGCCTCGATCAGGGCCTGGCGGTCATCCTCGCCGCGCAGGGGCGGGGTGACCTTGGCGAAGGTGCGATAGTCGCCCACGTCGAGCTCGTTGAACGACAGGTGGTTGATCGACACGCTGGCGTGCAGGCGCAGACCGCGCGCCTTGCCGCGCGCCAGGGTCTCCAGCGCGCCGGCGCTGGTGATCTGGTCGACCAGCAGGCGGCCACCAGTGGCTTCCAGCAGGGCGATGTCGCGCTCCAGCATGATCCGCTCGGCCATCGGCGAGATGGCGGGCAGGCCTAGGCGGCCGGCAAATTCGCCGCCGATCGCCGCCCCACCCTTGGCCAGCCACATGTCCATCGGGCGGTGGGCCAGCAGGGTGTCGAAGCCCTTGGCGTAGGTCAGGATGCGCTGGAACACCTTGCTGTCGACGATCGGGCGGTCGGCGTCGGTGATGTAGACGCAGCCGGCCTCGCGCATCAGGCCGATCTCGGCCATCTGCTCGCCCTTCAGGCCCTTGGTCGCGGCCCCGGCGCACAGGATGCGGGCGCTGTCGATGTCACGGGCCCGGCGCAGGATGAAGTCGACCACGCTGGGATCGTCGATGGCCGGGTCGGTGTCGGGCTGGACGACGATCGAGGTCACGCCCCCGGCCGCGGCGGCGCGCGCGGCCGAGGCCAGGGTTTCCTTGGTCTCGGCCCCGGGCTCGCCGGTCTTGACACGCAGGTCGATCAGGCCGGGCGCCAGCAGGGCCCCGCCGCAGTCGACGACCCGAACGCCCTTGCCCAGCTTGCCGAACTCGCGGCCCTTGGCGACGTCGGAGATCACGCCCTCTGAGACGATGACCCCGCCGGGGCCGTCATAGCCGCTCTCGGGATCGACCAGGCGGGCATTGGTGAAGGCCAGGGGCTGGGGGGCGTTCATGCGTGAGATTCCAAAGACGCCACTACAAAACCCCGCTCTCCCCGGCGAAGGCCGGGGTCCAGATCGAACCCACGTGCATCGAGCGATTTGGCGAATCCCGAAGGCGCGTCATCCCCAAACGCTCTGGATGAATCTGGGCCCCGGCTTTCGCCGGGGAGAGCGGAAGAAAAGAGGTGGCCCAAAATCATCGCCCCGCCTCCTCGATGCGCGCGGCGAGGCTGGTCAGCACCGCCATCCGGGCGGCGACGCCCATCTCGACCTGGTCCTGGATCAGGCTGACGGCCGGATCATCGGCCACGTCGGAATCGATCTCGACGCCCCGGTTCATGGGCCCAGGGTGCATGACCTTGGCTCCCGGCGCGGCGCGCGACAGCTTTTCGCGGTCCAGGCCATAGAAGCGGAAATATTCGCGGGTCGAGGGCACGAAGCCGCCCTGCATCCGCTCCAGCTGCAGGCGCAGCATCATCACCACGTCGGCCCCGGCCAGGCCCGACTTCATGTCGTGGTGCACGGTCACGCCCCAGCGCTCGGCCTGGGCCGGCATCAGGGTGGCGGGACCCACCAGCCGCACGCTGGCCCCCAGGGTGTGCAGCAGGGAGACGTTCGAGCGGGCCACGCGGCTGTGCAAAACATCGCCACAGATCGCCACGGTCAGGCCCGACACCCGGCCAAAGGCGCGGCGGATCGACAGGGCGTCCAGCACCGCCTGGGTCGGATGCTCGTGCTGGCCGTCGCCGGCGTTGATCACATGGCCGCTGACCTTCTGGCTGAGCAAGGAGGCCGCGCCCGACGAGGCGTGGCGCACCACCAGCAGGTCGGGGCGCATGGCGTTCAGGGTCACGGCGGTGTCGATCAGGGTCTCGCCCTTGGTGATCGACGAGGTGCGCGGGCTCATATTGACCACGTCGGCGCCCAGGCGCTTGCCGGCGATCTCGAAGCTGGACTGGGTGCGCGTGCTGTTCTCGAAGAACAGGTTCATCAGCGTCCGGCCCTTGAGCAGGTCCAGCGACTTGGAGGTCTGGCGGTTGAAGGCGACGAACGCCTCGGCCAGGTCCAGCAGGTCGGCCGCCTGGGGGGCGTTGAGGTCGCCGGCGGACAGGAAATGGCGCTTTGGGAACGCAAAGGCGCGGGCGCGGATCGCGTCGAGGGCGACGCGGGCGGGATCATGGGGCTTGGCCGTCATGAAACGGTGTCTTAGGCGGCTTTGCCGGGAGAGGGAAGGCGGCGGGTGCGCGCGATGGGGGATAACCGGCCGCCGCCGCTGGCCCCCTCCTGACCGCTATCGCGGTCGTCCTCCCCCTTTCAGGGAGAGGATGAAACACGCCCACCTCATCTTCCCCCTCCGGGGGAAGACGGCTGCGAAGCAGCCCGTAGGGGGCAAGTACGGGGATAAACTGCGCCCTATCCTCGAGCTATCGCTGCGAGACCGCAGCAAATTCAACGTCCTGCAAACAAACCGAGCGCGCCTGTCAGACGCGCCGAAACCTCCCGTATTCTGTCCCCACCTCGTCGCGAGGAAAGGGCGCAAGGCCAGCGACCATTGCGGCGGCGGGGGGTGATCGAGCGGGGCTGGGCTTCAGGGGGATACTGAAGCGCGTCCGGGGATCTGGTTGCTGGCCAGACCCGCCCGCCGTCGGCGTGGATGGGGATCAAGGCGAGTGTTGGTCAGGATTGGCCCCACGCCCCCCGACCTTCGGGACTTCGGGAAACCGAAGCTTCCGGGTCCCGGTAAGGCCCCAACTGGGCCACCCGCTGGGACGCTGACGGATAACGACCACGCGGAGCGGGCGGCTTCGTCGAAACGGTTATTTCTATTCAAGTCCGGACGCGGTCCGGACGCTCCGCGACCCTTTCCATCAACTCGGCGGTTTCCGCGTGAGGTCGCGAAACTGTAGCTGCTCCCCCTCTGGGGGAGCTGTCGCGGAGCGACTGAGGGGGCTAGCTGGAAGTCGGCCGTGCCGGCCCCCTCCGGCCCTCCGGGCCACCTCCCCCAGAGGGGGAGGAGCTAAGAAAGCTAAACCTTGCCCGCCGCCTCGCGTATCCCCCGCATCCGCTCCAGCGCGCCCTGCAGGATCCAGCCGGCGGCCATCTTGTCGACCACTTCGGCCCGGCGCTTGCGGTTGACGTCGTGCTCCTCGATCAGCACCCGGGTCACGGCGGCGGTGGAGAGGCGCTCGTCCCAGAAGGTGATCGGCACATGCGGCTGCAGGCGCAGCAGGTTGCGGCCCAGGGCGCGGTTGGACTGGCAGCGGACGCCCTCGGTGCCGTCCATGTTCATCGGCAGGCCGATGACGATGCCGGCGGCCTTGCGGCTGCCCATCAGCTTGAACAGCGTCTCGGCGTCCTCGCTGAACTTGGTCTTCCGGATCAGGGCCAGGGGACTGGCGACAGTCAGGGTGACGTCGGAAACGGCCACGCCGATGGTCTTCTCGCCGGGGTCGAGGCCGACGATCGGCATGTAATCGGGGATGGCGGCGGCGAAATCTTCGATATCGAGAACGGGCATCGCCCTTCATAACACGGGGAACGGCCCGCCCAGCAAGGGAACGACTTGTCAAAGCGCCCCTCTGGCGGCTAACCCACGCGCTTGGAATTCAGGAGGCCCCCAATGGCCATTGACGTCGCCACAGTGCGCAAGGTCGCGCGGCTCGCGCGGATCGCCACACCCGAAGATCGCCTGGAGCCCCTGGCCCAGGAGCTCAACGGCATCATGGCGTGGATCGAGCAGCTGGCCGAGGTCGATACCGACGGCGTCGAGCCGCTGACCAGCGTGGTCGGCGCCGGCGCGCCGCTTCGTGAAGACGTGGTGACCATGGGCGGCGACGCTTCGGTGATCACCTCCAACGCCCCCAAGTCCGTCGACGGCTTCTTCGTCGTGCCCAAGGTTGTCGAATAATGAGCGCCCTTACGTCCCTGACCCTGAAGGGCGCCATCGACGGCCTGGAAGCGGGTGACTTCACCTCCGTCGAGCTGACCACGGCCCATATCGAGGCCATCGAGGGTGCGCGCGCCCTGAACGCCTTCATCGTCGAGACGCCCGAACAGGCGCTGTCGATGGCGGCGGCGTCGGACGCCCGTCGCGCCCTGGGCGTGGCCGGTCCGCTGGACGGCGCGCCGCTGGGCATCAAAGACCTGTTCTGCACCAAGGGCGTCCAGACGACGGCCTGCTCGAAGATCCTCGAAGGGTTCATCCCGCAGTATGAATCGACCGTCACCAGCCAGTTGTGGCGTGATGGCGCGGTGATGCTGGGCAAGCTGAACCTGGACCAGTTCGCCATGGGCTCGTCGAACGAGACCTCGTATTTTGGCCCCGTGACCAATCCCTGGCGCTCGACCGCCAGCGACAAGGCCCTGACCCCGGGCGGGTCCTCCGGCGGGTCTGCCGCCGCTGTGGCCGCTGGCCTGTGCCTGGGCGCCACCGCCACCGACACCGGCGGCTCGATCCGCCAGCCGGCCGCCTTCACCGGCACCGTGGGCATCAAGCCCACCTATGGCCGCTGCTCGCGCTGGGGCGTCGTGGCCTTCGCCAGCTCGCTGGACCAGGCGGGCCCGATCGCCAAGACCGTCGAGGACGCGGCCCTGCTGCTGACCTCAATGTGCGGCCATGACCCCAAGGACTCCACCAGCCTCGACGTGCCGGTGCCGGACTTCACCCAGTTCGTCGGCAAGTCGGTCAAGGGCCTGCGGATCGGCATTCCCAAGGAATACCGCGTCGACAACATGCCGGCCGAGATCGAAAAGCTGTGGGAAGACGGCATCGCCTGGCTGAGGGAAGCCGGCTGCGAGATCGTCGACATCACCCTGCCGCACACCAAGTACGCCCTGCCGGCCTACTACATCGTGGCCCCGGCCGAGGCGTCCTCGAACCTGGCCCGCTATGACGGCATGCGCTACGGCCTGCGGGCCGAGGGTGGCAACCTCACCGAGACCTATGAGAACACCCGCGCCGAAGGCTTCGGCGACGAGGTCAAGCGCCGCATCCTGATCGGCACCTATGTGCTCAGCGCCGGCTATTATGACGCCTACTATCTGAAGGCCCTGAAGGTGCGTCGCCGCATCGCCGAGGACTTCGACAAGGCCTGGGAGCGCTGCGACGCCATCCTGACCCCGACGGCGCCGTCGGCGGCGTTCGGTCTGGGCGAGAACAGCAACGACCCCATCGCCATGTACCTCAACGACGTCTTCACGGTGACGACGAATCTGGCGGGTCTGCCGGGGCTGAGCCTGCCGGCCGGTCTGGATTCCAACGGCCTTCCGCTGGGCCTGCAGATCATCGGCAAGCCGCTGGACGAGGGCACGGTGTTCTCGGTGGCCGGGGCGCTGGAAAAGGCGGCCGGCTTCAACGCCAAGGCCGCCCGCTGGTGGTGACTTCGTAAAAAGGGCGGCTCCGCGAGGAGCCGCCCTTCTTCGTTAGGCTAGTCGGTTACTGCGGGTCGACTGGCGTGACCGGTGCCGGTGCCGGTGCCGGTGCCGGAGTCGGCGCTGCGGCGACCGGGGCGGCGATCACGACCGGATCCGGCTCGGCGATGACGGCAGGAGTGGGCGCTGGGACCGTGGCGCTGACGTTCGACGAGGCCAAACTGGCGTCCGGGGTCGTCGCGACGGCCGGAGCGGCTCGGCGGACGACGGCGGCGCGCGGCGTGGCGCGGATCGGGGCTGATGCCACGGCGCGCGGGGCGGGCTCGGCGACGGCGGTCTCGATCGGCGTCGGGGTCGGCATGGTGGCCGGCGCCAGCGGCGGGCTCAGCGGGACCGTGTCGGCGATGGCCATCTGGGCCGTCTGCTGCGTCTCGGTCGGGGGCTGGGCCGGATTGGCCATCATCGCCCAGGCGATGGCGCCTGCGGCGACCAGCATGACCGGCGCGCCGACCAGCAGCGCCATGTTGTTCGCAGCGTTCTTAGCCGGCTTGCGGGCATAGATCGGCGCGGCGGGGAACAGGGGCGAAGCATCCGTCGCGGCGGAAGCCGGAGCGGACTGGATCGGCGTGCGCTGACGACGCGTATCCACAGTGTCGATCGAGTCCAGATTCAAGGTCTGACTAAAAGCGGGCATGAAGTCCTCCTCAGCTTTATTTCTCGGAGGAGGTAACCGTTCGGCGTCGTGGAGGTTCCGATGGCCCCGGAATGGCGCCGTTTCTAACAAGAAGGGGCCTTATTTGGCTTCGCACCTCAACTATATGAAAACCGCCGGAGGGACGGGCGCGGGAAATCTCTCCAGGAAGGGGGCGACGGTTCGCGTTGAAACCCGGCGGCCTAAGGGTTTTCCGCCATGGCGCGGTCGGTGTAAGAGAGGCTCATGACGCAAGAATCCAAAACCATCCAAGGCCGCACCGGCCCCTGGGAAATCGTTCTCGGCCTTGAGATCCACGCCCAGGTCGCCAGCAAGTCCAAGCTGTTCTCCGGCGCCGCCGTGGGCTTTGGGGCTGGGCCGAACGAGCAGGTGAGCCTGGTGGACGCGGCCATGCCCGGCATGCTGCCGGTGCTGAACGGCTTCTGCGTCGAGCAGGCGGTCAAGACGGGTCTGGGCCTGAACGCCAAGATCAATCTGAAGAGCCGCTTCGACCGCAAGAACTACTTCTATCCCGATCTGCCGCAGGGCTATCAGATCAGCCAGTTCGATCAGCCGATCGTCGGCGAGGGCGTGATCACCGTCGAGCACGACGACGGCTCGACCTTCGAGGTGCGCATCGAGCGCCTGCACCTGGAGCAGGACGCGGGCAAGTCGCTGCACGACCAGGACCCGAACGCCACCTATGTCGACCTGAACCGCGCGGGCACGGCGCTGATGGAGATCGTTTCCAAGCCTGACATGCGCACCTCGGCGGAGGCGGCGGCCTATGTGAAGAAGATCCGCACGATCCTCGTCTATCTGGGCACCTGCGACGGCGACATGGAGAAGGGCAACCTTCGCGCTGACGTCAACGTCTCGGTCTGCCGCCCCGGCGCCTACGAGAAGTTCCGCGAGACCGGCAGCTTCAGCCATCTGGGCACGCGCTGCGAGATCAAGAACGTCAATTCGTATCGCTATATCCAGCAGGCCATCGAATACGAGGCGCGTCGCCAGATCGAGATTCTGGAAGACGGCGGCAAGATCGACCAGGAGACCCGCCTGTTCGATCCGACCAAGCTCGAGACCCGCTCGATGCGGAGCAAGGAAGAGGCGCACGACTATCGCTACTTCCCCGATCCCGACCTGTTGCCGCTGATCCTCGACGCGGCCTGGGTCAAGAAGATCGAAGAGACCCTGCCGGAACTGCCGGACGCCAAGAAGGCCCGCCTGCAGAGCCAGTATGGCCTGTCGGCCTATGACGCCGGCGTGCTGATCATTGAGAGCGACCGCGCTGACTATTTCGAGGCCGCCGCGAAAGGTCGCGACGCCAAGCTGGTGTCCAACTGGGTGACCAACGAGCTGCTGTCCAAGCTGTCGGCGAACGGCCACGAGATCGCCGCCTCGCCGCTGCCCTCGTCGGACATCGCCCAGCTGGTCGAGCTGATCGAGAACGGCACCATCTCATCGAAGATCGCCAAGGAGGTCTTCGAGCACATGTGGGCCGGCGAGGGGCGTCCGTCCGAGATCGTCGAGAAGCGCGGCCTCGTGCAGATCAACGACACCGGCGCCATCGAAGCGGCCATCGACGCCCTGATCGCGGCCAATCCCGAAAAGGCCTCGGCCGTGAAGGAAAAGCCCCAGGCCATCGGCTGGTTCGTCGGCCAGGTGATGAAGGAGACGGGCGGCAAGGCCAATCCGGCCACCGTCAACGACCTGCTGAAATCCAAGCTCGGCCTCTAGCCGCAAGGCGTTCCGGAGGACCACCTCCGGAACGCTTGTCCCTTGCCCGTTCCCGTTAGTAGCCGTTGGTCATGATGTCGAAGATCAGGCCGGTGGCTATGGCCGCCAGCACGTAGTCATCGCCGGTGCGGTACCAGTAGTAGCCACGGGGCGGCGGACGCAGGCGATAGCGGCCGTAGTCATGCACGACATATCCGCCGCCGCGATAATAGGGCGGCAGATAGGCGCCGCGACGCCAGGCGACATAGCCGGGGCGGTAGCTCGGATGGCCGTAATAGTGCGAAGGCGGAGCGCCGTAGTGGAAACGGGTTCCATAGTAATAGCCATTGTGCCGGCCGCGATCCCAGCGGTCTTCACGCCGATCCCAACGGTCCTCGCGCCGGTCCCAACGGCCCCCGTCATGACGGGCGTCGCGCCGGTCTTCCCGTCGGTCCCAGCGATCTTCGCGATGGTCCCAGCGGCCACGATCCTGGGCGGATGCATCGCTGGCTACGGCGGTCATGGGACCGGCTACCGATGCGACAACGGCGATGGTGAGCAACAGACGTTTCATCTCGTCCACTCCTTCTGGTCGGGCGGGTTTCCACCGCCAAATCCCTCGACCCTGGAAACCATCCTCCTGCAGGCCGGCTGAACCGCGCCTGAATGACGCCGTCAGACGAACGGGCGGCCAGCTCCACCTTTTCGCCAGAGCGCCCATCGCGCGGTAGGCAACATCAAGGGGACAAGCCGCTCTTGTGTGTGTGGTCGACAGGCCACTTTCCCGGCAGAGTTTTATCTGCGGCCAATTGTCCGCTGCCGATTTCGCCGGCGGGCTGAGGGTTGCGCCCTGCAAAAACCCGGGCACAGTTGTGGAAGACTTGCCAAACTCTAAAGCGTTTTCGGAAAGGATCGGAGCCCGCGAAAACTTTGAAAAGCGCCCCAAACTGGGGGTGGAATTGCGTTTTGCGGGTCTTTAGGCCCCGAGTGGGGCGACGTGCGAGGCCCGAAGGATGCTCTTTAGGCAGTCCGTGCGTTAACTCTGCGTATACAGGCGTTTACGCTGAGTAATACCCCTGAAGAAAGCATGTATTCGCGCCTGAATTCATGATGTTCCGACGCTTAACTATATGTTCAGCGGCTGTGGACTTTTCTGCATCCAGGCCCGGGATCCGACAGAACGTCGGAGGGGCCTGGAAGAGGAGATGAAGCCATGATGATGAGCATCGAACCCCCACCCGCCCACGTGCTGCCGCTGCCGACTGCCGAGTCCTCGGGCGACGAACTGTTCCGCATGGGCCTGCTGTATTCGACCGGTCAGGGCGGCGCCCCCGTCGACTACGTCTCGGCGCACATGCTGTTCAACCTTGCCGCCATGCGCGGTTCTGTGGAGGCCAAGGTCTATCGCAAAGAACTGTCGCAAGAGATGGCCAGCGAAGACGTCGCCGAAGCCCAGCGCGCTGCGCGGGAATGGCTGGCCCACGGCTGAATCCGGCTTTTCGGATTCAGCGATCGGCCAATGCTCAGCTCGAGCCTATTGGCCGACGCCGTTGACCGCGTAGCTGAAGCTGACCGGCAGCAGGTCGCGGAAGTACTGCTGCATGAACAGCCCCGTCTCCGCCGCGCCGCTGCGCGGCACATAGACGATATCGAAGCGGCGAAGCGGGATCAGATCCACGCCGCCGCCGGGATTGGTCATCCCCCTGAGAAGATCGGCCGTGCGCAGCATGGCGCGACCGTCTGGGCCACGACGGATGATGACAACCTGGCTTCGCTTGGACGAGGTCTTGAAGCCGCCGGCCTGGATAACAGCGCGTAGCGCATCGACATCGCCGGGCATGTCGTAGACGCCCGGATTGCCGACCTCGCCGCCGACGAACACCTTCAGCGGGGTCGTCGTCTTGACCGACACCTGCACCTGGGGTCGCAGCAGTTGGCTGCCATAGGCCTCAGTGATCGCGTCCTCCAGTTCGAAGATCGTACGATCGGCCGCCATAACCGGCCCGAGCAGTGGGAGAACGATCCGACCGTCTGGCTGCACGATGGCTGACTTGTTGAGCTCGGTCGCCGAAGCCACCGTCACCTCGACCTCATCGCCTGGATAGAAGCGATAGGAGGGCTCCTCCTCGCTCCAGTCGGCATAGCCGATGTTGGGAAAGTTCGCGCTGGGGCGCGGAGCGGGCGTGATGGGCTCGCCGTCCACATGACCGCAGGCGGTCATGCCGCCGCTCAGGAGCAGTATGGCCAAGGCCGTCGAGAGATGCGTGCGCCGTTGCATGCGACAAGTCTTAACAGGAATGGGTAACGAAGCCTTAAGGGCCAACGGACCAGTTTGAAGTCGAGATTGAACCCTTCGGATTCGTATGTCGACGACGAGCGCCTGGACCAGCGTGCCGCATGACCCTCCGTCGCAACGCGACTGGGCGACGCGTGCGCGCTATGCGCCGACCGACTTCATCACCCTGCTGTGGCGTGAACGCTTCCTGATGCTGGGTGTATTTTTGGTCATCGCGGTGCTGGGAGTCGCGTTCTCGACCACCCTGAAGAAGAACTATACCGCCGAATCCAGCCTCTTCGTTCGCCTGGGCCAGGAATACGTTTACGAGCCCCGGGCCGGCGACGCGGGACGCGGCGCAGTGCCGAATGTTGATCAGGTTATCCAGTCTGAAGCCGAGATCCTGGGCAGCGGCGAACTGCGCGAACGCGTGATCCGCAAGATTGGCTTCGCCAATGTGTTTCCGTCCCAGGCCGCCAAGTACGCCGCTGCAACGCCCGAAGGTAAGCGCAAGCTGATCGCCCTGGGCCGTGACTCCATGGGACGCAATTTCAAGATCGAGACGGCGCCGGACAATTCCATCATTCGCCTGTCCTATCAGAACGAGCATCCCGAGTTGGCCGAGAAGGTTCTGAACACCCTTCTGGAAGAATACCTGACCTATCGCCGCGGCCTGCTGATCGACAGTGATGACCGGGTACTGCAAAGGCAGAAGGACATCTTTGAGCAAAAGCTCGAAGAGACCGACACCAGCTATCAGTCATTCCTGACCACCAACGATATCGGCGACTTCACCTCGCAGAAGACGACGCTGACCCAGCTGCAGACCCAGGTCGAGCAGCAGAAATATTCCATTGAGGCCCAGTTGCAGGATCGCGTTGCCCGTCTTGCCTCGGTCGAGGCGGAGTTGGCGCGTACCCCTGCCGAGACCGTACTGTATCGCGACTCCGACACCTCTGCGGCCGCCAAACTCAACCAGCTGAAGCTGGATCGCGAGGGCCTGCTGTCGCGCTATCGGCCGGACGCCAGCCCGGTCCGCGACATCGACGCCCAGATTGCCCAGCTGGAGCGCGGCATCGCCGCCGGTCGCACGGCTGGCGAAGGCGCGCGTCGTAGCGGCCCCAACCCGATCTGGCAGACCCTGCAGACCTCACGCAACGATCTCAGCGCTGAAGTGGCGGCGCTGCGCGAGTCCCAGACGACGGCGGTTCAGCAGGTCGCCGACGTCAACCAGCGCTTGCTGCGACTGGCTGAGCTTGAGCCGCAGTTCAATCAGCTGACCCGCGACCGTGATGTCCTGACGTCCAACGTTCGCGACTTTACCGTCAAGGAACAGCAGGACGAGGCTCAAAGACGGATGTCGTCGGAAAGCAGCGACAATATCCGCATCGTCCAGCGTGCTGTCGCACCGTCGCAGGGCAAGAGCCTGCAGAAGCCGATCCTCGCCCTGACGATCATGTTCGCGGCCTTCACCGCCCTTTGCGCGGGACTGGTTCGGATGTTCCTGCGCCCCGGGCTCCAAACCCCAGCCTCGGCCGCCCGGACCTTGAACCTGCCTGTTCTGGCCACTGCCGAATACAAGCGCGCAGCCTAGGTGGCAGGGCTTTACGCTGAGTGCTTTGGTCGCCTTTCGCGCACCAGGGGAATGACGCTAGTTTGTAGCTCCTGAACGCGCGGCGATTCGACGGATGGTGGATTTAAACGCCGAGATGGCGGAGTTGTGGAGCTCACTGGGCGCGCCGGCGCCTGGGCGCCCGCACGTCATCCAGGTCGTCGCCGCCCGGCGAGGGGAGGGGACTTCCACCGTCGCTCGCGAGCTGGCTCGTTTCACGGCAACGCGCGCCGGTCGCAAGACCTGGCTGGTCGATATGGACTTGGCGACCTCCGCGCAATTCCAGACCATCTCCATGAATCCGGAACGCTTCGGGGTGTTGGGACCAGCGGTGGCTGCCTCGCCCGACGGCTCGGCCTTCTTCACCGTGCAGCCTCCGGCGCCGCGCGCTGATGGCGGTGTCTGGCCTGACTCTAAGTATCTGGCGGCCCATAGTGTGGGTGGATCGCGCCTTTGGGTCACCCGCTTCAATCGCGACGCCCTGCGCGGACCCCAGAAGGTGCACATTATTCCAGGGGCCGAATACTGGCAGGCCTTGCGCCGCCATGCCGAGGTTATCGTGGTTGATAGTCCATCGGTGGATCGCTCCCAGGCGGCCCTCACCGTGGCCCAACACATGGATCAGACAGTGATGGTGGTCTCGGCCCAGCAGCCTGACGTCAAGCCACCGGCCCAACTTCGCGACGCCCTGGCCACGGTCGGCGGCCGCTGCGCTGGCGTGTTCTTCAACCAGGCTTCGGTGCAGCCGCCTGCCTTCCTTCGGGCTATCCTGCCGTGACGCCCTCGGGGAGGGCGCCGCTCCTCCTGCCCCAGATCGCGATCTTCTGCGCCTCGGTCGCCATGCTGCTGATCTACAGCGGTGGCTGGGAGCTGCCGCTGTTTGGTGAAAACGCGGGAGAGTCGGCCGGCGGGATCATGCGCGTGGCCTATCTGCCGGCCTATGCCGCCGGCTTCCTGCTTGTTGCGCTCAATCCCCGCAACCTGATCCGCGTGCTGATCCGTCAGCCCTTGCTGATCTTGCTGATGCTGATCGTGGTCGGCTCGACCCTGTGGTCGATCGCGCCTGACGTCACGACCCGTCGCGCGTTCGCTGTCACTTGCACCACCCTGGGGGGGCTTGCCCTGGCCGCGCGCTACAAGTGGGCTCAGTTGGCCGAAGTGGTGGGGGCCACCTTCATCGTGCTGATTGTCGCCAGCTTCGTCGTCTGTCTCGCCGTGCCGTCGATCGGCGTGATGACCGAGCTGTTCCCGGGCGCCTGGCGCGGCCTGTGGATGGAGAAGAACGCCCTCGGCGGTCTTATGGCCCTGGGATTCTGTCTGCTATCGGCGGCCGCCTTGCTGAATCCCCAGCGCGCGAAGCTCTGGTGGCCGTTCGCGGGACTGGCGCTGGTGCTGGTGCTGATGTCGACGTCCAAGACGTCCTTGGCCTCGCTGATGGTCGGGGGGGCGGCCCTGGTCTTTGTGCTGATTGCCCGGCGTAGTCCGGCAGCCGGAGCTGCGATCACCTGGACGGGTGTGACGGGGGTTGTCTTGCTAGGCGGCTTCGTCCTGGTCGCCTCGGATGTCTTCTTTGCTCTCCTGGGCAAGGACGCCACCCTCACGGGCCGCACCGAGATCTGGAGCGCGGCCATGCGCCAGATCGAGCAGCGACCCTGGACCGGGTACGGCTACGCCGCCGTCTGGGACAACAAGTCCGGTTGGGGACCGTTCGCCTGGATCACCAAGGATGCTGGATTTCAGGCGCACCATGCGCACAATTCCTGGATCGAACAGTGGCTGGGCATAGGCCTCCTCGGCCTTGCGGCATGGGGGCTGTTCTATCTTCAAACCCTGACCCTGGCGATCATCGCCGTGTTCCGCGACCGCGGTGCTTTGCTCGTCTTTCCGTTCCTGGTCGTCTACACGCTGGTTTCGCTGACCGAGAGTATTGCGGTGGTCTATAATGACTTCCGTTGGGCGCTTTTTGTGGCCTTCGCCGCCAAACTGGCCTTCTCGGATCGGGAACAGGAGCGCGGTTAACCGCTTCGCCGAACGAAGTTTTTAACCGCCTTGGCCTAGACCTAGCTCTGCTGACCACCAAGCGTCGCAGAAGGCGGAGCCATATTCAGTGAAACCTCCAGCGCTTCAGGCTGATCCGGACGAGCTCGTCCGGAGTTTTGCGCCGACGCACGTCGCGCGTTCATCGCGCTTCAGCGTGGCCCGGATCATGGTTGTTCTGAGCTTCCTGGCCTATATCGCCGCCATGGGCTCAGCCTGGTGGGCGGTGCTGCAGGTTGTTCCAACCCACGTGTCCGTCACGGTGTTGGGCCGCACGCTCGACACGGAGTCGGCGCACGAGCATATCAACAACGCCGCCCTGATCTTTCTTCTGCTGCCGTCGGCTCTGTGGATCGAAGCCGTGGTCGTCGGCTGGTCCAACAGCTCTGCCCGCCAGTTGCTGTTCGCGCCGACGGCGTCGCTGAAGACCGATATCGCCTGCTTTTTACTGGGGCAGGCCCACATCCTCGACATCTTTGGCCGTATCATGATGCTGGGAGCCTCGATGATCTCGGGCGCTTGGATCCATGACTGGCTGAGGACCACCACGGGCCTGGCCATAGGACCCGCGCCGCTTCCGTTCGCTTTGCAGTTGGTGTTCTACTTCCTCGTCTACACCTTCTTCGACTACTGGACCCACAGGCTGGACCACAGCCGGCTGTTCTGGCCGCTGCATCGCTATCACCACTCGGCCTCTGACTTCGGTGTGATCACTGCGGGACGCCAGCATCCCGCGGCCTTCACCGGACTGTTTGTCGTCAACCTGCCGATGGCCATTCTGGGCGCGCCCGCCGACGTGATGATCTACGTCAACGTGCTGGTCGTCGGGATCGGCTTCTTGATTCACTCCAAGATCGACGCGAACTGGGGCTGGTTTGGGCGCTACGTGATCCAGTCACCCAATCATCACCGCTTGCACCACAAGCTGGACATGAGCCGCCCCACTGGCCACTTCGCCATCGCGCCGATCTGGGACCGTCTGTTTGGCACCTGGTACGGCGACGCCGACGCCTCAATACCGATCGGGGTCGACACGCCCTACAGCCATGGCCTGTTCGTGCCGCGCGACATGGTGCGCGACTACTGGCATTTCTGGATCGGCGTTTTCGGCGGTCGCAATGACGGACCGGACTTGGACGTAAAGCTGTTTCCCAGGCGGGACTCCGCGAAGGGCTAAAGCCCGATCCGGCGCGCGCCCTCGGCCACGGTGACCACGTCGAAGCCGGCGTTCATCGCGCCGTCGACCAGCCGCTTCAAGGTCTCGGTCGAGCAGCCCCATTGCGAGGGGGTCTCAGACACATCGTGGGTGTAGAGGATCAGCCACGCTTTACGGGCATGGGCGCGGTCCAGCCACTTCAGCGCCACAGCCTCTCCGTCTTCGCCCTCGATCCCGACGGCAGGCGCCTGGTTGAGGTCCGCCCCGTTGGCGATCAGGCCGTGGTGCAGGGCGCGCACGGTCTTGAACCGGCCGGCCAGCAGCGTCTTGGCTGGCGATCCGACATCGCCATACGGATATGCGAAGCTGACCGGCTGTCCAGCCCCCCACGACTTCAGGGCTTCGGCGTTCTGGTCGATATCGGCGAGGGTGGCTTCTCGCGAGGCTTGACCGCAATCCAGGTGCGAGAAGGTGTGGCACCCGATCTCGTGCCCAGCGGCATGCAGGCGTGCGGCGTCTTCTCCCGTAGCGAAACGGCCCATCGGGCCCTCGCGACCGGTCAGGCCGCCCGCGAAATAGTAGGTGCCGCGCAGGCCGCGCGCTTCCAGCACCCTGGCGCCGGCCTCGCAGGCGGTGGCGGGCGCGTCGTCGAAGCTGAACGACACCATTGGCCGCGCCAGCTTCACGCGCGCCGGGCGGCGATGAGCCAGGCGGATCAGGCGACGCCGCAGCTTGCCCTTCAGGGTTCGGTCCGGCTCGTAGGCGTCGACCTTGTCGTGAGACATTTGCATCAGACGGACTCACAATAGAGGGCGGCGCGGTAGAGCCGCATGGCGAAGGCGCGCAGGCGGGTGGGCGCGGCCTCATTGAGAGCGAAGGCCTTCAGCATCGGCCGCCAGACGTCGCGCGCGGGCAATGACTTCAGAGCCTTGGCGACCTTGTAGCTGGGATAGGCGCTGACGATCTCGCGGTGGGCGCTGACAACCCGCGCGAAGTTTGACGCCGATTGCTCGTACTTGGCGGCCATGGCCGGAGCGGTGTCGAGGCCCAGATGGGTGGCCGAATTGTCGATGTGAAGGATCGGGTGATCGCGGCTCACGCGCATGGCCCACTCAACGTCTTCCCAGCCCCAGCCCGTGAAGCCCTCGTCGAACTCTACCGTTTCAAAGACGTCGCGGCGGACCAGCAGGTTGGAGGTGAAGACGTGCTTCTCGGGTGATCTGGCGCGTTCGGGCGCCGGGGTGCAGTCGCTCTTCAGCGCCATGGCCCGGTGCAATTCATGTTCGGGTCGCCGGGGCGTCTGGTCCAGGGTGAATCCGCCAAAGGCGATGGGTGTGTTCTCGCCTTCCGCCAGGGCCACCCAGCGGGCCAGAAAGTCTTCGGGATCCGGCAGCATATCGCTGTCCAAAAACAGGAAGTGACCGGCGCGTGCGTGACTGGCCAGACGGTTGCGGCCCTTGGCGCGCCCTTCGTTGGACGTCAGTCGAATGAACCGCGCGGGCAGACGCAGCCGCTCGATCCGGCCGGCGATGCGTTTGGCCAGGGCCTCGTCGCCGCCGCCGTCGTCCAGTACGATGATCTCGGCCCGCGCCATGGAGTCGTCCAGCGCCTTGAGCAGGGCCGATGGATCGTCGCGAAAGGTCGGGATCAGCACCGACAATCGCGGAGCGGCGTTCGACCACAGGGCGTTGTCGACGATGATCGCGTTGGCCGTGGAGGTCATGCTGGACGCGCCTTTCGCCGGGCAAGACCGGAAAGCTTGCCACGCAGACCGTCTATATTGAGTCCCAGCGCCACGCCGCCGTAGACAGCGGCCCCGACGGAAGCTTTCAGGATCAGTTCAAGAATTCCGCCCGGCGAGGGCAGGATCAGCACGGCCGCAGCCATCAGGAGGCAGGCGGCTCCCGCCTTGGCCAACGTAGCCCAGGGGATTGGCAGGGGCTGGGCGCTGCGGCCCAGGGTCCAGGCGGCCACAGCCCCGACGCCATAGCTGGCGGTTGTCGCCCACAGGGCGCCGTTCAGTCCGAACCGAGGGATCAGCAGTAGGTTCAGGATCAGGTTGGCCAGCGCGGGGACGGCCATGGCGGTGATCAGCATGGGCGTGCGGCGGCCCAGGGTGAAGGCCTGCAGCAGGTAATAGGTTGTGACACCCGACAGCCAGCCGCTGGCGGCGATCCACGGCACCACCGCAACTGCCCCGGCCCGCAGCGCCTCGCCGACCATCAGTTCGACCAGAGACGGGGCGACGATCGCCAGACCGACAGCCGCCGGCAGTGTCAGCAGAACCATGAATGAGGCCTGCTCGCGCGCGGCGCTCTTCAGAGCCGCTGGGCCGCCGCGCTCAAGCGCCGCGACCAGGGCCGGTCCGCCCGCCATACCCAGCCAGATGAAGACGACGTCCAGGGTGCGACTGCCGAGCGAATATCCGGCGTGATAGACGCCGACAGTGGCTTCGCCCAGATAGGCGGCCAGAAGGAAGCGATCGGTCGTCGAAAGCACCAGCGCCAGGATCAGGGACAACGCCACTGGCACCCCATAGGTCGCGTAGTCGCGGGCCATGGCGCTGTCGAAGCGACCGCCCCGCATCCGTCCAAGGTCGGCTGGCAACACGAACACCAGACACAGTAGCGAGATCGCGCCCATGCCCAGCAACGGGGCCGCGCCGCCCAGACCAACCAGAGCGAGGATCAGGCCCAGAGCGAAACCGCCGACAGTCTGGACGATATCGAGCAGCGCCGCGCCCGAGACTTCACCGGCCGCTCGCCGGCGTTCCTGCGACAGCTTGGTCAGGCTCTTGACGACGACGGCGGCGAAAGCGGCCGCCAGTGCGACCTTCATCGGCGCGTCGAGAGGCAGGACATAGAGTGCAACGCCGGCGATGACCGGTGTCGCCAGGGCGCAGGCGCCCCACAACCGATAGAGCGTGGTGAAATGATCCGGAAGTCGGCCATCCTCGGCGCGCGCCGCGAAGAAACGCGCCATGGCCGCCTCGGTCCAGGTCAGCAGAACGGTCTGGGTCAGGCTGAGCGCTGAGAAGGCGAGGGCGTAAGCGCCATATTCCTCGGGCGACAGCACCCGCGTGAACAGGACAATGGTCAGCAGGCCCACTACGCCTTGGGCGATATTGACCGGCAGATAGCCGAGGACGCCGCGCCAGAACATCGCCGCCTCAGCGCACCGCCGACCGATCCCCAAGCAGGCAGGGGATGGTCATGGCGATGATGTAGACGTCCAGCCAGAACGACTGCCGTTCGATATAGTCGACGTCGAGCGCGACCCGCTCGCGCACCAGTTCGGGCGTATCGACCGGTCCGCGCGAGCCGTTGATCGCCGCCCAGCCGGTGACGCCGGGCTTCATGCGGTGACGATGGGCGTACTGCTCGACCAGCTTGGCCGACTCGACATCGCCGGTTTTCATGCCCACGGCATGCGGACGCGGGCCGACGATCGACATCTCGCCGCGCAGCACGTTGAACAGTTGTGGCAACTCGTCGAGGCTGGTCTTGCGGATGAACTTGCCAACCTTGGTGACCCGGTCGTCATTGGCGCTGATCTGGCGCGCCGCGCGGGCGTCGGCCATTTCGTGGCGCATCGAGCGGAACTTCCAGACGAGGATTTCCTCGTTGTTGAAGCCATGGCGACGCTGGCGGAAGAAGATCGGTCCGGGGCTGTCGAGGCGCACGGCCACCGCGACAATGGCCATGACCGGGGCGGCGACGATCAGGCCGCCAATGCCGACGACAAGGTCCTGAAGGCGCTTGATAAGAGCTTTGCGCGCATTGGCCGGCGCGCTGGACAGATCGGCCAGCGCCGCATCGGCGATGCGGGAGATCGCAGCGTCGCTGTCGGCGTCGCGACCGACATCGACGAATAGGCTGATCGGGTTGGGCAGGACATCCAGCTTGTCGAAAAGCTGCCGTACGCGTGCCTGAGCCGTCGAGCTCACGGTAATCACAACCCTGTCGACGTAGGGCATGACACGGTGGTCGATCAGAGCCGAGGTATCTCCTAGCACAGGTACGCCAAGCAGGCTCTCTGGCGCGCGGTCCAGGCGGTCGTCGAAGATCCCCAGAACATTGACCTCGCCGGTGCGCAGGGCGGCTTCTATCAGGTGCTGGGCGTTGGCGGTGGCTCCGACCACGATGATGTTCGGGGTCAGGCGACCCTGGCGACGTCCTTGTGCGATCAGGCCCCACCACAGGGCATGAAGAGTCATCACCACGGGCGCCAAGCCCATGAAGGCCAGGACAGGGAAGGATTTGTTGGTGGGCAGGGCCGGCCAGGCCGTGTTGAAAGCCAGAACGACGGTCGCCGCGGCTCCGAACGCGGCCACCACGCGCAGCAGGTGGCGGGGCAGGAGCTCGCGCCGGGCGAAGACATAAGCGTCGAGCGCGCGCAGCGACAGGAGCAGCGCCACAAAGCCGGCGGCAAGCGCCGCGCCGGCGTTCAGGGTCAGCAGGGCGGCTCCAGAGCGATGGGACTGAACCGCGAAAATTGCGATGCAGAATCCCGCAGCGGTCAGTGCATCGACACCCCGAAAGGCGCGCGCCAGCGAGCGGGCCTCAATGCGGGCGCGAGCTGGCACCAGTTGTTCAGGACGAAACGGACCGCGTCGCGCGCTAGAGGGAGAGCGCCGCGCTGACCTGTCGCGCGCCTGAGCGGAGGGCGATTCCCCCTCGGACGCTGAACCCGGGTTCGCTGTGTTCTGGGCCTGGGGATCACGTGTGATGGCGGGTGACATGAGGCTCTGAACCGGTAAAACAGCGTTCAGGCTAGCGTCGCCGTCTGAGCTTCACGTTAACGCACCGATTTCCTTCGACGCGTGATTGTCATGTCGCCACGAACAGGCTATCCAGCCGCTCCTCTCAGGAGGAGACGTGGCCGAGAGGCTGAAGGCACCGCTTTGCTAAAGCGGCATACCCCAAAAGGGTATCGAGGGTTCGAATCCCTCCGTCTCCGCCAACTTTCTTCAATACAGCCAGACCGCCTCTTTGGCGCAGGGACAATTGTCCGACACCTGGACGCTAATCATGGCGTTCGCCTTGGCGGCTTCAACCCGTTCGCCCAGCTGATTCGCTTCGCATTCAGCTGGATATGGCCAGCTATGCATGTCCGGGCTTGGCGATCTGCCCGCCGGCGCCGGCGGCAGGGTTGCGGCGCCTGATGAACCCGTGTCGGATTTCGCCGACCCAAGTGGTCGGGACTGAACCTTCCGACTACACTTCTCCACCGATGCGTTCGATCTCGTCGGCGAGAGCGGGAAGGTCGAGAATTCGCAGCGTGCGGCCGGTCTGGGAGACGATCTTGAGGCTGGCCAAGCGGTTGAGCTCCCGGGTGACTGCCTCACGCTGACTCCCGACCAGCACGGCCAGCTCGGCATGGGTAGGGCAGGGCTGGATAGTGGCCTGTTGGCCATCGCCGCCCGCCATGGTCGCCATGCGCAGAAGCTCGATATCGACGCGACAGGCCACCGAGACGGCGCTCAATTCGAACAATCGATCGGTCAGCGAGCGCGTCAGACTGGCCAGGTCCTCCAGGATCGCCCGCATGAAACGGGGCGATTGCTCGAAAAGGGCCTGGATCAGGGGTTGCGGCAGACGGGCGACGCGCGTGTCTTCCAGCGCCACGATGTTCACCGAACGGGGCAGGCCATCGATGGCCGAGATTTCGCCGAAATAGCTTCCCGCCGAAATTCGACGATAGCCGACCTCACGCCCCGAGCGGGCATATTGATTGGCCAGCAGGGCGCCCTTCAGCAGCAGATGAATGCCGCCGGTCTCATCCAGGCGTTGGAGGATCAGTTCGCCCTTGCCATAGTTGAGGTGCTCAATTTGCTGAGCCAGGGCCTCGATTTCCTCACGGGCCATGTGCCGGAACAGTCTGTTGGCGCGATAGTCTCCTTCAGGCGGCGGCGCGATCGGCGTATGGCTCTGGGCGAGCGGCGAGGGGGGAATCACGGCCATCGAGAACGCTCCTGCACTGTCGAACTGGGGACGACGAATGGATAGCCGACCACAGTATCGGGCCTTTATCAGCTATAGCCATCACGACCGCAAAGCCGCTGAATGGGTTCATCGCGCGATCGAGACCTATCGCGCGCCACGCCGCTTGACCACAATCGGTGGCGGCGCGCCAACGCGGAGCCTGACGCCGATCTTCCGGGACCGCGACGAGCTTAGCGCCTCGTCTGATCTGGGCGAGGTGATCCGCGACGCCCTCGACCGCTCGGAGGCCCTGATCCTGCTCTGTTCTCCCGCCTCGGCGAACTCGCGCTGGGTGGACCAGGAAGTTGCCCATTTTCTGACAACCCACGGGCTCGGCCAGATCATCTGCGTGATCGCGCCCGCGACGCCGACGGGAGTGTCGCTGATCGCGACCTTGCCGCCGGTCTTGCGCGCCGCTTTGCCGCCGGACACCGAGCCCCTGGCGGTGGATCTGCGGCGCAGCGGCGACGGCCCGAGGCTGTCGCGCCTGAAGATCGCCGCGAGGCTATTGGACGTAAGCCTTGACCGGTTGGTCCAGCGCGACGCTCGTCGCAGTATGCAGCTGATGACGGCCTTCACTGCTGCGGCTCTGATGGTGACGATCGCCATGGGGACAATGACCATCGCCACCCTGAAGTCCCGTCAAATTGCCCGCGACCAGCGTGACGAGACCGAGGCCCTTGTCGCCTACATGTTGGGCGACCTGCGCGAGCAGTTGGAACCGGTGGGACGGCTGGACGTCCTGGATGGCGTCGGGGCCAGGGTGCTGGCCTACTACGGCAAAGCGCGCAACGATCAGCTTGACGACAGGGCCCTGACACAACGCGCCAAGGCCCAAACCCTGCTCGGCACGATCCGGGACCAGCGCGGCGACTTGGCCGGGGCTCGCGACGCCTTTGGTCAGGCCGCGTCCACGACCCATGAACTGGCGGTCCGCGCGCCCAACAACGGCGAGCGGATTTTCGACGAAGCGCAGAATGTCTACTGGCTGGCCTATATGGAATGGCGACAAGGCAATGCCGTGGGGGCGGAACGTGGCTTCAAACGGTACGGCGAGTTGGCCCAAACCCTGGTCGCGCTCGATCCGGGTCGCGCCGATTGGCGGCTTGAGGTCGCCTACGCCAAGAGCAATCTAGGCACCCTGTTGCTGGAGCAGGGAAGGGCGGAGGAGGCGCTGGTAACCTTCCGCGCCGCTCTGGCCACTTTCGAGGCCGAGCGCGCCCGCGCGCCCGACAATCAGGACCGCCTTGTCGATGCTGTGGACTCCCATGCCTGGGTGGCCGACTCCTTGGTCAGGCTGGGTCGGCCTCGCGAGGCTCTCGCCGAGCGCGAGGGCGCTGCGGACCTCTTGGCCAAGACCTCGGCGAGGGAGTCTGCTGACAAGCCGCTGGCAGCGAGCAGCCTGGCCGCTCAGTTGGCTCTCGCGCGGTTGGAGCTGGATCTGGGAAGAGTGACCCAGGCCCGCGCACGGTCGGTGGCCGCGATGCGGGGCCTGCGTCAACTGGTGGCTCTCGACCCGACCAATACGAGATGGCGGGAATATCTGCTGATCGGTCAGATGGACACTGTAGACCTCGCCGCCTGGACGGCGCAGCCGGTTCAGGCGCGCATCGCCCACGCCGAGGCCGCAGCAATGCTGACAAGGCTGCGGGCGGTCGATGAGGCCAAGGCTTGGCGCGTCGACCTCGACGGTCGACTTGAACAGCAGCGGATCCTTTTGGCGCGTCTCGGTGGTGACCCCAGGGGGGCTCGACGCTTGGCCCTGGCGTTGCGGGATCGTCTGGATGCCTTGCCGAACGCGCGAGAATCCGCCGCCGAACGCGCTATTGTCTATGGCGTCGTCTATTTGGTGACGCAGCAGCCGGAGGCCGCAATATCGGCCTTGGCGCCGCGCCGCAAATCACTATCGCCGGTCGGTCGCGACATCCTGGCGCGCGCCTACATGGCTCAGGGCCGGCGCGGCTTGGCAGACGCCATCGTGCGGGATCTCAGGGCGCAGGGCTACGCCCATCCCGGCTTCCTTGCATTCTGGAAAGAGTCGCCCCTAGCTGGCGCCAGACTTCAAGGGGACTGAAAGTGACAGAGCCAACACCCAGCCGTGTCGTGGAACTGATTGTCGGCATCGCCGACGGCGTAAACTTCATGAATGTCCTCGATCCGGAGAACCCGACTCCGCTGTCGCTGGACCTGAGTCATCGCTGTGAACTGGTCTTCAGGCTCAGTGACAGCCTTATCGACGCCGGGTGGAAGTTCCAGCGGCGCCCGATCTCCATCAAGGACGATTATGGGCTGAATTTTTCGAGCTATGTCTGGGTCACCCAGTGGTACGGGGCACCGCTAGCCCCACATTCGTGCTTCAAGATCATCTACGAATGCGTCCGAATGGGCGAGTATGAATACAGCCTGTTCATGACCGACTCGCATGACCAGAGCATCACCCTGGATCCCAAGATCGAGAACGGCGCGGGCAAGGTACCCTGATCGAGCCGCCGGCTTTCGACATGGATGCGGTCACCGCGCTGATCCAGCGCGGTGAGATCCTGGCCGCCTATGACATCGCCCGCGCCGCCCTGGAGGCGGGCGATGCGTCGCGTGAAATCGCCTACAAGGCCGTGCTTTGCCTTGCGAGAGCCGGGGCGGTCGATTTCGCAAGAACCGAATATGTTCGCCTCGGACTGGACCGGATCGACGACGATCCCGACATTGTCGCCTTGGGCGCGCGGCTTCTGAAAGACTTAGCCCTGGCTGCGAGGGGGCCCCGCCGGACGGCTTTCGCCAGGGCCTCGACCCGGCGTTACCAAGCGCTGTTCCAACGCTTCGGCGGTCTCTACGGCGCGATCAATGCCGCGACCATGACGCTCGTCGCCGGAGATCGCGCGGGTGGGCAGGCCCTGGCTGCGGCCATGCTCGTTCAGCCACCGTCGCGACTGACAGGCGTGGCGGCTTATTACGATGCCGCCAGCCGGGCCGAGGCGCTGTTCCTGACAGGTCAACTGGAGGCCGCGCGCGACACGCTGGCCCAAGCCCTGGAGAATGCGCCCCGCGCCTTCGCAGCTCACGCCTCGACCCTGCGCCAGCTGGAAATGCTGTGCCGCGAGACGGGCGTTGATCCTGCCTGGCTCACGGAATTTCGACCTCCGGCCTGCGCCCACTTCACCGGCCATATCCTGGACGCTTCGCGAGAAGGCGCCCTGAGCGAAGGACTGAGCAGCAATCTACGGGAGCAGGCGGACCGCATGGTGCGGGAGCAGGGGATCGGCTTTGCGTATGGTGGTCTGGCCGCAGGGGCAGACATCGTCTTTGCAGAGGCGCTGCTCGACGCTGCCGCCGAACTGCACCTGGTTCTGCCGGTGAGCCGGGAATCCTTTATCGCGGTGTCGGTCGCGCCCTTTGGGCGCGCTTGGGGCGAGCGTTTCGATCGCTGCTTCGCCCGCGCCACGTCCGTGCGCTACGCCTCGCTGGACCCCTATGCCGGGGATGAGCAAGTCTTCGCCTACGCCAGCCAGATCGCCATGGGTTGCGCAGTGCTGCGCGCCCAAACCCTGTCGACCGAGGCGTTGCAAGTGGCCGTATGGGACGGTCACGCCGCTGCCGGACCGGCCGGAGTGGCGGTGGACCTGGCCTACTGGGCCAGGGGCGGCCGCAGGCAGGTGGTCATCCCGGTGCTGCGTCCGCCGGCGCCTCCAGCGGTCGCGCCGTCCTTGCGAGACGCCGAAGCATCCGCCTCGCGCGCGATGAAGGCCATGCTCTTCGCTGATGTGAAGGGGTTCGGAGCGCTGCGCGACGACCAGATTCCTGCGTTCATCGATACGGTGATGGGGCAAATGGCCAAGGTGATTGAGGGGCTCGATGCGCCTCCGCGCCACGTCGAGACATGGGGTGATGGTCTCTTCCTTGTCTTTGACCAGCCGATAGACGCCGCTGTGGCCGCCCTGGCTCTGCAGGAGGCCCACCGTGCGCTGGACCTTCGAAGCCTCGGCCTGCCGCGCAGTCTTGGCCTCAGGATTGGCGGTCACTATGGACCGGTGCACCTGACGACCAATCCGCTGACCAAGGCGCCGGCCGTCGTGGGGGCTCACGTGGTGGTCGCCGCACGTATCGAGCCGGAGGTCGCGCCCGGCTCCGCCTGTGTCAGCGAAGCCTTGGCCGGGGCGCTGGCGACCCTTCACGGGGATCGCGTCCGTTGTGGCTACGTAGGGCGCACCCAAGGGCGCAAGGGATTTCCGGCGACCCCCATTTTCAATCTCACGCACGCCTGATTTTATCTACCTTGGGTTGAATTGGTGTCGATATCTCTGGCGATGTGCAGATCCGCACAGTCAGGCGCCGGCGGCGCATTCATATTTCCGGACGTAGGCCGCGACGACAACAGTCCAGGCGGCTGCAGAACCTCTCTGTCGACCGCCATCGTTGGAGTGCCGCCAAGACCTACACAGCATTCGGCTTGCCACCGCTGGCCGTTTTCGCCGCCTCCGGACCCGACTGCCCCTTCGGTCGGGTCCCTCTCCCTGAACATCTTTCCAGTCGCGCCGCCGATGGAACAAGCCCCTTCCCGTCGTATCAGGAACTTAGCCATGTCTCTCGAAGCTGCCGTCCTCGGAGGGCCGTCGATCGGCCAAGAGGTTATCTCCGACGCGTTCGCCTCCGACCCGGCGGCGATCATCCTCAAGCATGCTGTAAAGATCTGGGCCCGTGATCACGGCTTTGCGGAAGACGATGTGTCCAGCCTGACCGAAAGGGTCGTTGCCTTCACCTGCTCAGCGATCCTCGACTGCCAACGCAAGGTCCAGGTCGTTGTCTAGTCTGTTACTGTTCAGGATCCCCGGAGCGATCCTGGCTCACGCTAAAAGCCTCATCGTGGGTGGCGCTGAAAGCACCAGTTCAGTACGGCTGGATGCGCCTCTCCCCGCCGCCAAGGCGAGCGGCGACGATGATGATCCCACGACTCACGACAAGACCTTTTGGGCCACCATGGCCGGAGCTGATAGGCGGCTGGCCGAGCTTCGGCGCGCCATCGATGAGGCTGCGGCGGAAGCGATGGCGCGCGAGACCGGTGAAGACGCATCGCCTGGTCACAAATCCCAACTCGGCGAGAGCCGATGCGCAACGGCCAGTCGGATGATCATCGACGCATTGAGCACGGAAAATCCATCAAATCCGCAGCCGAAGTGAGCGGTGGCCAGAGCGTATGGTTGTCGCTGCTCAGCAAGCGTTGAGTCTAAAAGAGCCCATAAAAAGGCGAGGCCAAGAGCTCTATTCGGCGGAATGACAACGGGTGCGCTGTCGCAATAGCGCGTCGCGAAACCAGGGGGCACCGGCATGGTTCAATTGCGGCGCCCCTGGATCTAGTGCTCGAGAGGATCCAAGGTCTGGGGCGCGTCGGCGTCGGAGCCGTTGAAAACGAGCGTTCGAGTGATGCCCAAGCGGCGGACGTTTACCTGATTGACCTCGTCGGCATAGACGTCAGCGAACATCGCCGCCCGCAGTCCGATGGCGGCGCGGACGTCTGCCGGCGAGACTTGGCCGACATATTCAAACCGAACTTCGTCCGCGCCAAGGGTCAGATCCTTCAGGGTCAGATCGACGAAGCCGCCGTTTATCGCCAGCGAGAAGGTCCGCAGCATGTAGGCCTTTAGGGCCTCCACGGCGTCGGGATCGTCGAGGCTGGTCTGGGCGTCTGGGGCGATCAGGGCGAGCGCCGGCTCCGCGTCGTGGGCAGCAATCCTGTGACTGACCCTGACGCCACCGGTACGCGCGTCGATCTCGACGACGCTCAACACTCCATGGCCTCGGTGCGCGGCCGCCGACAGCGGGGCGAGCAAAAGGCCCGCCGCCGCGAACAGGGCGACCGCGCGCGCGATCACTTGGAGCCTTCGTCCTTCTTGGGCTCTTCCGACGGCAAGGTTCCCAGACCGCCCGGTTCG